>NZ_JBICYB010000023.1:0-37448 GCF_043200575.1 Streptomyces sp. NPDC048392
GGATACGATCTAGACACTCGCATCCTCGCAGGTCAACGGCACCTTTCTGCTATCGGGGCGTCAGATCCCTTAATTCCGCTGAATACCCGGGGCTAGATCAGTGGGTCACCCCGGGTACATACGCTTCGCCGCACTCGCGGTGTCCCTGGCCGCGAGCTCCGCGCTCATGACCGCGTCCCCGGCGGCCGCCGTCACCGGCCCCGCCGCGGCCGGCTCCGACACCACCCACGCGTACACCGCGCGGCTGGTGATCGGCGACCACGACCGCGGCTGCTCCGGCGTCCTGGTCGACACCGAGTGGCTGCTGACCGCCGCCAGTTGCTTCGCCGACAACCCCGCCGAGAGCCTCGCCGTGTCCGCGGGCAAGCCGACCCGGACCACCACGGCGACCATCGGCCGCGCCGACCTCACGGGGACCGGGGGTGCCGTCCGCACGGTCGTGGAGCTGGTGCCCCGCACCGACCGCGACCTGGTCCTGGCCCGGCTGAACCGCCCGGTCACCACTGTCACCCCGCTCGCCCTGGCCACCGCCGCCCCCACCGCCGGCGAGGACCTGACGCTCGCCGGTTACGGCCGCAGCAAGACCGAGTGGGCCCCGCTGAACCTGCACACCGGCGTCTTCTCGGTGGACGCGCCGGACGCCACCACCGCGGCGGTGACCGGCAAGGACGGCGCGGCCGCGTGCATGGGCGATACCGGCGGCCCGCTGGTGCGCACCGTGAACGGCGCCCAGCAGTTGGCCGCCCTGAGCAGCCGCTCCTACCAGGGCGGCTGCTACGGCATCGACGCCACCGAGACGCGCACCGGCGGCATCGTCACCCGCGTCGACGACCTCGGCTCCTGGGTGGCGTCCAAGACCGGCGCCAACCGGATCACCGACTTCGACTGCGACGGCGTGGAGGACATCGCCGTTTCCGACCCCGAGGCCGCCGTCGGCGGCGACGCCAAGGCGGGCCTGGTCCGGGTCGTGTACGGCGGGGACAGGGGCACCGCCCAGATCGACCAGGACCTCGACTGGGTCCCGGGTGGCGCAGAGGCCAACGACCTCTTCGGCCAGGCCATCGCCACCGTCGACTACAACGAGGACGGCTGCACGGATCTGGCCGTCGGCGTGCCGGGCGAGAACCTGGGCGACGCCGTGGACGCGGGCATGGCCGACCTCCTGTACGGCGCCCCTGGCGGCCTCGGCACCGGAGCCACCAAGGACACGCACTTCCAGCAGGGCGCGGGCAATGGCTCCATCAATGCCTCCACTCCGGAGACGGGTGACCTGATGGGGCAGGCCATGGCGGCCGGCACCACCGCGGCCGGCGAGCCCTTCGTCGTCATCGGCACCCCCGGCGAGGGCCTGAGCGGCGCCGCCCACGCGGGCGAGGCGTTCTACGTGCGCGGTGGCACCAACGTCTCCGTGCACCAGGATCGGCTGGACGTGCCCGGCGCCGTGGAGGCCAACGACCGTTTCGGCGCGGTGCTCGCCGCCGACGCCAACCACCTCGCCATCGGAGCGCCCGACGAGGCCATCGGCGCCGATGCCGCCGCGGGCAACCTCGCGGTCTTCTCGCACACGCTGAACAGCGAGAAGCGGCCCACCCCGCTGTTCGGTCTCGACCTGGACCTGGACACCGTCTCCGGCGGTGCCGAGGCCGGTGACCGCTTCGGCGCCGCCCTGGCCCTCGCCCCGTACCGCCCCTCCGGCGCGGCGCGCGCCGACGAGTCGATCCTCGCGGTCGGTTCGCCGGGCGAGGCCCTGGGCATCAACGGCGCCGACAAGGCGGAGACGGGCAACGTCATCACCTTCCGCGTCACCGCCGCGGGCACCTACACGCAGATGAACAACTACTACTCCGGCACCGCCGACGACGACGTCTCCGGCGCCTCCGAGGCCGGTGACCACTTCGGCGCCACCTTGACCGCGATCAACACCGCACCGCGCGAGGTGAGCACCACGGCGACCATGAAGCTGGCCGTCGGCATCCCGGACGAGGCCATCGGCTCGACGGCCGGTGCGGGGGCGGTGCACGTCTTCTCGCTGCTCGGTTCGCGCGGTGCCAACGACAAGTGGATCGAGGCCGGCGACGGCGACGGCATCCCCGGGACGCCGGGCGCGAACCAGCACCTCGGCTCCAGCATCCACTTCACCGGCACCCACCTGTACGTGGGCATGCCCTACGGTCCGACCAGCACCGGCGCGCTGTACGCCCTGCCGATGTCCAACGTGACCCTCGGTGAGACCAACACCGCGGTCACCGCCTACCAGCCGGGACAGGGCGGTCTCCCCGCCTCCGGCACCACCTTCGGGTTCGCGGCACGGTAGTCGCCGAGTCAGTCCCAGCCGGCCGTGGCGTCCAGCGCCGCGGCCGGCGCGTTCGCCGGACGCGGCACCCCCGTCGGATCGAGCACGAAGAGCGGGACGTCCAGCAGGTCCGCGCGTACGCGCGCCTCCTCGGCGTACCCGGCCAGCGAGAAGTACACGCCCCGCGCCGACTCCGCCATGGCCGTCAGCCAGAGGCACTCCACGTCCCGCACCGAGGCCGGACCCACCGTCGGATCCACCTGGACGACGACGCCGGGTGCGGCCAGACCGATACCGGCCAGGGGACGCTGATCGGCACGGCGCACGTCCCGGTGGCCCAGCCCGCGCAGATACAGGACGGCGGCGGTGACCGCGTCGCGGGCGCTGCGGATCGGAACGGACCGGTGCGCCGGGACCCGCGAACCGGGGGCGCGCCGGCCCGCGGCGGGGTCCACCGGCACGCACAGCACCGTCCCGCACGGGCAGCCCAGCTCCGGCCGCGGCCACCTGCCCTCGGCCCCGCAGGCCGCGCAGCGCACCCCGATCCACTCCTCGTCCCACGCCCGGTGGCCGACCGCGGTCGCGGACCCGCGCGGATCGAGCCGCGGGGCGACGGGCGCCCCGCAGGCGCAGGGATACGACGGTGCCGTGTAGCGGTGCCGGCGCCCGCAGGCGGTGCAGCACACCGAGATGGTCTCGGACATGACCCCCATCGTCCTCTCTTGACGGTCATCGGCTGCCCACTTACATTACTTCCAGATCGCAGAAAACAAATTTCGCCATACGGAAGTTGCTACGGAAGAGGCTCACCGCGGGGCGCGACGGGAGTGCGAATCCGACAGCCGGAGCAGGAGTACTCGATGGCTCGTATGACCGCTGCCCGAGCGGCAGTTGAGATTCTCAAGCGCGAGGGCGTCACCGACGCGTTCGGTGTGCCGGGCGCGGCGATCAACCCGTTCTACGCGGCGCTCAAGGCGTCCGGCGGCGTCCAGCACACCCTCGCCCGCCATGTCGAGGGCGCCTCGCACATGGCCGAGGGCTACACCCGCACCAGTCCCGGCAACATCGGCGTCTGCGTCGGCACCTCGGGACCGGCCGGCACCGACATGATCACCGGCCTGTACTCGGCGATCGGCGACTCGATCCCGATCCTGTGCATCACCGGCCAGGCGCCGACCGCGGTGATCCACAAGGAGGACTTCCAGGCCGTCGACATCGCCTCCATCGCCAAGCCGGTGACGAAGATGGCGGTCACCGTCCTGGAGGCCGCGCAGGTCCCCGGCGTCTTCCAGCAGGCGTTCCACCTGATGCGCTCCGGCCGTCCCGGCCCGGTCCTCATCGACCTGCCGATCGACGTCCAGATGACGGAGATCGAGTTCGACCCGGAGACCTACGAGCCGCTGCCCGTCTACCGGCCCGTCGCCACCCGTGCCCAGATCGAGAAGGCCATCGGCCTGCTCAACGCCGCCGAGCGCCCGCTGCTCGTGGCCGGCGGCGGTGTCATCAACGCCGACGCCGCCGGCCTGCTCGTGGAGTTCGCCGAGCTGACCGGCACCCCGGTCGTGCCGACCCTGATGGGCTGGGGCATCCTGCCCGACGACCACGAGCTGAACGCCGGCATGGTCGGCCTGCAGACCTCGCACCGCTACGGCAACGCGACGTTCCTGGAGTCCGACTTCGTCCTCGGCATCGGCAACCGCTGGGCCAACCGGCACACCGGCAAGCTGGACGTCTACACGGCCGGCCGCAAGTTCGTCCACGTCGACGTCGAGCCGACCCAGCTCGGCAGGATCTTCGCCCCCGACTACGGCATCGCCTCCGACGCCAGGGCCGCCCTCGAACTGTTCGTCGAGGTCGCCAAGGAGCTGAAGGCGGCCGGCAAGCTGCCCGACCGCTCCGCCTGGGCGGCCTCCGCGCAGGAGCGCAGGGCCACCCTCCAGCGCCGTACGCACTTCGACGACATCCCGATCAAGCCGCAGCGCGTCTACGAGGAGATGAACAAGGCCTTCGGCCCGGAGACCCGGTACGTCTCCACCATCGGCCTCTCCCAGATCGCCGGCGCGCAGATGCTGCACGTCTACCGTCCGCGGCACTGGATCAACTGCGGCCAGGCGGGCCCGCTCGGCTGGACCGTCCCGGCCGCGCTCGGTGTCGCCAAGGCCGACCCGGACGCCCAGGTCGTGGCGCTCTCCGGCGACTACGACTTCCAGTTCATGCTGGAGGAACTGGCCGTCGGCGCGCAGCACAAGATCCCGTACGTGCACGTCCTGGTCAACAACTCCTACCTGGGCCTGATCCGCCAGGCACAGCGGGCGTTCGAGATCGACTTCCAGGTCAACCTGGAGTTCGAGAACATCAACTCGCCCGAGCTGGGCGTCTACGGCGTCGATCACGTCAAGGTCGCCGAGGGCCTGGGCTGCAAGGCGATCCGGGTGACCGACCCCGCCGGGCTGGGCGCGGCGCTGGAGCAGGCCAAGAAGCTGGCCGCCGAGCACCGGGTGCCGGTCGTCGTCGAGGCGATCCTCGAACGCGTCACCAACATCTCCATGTCGGGCACCAACGACATCGGCGCCGTCACGGAGTTCGAGGAGCCGGCGACCGAGCCGGGGCACGCCCCGACCGCGATCCGGCCGCTGAAGGTCTGACGCGTACCCACTGCGTCGAGTGAGCCGGGAGCGGTCCGTCCCCACCGGGGCGGGCCGCTCCTCGGTGTGTGCTCGCGGGGCCCGCCCGGCCCCCCGTGTGCCCGTGCCCCGTGTGCCCCGTGTGCCCCGTGTGCCCCGTGTGCCCCGTGCCGGGGTTGTGCCCGCTGCCGGGGGCGCCCATGCGTGGGTCAGTGCCCGGAGTGCTCGTGCAGTCCCGGCCAGTCGTCCGGACCGCCGCCCTGCCACTCGACCAGTTCGCTGTCCTCGACGTCGGTCACGTAAAGGTCGGCGAGGCGCAGCAGTTCGGCGACGTCGTCGATGTGCGAGGCGACGCCGAGTGTCTGGTCGCCGGAAGTGACCCGGCGGGAGCCGTCCAGGGCCGGGGAGTGGACGACGATGTGCGGGTGCTCGTGCTCCGGACGGGGTGTCGTGGGGGGTGCCATGCCTTCAGGCTGCTGCGCGGGCGTGGAATCCGCACCCCGGCGAACGCCGAACGCCGACGCCGAGCGCCGAACCGAGTGCCGAGCGCCGAGCGTCGAGCGTCGAACCGAGCGCTGAACGCCGAGCGCAGACGCCGAGCGCCGAACCGAGCGCTGAACGCCGAACGCCGACGCCGAGCGCCGAACCGAGTGCCGAGCGCCGAACGCCGAGCGCCGAGCGTCGAACCGAGCGCTGAACGCCGAGCGCCCGCCACCGAGCGTCGAGCGTCGAATGCCGAATGCCGGGCGGCGCCGGACGCGGGACCGTCCGCATCCGGCGCCGCCCGGCCGGTGAAGGTTCTTCACATGGAGTCCGTCCGGCGGCGCGAGGCTGGGCGCGACAGGTCGTTCGCGCCGCCGGACGGAGTCTTGGGGGCCTCTCGGGAAGAGAGGCGATCGGCCGGGACCGCGGCGGTGCGACGGGCCGGAACCGTGCCTCCCCTCAGGTCGTAGGAGGAACGTCCGTGCCCTTCACCACCGCACTGGCTCGCAGGCCGCCGCGGTCCTCGCCCTGCCCGCGCCGGCACCTGGCGGTCACCCCTCATCCGGGCCGCTTCGGTGCCTGCGCGGGCCGCGCACACGGCCCCGGCCTCCCCGCCGGGTTCCGTGCGCGAGCCGGTGGATCAGTCCTCGCGCAGCGCGCGGACCGCCTCCTCCACACGCTTGCCGTACTCGGGGTCGGCGGCGTGGAAGTGTGCGAGGTTCTTCTCGACGACGTCGTTCCGGGAGACCTGGGACAGGCCGCCGGCGATGTTCGCGACCAGTCGCTGCCGCTCGTCCTCGCTCATCAGCCGGTACAGCTCACCGGCCTGGAAGAACGGGTCGTCCTTGGTGTGCAACGGCGCCTCGTGGGTGCCGGTGTGGCCGGACACCGCGAGCGGCGCCGCCAGCGGGCGGCCGGTCTCGGCGGGGCCGTCGTAGGAGTTCGGCTCGTAGTTCCTGGCACCGCGGCCCTGGGCGTTGACCGCCATCAGGCCGTCGCGGCCGTAGTTGGCCGCGCCGCCGGGGACGGCCTTCGGCGCGTTCACCGCGAGCTGGGTGTGGTTGACGCCCAGGCGGTAGCGGTGCGCGTCCGCGTAGGCGAACAGGCGGCCCTGGAGCATCTTGTCGGGGGAGGGGCCGATGCCCGGAACGAAGTTGTTCGGGGAGAACGCGGCCTGCTCGACCTCGGCGAAGACGTTGTCCGGGTTGCGGTCGAGGACCAGCCGGCCCACGCGGCGCAGCGGGTAGTCGCCGTGCGGCCACACCTTCGTCACGTCGAAGGGATTGAAACGGTAGTTCGCCGCCTCGGCCGCCGGCATCAGCTGCACGTGCAGCGTCCAGGACGGGTACACGCCCCGCTCGATGGCCTGCACCAGGTCCGTCTGGTGCGAGGCCGGGTCCCGGCCCGCGAGCTGCGCGGCCCGGTCGGCGGTCAGGCACCGGATGCCCTGGTCGGTCTTGAAGTGGTACTTGACGAAGAAGGACTCGCCCCTGGCGTTCGTCCACTGGTAGGTGTGCGAGCCGAAGCCGTCCATGTGGCGGTACGACGCGGGGATGCCGCGGTCGCCCATCAGCCAGGTCACCTGGTGCGTGGCCTCGGGGGAGTGCGCCCAGAAGTCCCAGACGTTGTCCGGCTCCTGGCGGCCCGAGAACGGATCGCGCTTCTGGGAGTGGATGAAGTCGGGGAACTTGATCGGGTCCTTGATGAAGAAGACCGGGGTGTTGTTGCCGACGAGGTCGTAGTTGCCCTCCTCGGTGTAGAACTTCAGCGCGAAGCCGCGCGGGTCGCGGACCGCGTCCGCGCCGCCCAGCGAGTCGGCCACGGTGGAGAAGCGCAGGAAGACCTCGGTGCGCTTGCCGACGGTGTTCAGGAAGTCGGCGTGCGTGTGGTCGGTGACGTCGTCGGTCACCTCGAAGTAGCCGTAGGCGCCGGACCCGCGGGCGTGCACCACGCGCTCCGGGATGCGCTCCCGGTTGAAGCGGGCGAGCTTCTCGATGAGGTGCTGGTCCTGGATCAGGAGGGGGCCGCCGATGCCGGCGGAAGCGGAATTCTGGTTGTCGGCGACCGGGGCGCCGGACTCTGTCGTGAGCACGCGCTGCGACATCGTGGACCTTCCGAGCGAGGATTCAGTGGAAACTTGTTTCCGCTTCGTGGAGCTTAGGTTTGGAGCGAGGGCACGTCAACAGTTTGTTGAAGGGTTCCGGACGGCGCCGCCGCTCGGGCGCGACATGACAGGTGTCAGCGGCGGCGCCATCCGGAGGTCTCATGCGGTGCCTACGGTCGGACCCGGGCGCCGGAGAGGCGCTCCACGGCCCGCAGCAGGGCCGAGTGGTCCAGGCCGCCGTCGCCCTGGGCGCGCAGCGACGCGACCAGCTGGGCCACCACGGCGCCGACCGGCAGCGCGGCGCCCACGTTGCGGGCGGCGTCGGTGACGATGCCCATGTCCTTGTGGTGCAGGTCGATGCGGAAGCCCGGCTTGAAGTCGCGGTTCAGGAAGTTGTCCTTCTTCCGCGTCAGCACGGTCGAGCCGGCCAGACCGCCGTTGAGGACGTCGAGGGCGGCCCCGAGGTCCACGCCCGACTTCTCCAGGAAGACCACGGCCTCGGCGCACGCCTGGATGTTCACGGCGACGATCAGCTGGTTGGCGGCCTTCACGGTCTGCCCCGAGCCGTGCGGACCGCACAGCACGATGGTCCTGCCGAGTGCCTCCAGGAGCGGCTTGGCCTCGTCGAAGTCGGTCTGCTCACCACCGGCCATGATGGACAGCACGGCCTCGATGGCGCCTGCCTCGCCGCCGGAGACGGGGGCGTCCAGGACGCGGATGCCCTTGTCCTTCGCGGCCTTCGCGAGGTCCACCGAGGTCTGCGGGGTGATCGAGGACATGTCGACCAGCAGCGCGCCGGACCTCGCGTTCTCCAGGATTCCGTCGGGGCCGTAGGCGATCGCCTCGACCTGCGGCGACGCGGGCACCATGGTGACGACGACGTCGGCGTCGCGCACGGCCTCGGCGATCGAGCCGGCCGCGGTGCCGCCTGCTGCGGACAGACGGTCCAGCTTGTCCTGCTCCAGCGTGAAGCCGGTGACCTGGTAACCCGCCTTGATCAGGTTCTCGGACATGGGGGAGCCCATGATGCCGAGACCGATCCAGGCGACCTTGGGGAGCGTGCTCATGGTGGGTACCTCTCTGAGAAGTTCTCTGCGGGTGGCGCTCAGCGGGCCGCGCGGGCCCCGGCCGGCAGCCAGGAGAAGGACTCGGCGCTGGGGTTCTCGCCCGGCTTGTACTCCAGGCCGACCCAGCCCTCGTATCCCGCCCCGGCCAGCCGGCCGAGCAGCTCCTCGAGCGGGAGGGAGCCCGTGCCGGGGGCGCCGCGGCCCGGGTTGTCGGCGATCTGGACGTGGCCGGTCCGCGCGGCGTAGGCGTCGATCACCCGGGGCAGGTCCTCGCCGTTCATGGACAGGTGGTAGAGGTCCATGAGGAACTTGGCGTTGTCCAGGCCGGTGGCCTCGTTGACCTTGTCCACGACCTCGATCGCGGCCGGCGCCGACACCAGCGGGTACAGCGGCGACTCGGGCCTGTTGAGCGCCTCGATCAGCAGGATCGCGCCGATCCGGTCGGCCGCGCGGGCGGCCAGGACCAGGTTCTCCAGCGCGAGCCGGTCCTGCTCCGCCGGGTCCACGCCCTCGACGCGGTTGCCGTACAGGGCGTTGAGAGCCGTGCAGCCCAGCGACTTCGCGAAGGCGGCGGCCACGTCGACGTTGGCGCGGAAGCGGTCCGACTCCTCGCCGGGCAGGGAGAGGGCGCCGCGGTCGGGGCCGGGCAGCCGCCCGGCGTAGAAGTTCAGCCCGGTGAGCCGGACACCCGCGTCCTCGACGGCCGCCCTCAGGGCATCGAGTTCGGACTGTTCGGGGGTGGGCGAGTCGATCCAGGGCCACCACAGCTCGACCGCGGTGAAGCCGGCCGCGGCGGCCGCCGCGGGACGCTCCAGGAGCGGGAGTTCCGTGAAGAGGATCGACAGGTTGACGTTGAAGCGCTGATCTGCGAATCCCATCGGGTGCCGCGCTCCCTTCCGTTCGATGGTATTTCCGTATTACGGAAGTTCGTTTCTGCTTAATGGAAGATTGCCGGTGGAGTCTCGCACTTGTCAAGAGGGGGCGGCGGAAGGCGGTCACCCCGCGTTAGGTTGACCGCGTGCGATTGAGAGTGGAGTTCACGACCGAACCCTTCGACCTGGACGAGGCGCCCGCCCACGCGGTGGTGGCCCGGGAGGTCGTCGAGGCCGCCGACCTGGACGCGGTCGACGTCGGCCCGTTCGGCAACACCGCCGAGGGCGGCGCCGACCAGGTGCTGGGCGCCGTCGAAGCGCTGCTGCGCCGGTCCCTGGAGGCGGGCGCCACCCGGATCTCGCTGCAGGTCAACGTGGTCGAGGAGGGGGAGCGGTGACCGGCCACGCCGAGGAGCCGTTCATCGCGGCCGTCAAGCCCCTGGTCGACGCCATGGGCGGCGAGATGCTGCCGCCGGACGAGGCGGGCCGGGAGGACGTCGTGCTCTCCTGGGAGGGTGCCGACGTCGTCGCCGTGCGCCTGCCCCAGCTCGCCGACTCCCTGGACCACATCCTGGCCGCCATGGAGCGCCGGCAGGGCAGACCGCTGGCCGACCTCGACCGCCGGGCCAAGCAGGAGGTCGTGCGGGCCCTGGAAGCGCGCGGCGCCTTCGCCGTACGGCACGGCGTGGAGACGGTCGCGGGTGCCCTCGGCGTGAGCCGCTTCACCGTGTACAACTACCTCAACCGCGAGAAGGGCGCCTGACCGGCGAGCTTCCCGCGAGCCTCCAGCCGCCGTCCGGCAACCGGGCGGCGGCTTTTGGCACCCCGAATTTTCAACAAAGTGTTGACGGCTTGTTTCCGAAGGCGTTAGCTATCGGCACGCCCGTTCAGCACAAGGCCACGGAGGCTCCCGTGACGTCCACTTCCGCGTCGGGCCTGGCCCGATTCAACACCCTCGAGGAGTCCGCGGCACGCGCCGCACTCCACGAGGCGTGCGCCTCCACGGCATGGGCCCGGCAGCTGCTCGCCGCCCGTCCCTTCGCCACCCCCGAGGACCTCTACGCCGCCAGCGACGCCGCCATGGCCGGGCTGACCGCGGCGGACCTCGCGGAGGCGATGGCCGGACACCCGCCGATCGGCCGCCCCGAGCCGGGCGACCCGGCCTCGTCCCGCGAACAGGCGGGCATGGCCGGCGCCGCCGAGGAACTCAAGGCGGAGATGCTCGAACTGAACCTGGCCTACCAGGAGAGGTTCGGCCACGTCTTCCTCATCTGCGCCACCGGCAGGAGCGGCGAGCAGATGCGCGACGCGGCTCTGGAGCGGATCGGCAACTCGCCCGAGCAGGAGCGGGAGATCATCCGCACCGAACTGGGGAAGATCAACCGTATCCGCCTGACCCGACTCGTCGAACAGGACGCCCGACCATGAGCACCAGCACCACCGCCTCCGTGTCCACACACGTCCTGGACACCAGCGCCGGCCGCCCCGCCGGGGGCGTCGCCGTCCGTCTCGCGGCCCGCGGGGGCCGCTCCGCCCCCCACGGGCAGGAAGGGGACTGGCAGGCGCTCGGCGGCTCCGCGACCGACGCCGACGGCCGGTGCAAGGACCTCCCGGCCCTGCCGGAGGGCACCACACACGTACGGCTCGACTTCGACACCGAGACGTACTTCGCCAAGAAACAAGCCGCGGCCCAGCAGGACGCCCCCGCGCTCCGGGACAGCGAGAACGGCCGGCCCGTGTTCTTCCCCGAGGTCACCATCACCTTCGCGGTGGTGCCCGGCGAGCACTACCACGTTCCGCTGCTGCTCAACCCGTTCGGCTACTCCGTTTACCGAGGGAGCTGACCGACACATGACCCGTTTCGTCCTGGGACAGAACCAGTACGGCAAGGCAGAGAACCGCGTCGTCAAGATCACGCGTGACGGCGACACGCACCACATCAAGGACCTGAACGTCTCCGTCGCCCTGTCCGGCGACATGGAGGAGGTCCACCGCAGCGGCTCCAACGCGAACGTCCTGCCGACCGACACCACCAAGAACACGGTGTTCGCCTTCGCCAAGGAGCACGGGATCCAGAGCGCCGAGGACCTCGGCGTCAAGCTCGCCCGCCACTTCGTGGACGACAACGAGCCCATCCACCGGGCCCGCATCCGCGTCGAGGAGTACTCCTGGGAGCGGATCGAGACCTCGAAGGGCGGCGCCCGCTTCGTCGGCTCGGAGGAGATCGCCCACTCCTTCGTCCGCAACGGCCGGGAGACCCGCGTCGCGCAGATCACCTACGACGGCCACGGCATCCAGGTGCTCTCCGGATTCAAGGACCTGACCGTCCTGAACTCCACCAACTCCGAGTTCTTCGGCTTCCTCAAGGACAAGTACACGACCCTTCAGGAGGACCACGACCGCATCCTCGCCACCACCGTCTCCACCTGGTGGCGGCACAACTGGGACGGCGTCGACTCGCACGCCCCCGACTGGGACCGCTCGTACGGCGGGGTGCGCAAGCACGCGCTGCAGGCGTTCGCCGAGACCTACTCGTACTCGCTCCAGCAGACCCTTTTCGAGATGGGTGTGCGGGTGCTGAACTCCCGCGACGAGGTCGACGAGATCCGCTTCTCGATGCCCAACAAGCACCACTTCCGCTCGGACCTGTCGCCCTTCGGAATCGACAACGAGGCCAAGGACGGCGCCGTGTACTACGCCGCCGACCGCCCCTACGGCCTGATCGAGGCCACCATCCTGCGGGACGGCGCCGAGCAACTCATCCCGGTCGACATGACCAACCTCTGACGCGGGAAGCGCGCCACCCGGCCCCGCCCCCCGGGCCGGTGGCGCGCCACACCGGAGGACACACCATGGCACTGCCTGCGAAAGCGCCCGCCACCGTACCGGGCTCCGGCATCGGCGCCGGGGCGATCGTCGCGGCCGCCCGCAACCTGTTCTTCCACCCGCTCGGCACCCGGAGCCGGGGCACGGTTCCGGCACTCGAATCCTCCTAGGGTCCTGCCGTGCCCTCCTCGTGGGTACTCGACTCCCCGCCCACGGGCCCCACCGAACAGCAAGGAAGCAGCATGGCAGCAGCACCGGCGGCCGAGCGCACCGTCATCGAGAACTGCGCGATCGCCACCGTGGACCCGGGCGACACCGAGTACGCCTCCGGCCACGTCGTGATCGCCGGCACCAGGATCGAGTCCGTCGGCGCGGGCGGGGCCCCCGGGGACCTGGCGAACGTCGTACGCCGGATCGACGCGACCGGGCACCTGGTCACGCCCGGTCTGGTCAACACCCACCACCACTTCTACCAGTGGATCACCAGGGGCCTGGCCACCGACCACAACCTGTTCGACTGGCTGGTCGCGCTGTACCCGACCTGGGCGCGCATCGACGAGCCGATGGTGTACGCGGCGGCCCGGGGCTCCCTGGCCATGATGGCCCGCGGCGGCGTCACCACCGCCATGGACCACCACTACGTCTACCCGCGGGGCACCGGCGACCTGTCGGGAGCGGTCATCCGGGCCGCCCGTGAAACGGGCGTCCGCTTCACCCTCGCCCGTGGCTCCATGGACCGCGGCGAGTCCGACGGCGGACTGCCGCCGGACTTCGCGGTGGAGAGCCTGGACGACGCGCTGGCCGCCACCGAGGCCACGGTGCAGGAGCACCACGACTCCTCCTTCGGCGCGATGACCCAGGTCGCGGTGGCGCCCTGCTCGCCCTTCTCCGTCTCCACCGAACTGATGCGCCGGGGAGCGGAGTTGGCCCGTCGGCTCGGAGTGCGGCTGCACACCCACGGCGCGGAGACGGTGGAGGAGGAGAAGTTCTGCCACGAGCTGTTCGGCATGGGTCCGACCGACTACTTCGAGTCCACCGGCTGGCTCGGTGAGGACGTGTGGATGGCGCACTGCGTCCACATGAACGACTCCGACATCGCCGCCTTCGCCCGCACCGGCACCGGCGTCGCCCACTGCCCGTCCTCCAACGCCCGCCTGGCCGCCGGCATCGCGCGGGTCCCCGACATGCTCGCCGCAGGCGTCCCGGTCGGCCTCGGCGTCGACGGCAGCGCCTCCAACGAGTCCGGCGAACTCCACACCGAGCTGCGCAACGCCCTGCTCGTCAACCGCCTCGGCGCCCACCGCGAGGCCGCGCTGAACGCCCGCGAGGCACTGCGGCTGGGCACGTACGGTGGCGCCCAGGTGCTGGGCCGGGCGGCCGAGACCGGCTCCCTGGAGGCGGGCAAGCTCGCCGACCTGGTGCTGTGGCGCATGGACACCCTGGCCCACTCCTCGATCGCCGACCCGGTGACCGCCCTGGTCTTCGGTGCCGCCGCGCCGGTGACGGCGTCGTTCGTGGGCGGCCGCCGGATCGTCGAGGAGGGCAGGCTGCTCACGGTCGACGAGGACGCCATCGCCCGGTCCACGCGGGACGAGGCACGGCGCCTGGCACGGATCGCCGCCCGGGACTGAGCCCCGCACGGCAGCACACCACTTGATCTCCGGCCGGGAGGGACGGCTTCCGGCCGGTGACCGTGGACCCGAGCGGGGTCCACGGTGACCGACTCCGGGGCGTGCGCCCCTGCGCGCACGCCCCGGAGCGGTCCCCCCGTTTCCCCGAACGGTCCGTCCGGGTCCCGCACGACCACCTGTCCCACCTCCCTGACACCCACGTCAGAGCCGACGTGCAACCGACCGGAGGAACGCCGCCGTGGCCGACCACCCTGTTGACGAGAAACTCCCGCCACTCAAGATGGCGACGACCGGCCTCCAGCACGTGGCCGCGATGTACGCCGGAGTCGTCGCCCCACCCCTGATCGTCGGCGCGGCCATCGGGCTGAGCGCCACCGAACTCACCTTCCTCACCGGCGCCTGCCTGTTCACCGCCGGCCTCGCCACCTTCCTGCAGACCCTCGGCATCTGGAAGATCGGCGCCCGGCTGCCCTTCGTCAACGGCGTCACCTTCGCCGGTGTCGCCCCCATGACCGCGGTCGTCGCCTCCACCGACGACAAGTCCGACGCGCTGCCGGTCATCTTCGGCGCGGTCATCGTCGCCGGACTCCTCGGCTTCGTCGCGGCCCCCTTCTTCAGCAAGGCGATCCGCTTCTTCCCGCCGGTCGTCACCGGCACCGTCATCACCCTGATAGGCATATCCCTGCTGCCCGTGGCCTTCGGCTGGGCGCAGGGACCGAGCCCGACGGCGGACGGCTTCGGATCGGCGACCAACCTGGGCCTGGCCGCGATCACCCTCGTCATCGTGCTCCTGCTGCGCCGCTTCACCCGCGGCTTCGTCAAGCAGATCGCCGTGCTCCTCGGCCTGATCGCGGGCACGCTCCTCGCGATCCCGTTCGGCGTCACGGACTTCGGTCCCGTCGCGGACGCGGACGTCGTCGGCTTCCCGACACCGTTCCACTTCGGCGCCCCGCAGTTCCAGATCGCCGCGATCCTCTCCATGTGCGTGGTGATGGTGGTCTCGATGACCGAGTCCACCGCGGACATGCTCGCCCTCGGCGAGATCGTGGACCGCCCGGCGGGCGAGAAGACCATCGCGGCCGGCCTGCGCGCCGACACCCTGGGCTCCGCCCTCAGCCCGGTCTTCAACGGCTTCATGTGCAGCGCCTTCGCCCAGAACATCGGCCTGGTCGCGATGACGAGGATCCGCAGCCGCTACGTCGTCGCCGTGGGCGGCGGCTTCCTGGTGCTGATGGGCCTGTGCCCGATGGCGGCCTCACTCATCGCCGTCGTGCCCCGCCCGGTGCTCGGGGGCGCCGGCGTGGTGCTGTTCGGTTCGGTCGCGGCCAGCGGCATCCAGACCCTGGTCCGGGCGAGCCTGGACAAGGACAACAACGTCCTGATCGTGGCGGTCTCCCTGGCCGTCGGCATCATCCCGATCGCGGCGCCGGAGTTCTACCACGCGTTCCCGGAGAACGCGCGGATCATCCTCGACTCGGGCATCTCGACGGGCTGTGTGGCCGCCGTTCTGCTCAACCTGGTCTTCAACCACATCGGCGGCCGGGAACGGCAAGCGGAGGACGTGACCCACCCGATGGAGGCGGGCGGCGAGCTCACCGAGGCGAACCGGGCCGCGGTCACGCCGTGACACGACGGGTCCGACGCGGGCGGGGACCGGCACCTCCGGACGGAGGCACCGGCCCCCGCCCGCGTCACCGGCCCGCCCGGAGTCCCGGCGCGTCCGGAGTCCCGGCCCGTCCGACGCGGCCGTACTCGCCTACAGGCCGAACACCCCCGGGTCCGCCGCCAGTTCCCTGAACCGGTGCCGCGGGTCCGCCACCAGCCCGCGCTCGCGCAGATCCATGAGCCCGCCGACGCCCTCGACCTCCGCCGCGACGGTGCCGTCCGTCTTGCGGATGAGCTGCCGGATGCGGAAGGTCTTGCCCTCGCCCCACTCGAACACGCAGGTCACCGTGACCTCGTCACCCGCGAGCAGCTCGCGCCGGAACCTGATGGTCGTCTCCAGCGCCACGGGCCCGACCCCGCGGGCGACCAGTTCCGCCTGCCCGATTCCGGCCGCCCGGAGCAGCGACCAGCGGGCGTGCTCGGCGTAGTTCAGGTACACGGACTGGTTCAGATGGCCCTGGGTGTCGGTCTCGTAACCGCGGACGGTCACCGGTACGGAAAACGGCTCGCTCACCGCTGCTGCCTCTCGTCGTGGACGTGTGGACGGGTGGACGTACTGATCGGCTCGATCCTGGCACGGAGGCGTCACACCTTCCGCGGGGAGGCCAGCAGGTAACGGGCCCGAGTGCGCGGCTCGGTGTGCTCCCCGGCCTGCCACCCGGCCCGCTCCAGCGTCGCCGCGCAGTCCCGCAGCGCGGTGCCGTCCGCCTCGTACACGGCGACGGCCTCCGGCTGCGGTGTCGCCCGCACCCGGTACCCGTCGTCGCCGTCCGGGCCCGCGGGACGGTGTCCGGCCGCCTCCAGGGCGAGCGCGGCGGCCCGCACGAGATGCGACCGCTCCCACCCGCACGGCCGGTCCGTGCTCCCGTCGGGATGCGTCATCCGGCGCAGCTCAAGCAGCCCCTGCCAGGCGCCGCGCACCTCCCGCAGCCGCGCGGGCCCCGCGTCATCCGGCACGGCCTCCTCTCCGCCGACCCGCGCGGCGAACACGCCCCCGGCGTCCGGTGCGGCGGGCGTCTCGGGCGGCACCGCCATCGCGTCCGGCTCGTCGGCCGCGTCCCGTACCCGGTGCCCGGCCGGCGTCAGGAAGTGGTCGTGCGGCGGGCGCGGATGCCGGAAGGCGAGCCCGCGCCTCACCAGCGCCGCGAGCTGGGCCTGCGTACCCTTCAGGCGCCCGGTGGCGGGATCGGCGTCGGCGATGACGCGCCGCTGCGCCGCGGTGGGCGACAGTGCCACGGCGTCCCTCCTTCTCCCGTCGGTCACGCGTTCGAAGACCTCGAACACTTCGAAGCCTACGACGGGGGTCTGACATTCCAGGCGGCGATCACGGGCCGCCCGTGCTCCGTGCCCAGCCGGCACAGCGTGCCCGTGCCCAGCTGGAACAGCGCCCCGTCCGACGGCGGGAGGCCCAGGTGCCGGGCGGTCAGCACCCGCAGGAAGTGCCCGTGTGCCACCAGCACCACGCAGCCCTCGGTGTTGGCGAAGGCGGCCTCCACCGTGGCCAGCACCCGGTCGGCCCGCTCGCCCACCTGCTCGGGCGTCTCCCCGGGGTGGTCCGGCGGTCCGGGTGCGACCCCGTCCGTGAAGAGGAACCAGTCCGGCCGGCTCCGGTGGATCTCGACGGTCGTGATCCCCTCGTAGCCGCCGTAGTCCCACTCGTGCAGGTCCGGCTCGATGCGCACCTCGTGCAGCCCGATCAGCTCGGCCGTCTCCCGGGCCCGCTGGAAGGGGCTGACGAGGGCGGCCCCGATGCGGTGCGACCGGATCAGCGGCACCAGACTCCGCGCCTGCTCCCGCCCGTGCTCGGTCAGTGGTACGTCCGTCAGCCCGGTGTGCCGTCCGGAGCGCGACCACTCGGTCTCACCGTGCCGGACCAGAAAAAGATCACCCATGCCACCAGGCTACGGCCGGAAGTTCCCTTCAGGCCGTCTGCCGGTCGCGTCTGCTTCAGTGACCGGACCTGCCGTACCCGGAACGGGGGTGGCTGAGCGACGGGGCACTCGCCCGCGTCGCCGAGGCGCCCGGCCAGCCGGTCCCGCAGGTCCTGTCCCACTGGTGAACCGGCGGCGCGCCTACTGCCGGTAACCGCTCAGGAACCGCCCGATGCGCCCCACCGCCGCCTCCAGGTCGTCCGCGTACGGCAGGGTGAGCACGCGGAAGTGGTCCGGGCTCGGCCAGTTGAACCCCGTGCCCTGCACCACCTGGATCTTCTCGCGGAGCAGCAGGTCCAGGACGAAGCGCTCGTCGTCGTGGATCTTGTGGACCTTCGGGTCGATGCGCGGGAACGCGTACAGCGCGCCCTTGGGTTTGACGCAGGACACGCCGGGGATCTCGTTCAGCTTCTCCCAGGCCACGTCCCGCTGTTCGCACAGCCGTCCGCCGGGGGCCGTCAGCTCGTGGATGGACTGGCGGCCGCCGAGCGCGGCCTGGATGGCGTACTGGGCGGGCGCGTTGGCGCACAGGCGCATGGAGGCCAGCATGGTCAGGCCCTCCAGGTAGTCCTTCGCGTGCTGCCTCGGCCCCGTCACCACCAGCCAGCCGGAGCGGAAGCCCGCCACCCGGTAGGTCTTGGACAGGCCGCAGAAGGTCAGGACCACCAGGTCGGGGGCGAGGGCGGCGGCCGAGTGGTGCACGGCGCCGTCGTACAGGATCCGGTCGTAGATCTCGTCGGCGAGGACCATCAGGCCGTGCCGGCGGGCGAGGTCGAGGATGCCCTCGACGATCTCCTTGGGGTAGACCGCGCCGGTGGGGTTGTTGGGGTTGATGAGGACGACCGCCTTGGTGCGGTCGGTGATCTTCGACTCCAGGTCGGCCAGGTCCGGGTACCACTCCGCCTGTTCGTCGCAGAGGTAGTGCACCGCCTTGCCGCCCGCGAGGGTGGTCACCGCCGTCCAGAGGGGGAAGTCGGGGGCGGGGATCAGTACCTCGTCGCCGTCCTCCAGCAGGGCCTGTACGGCCATGGAGATCAGCTCCGAGACGCCGTTGCCCAGGTAGACGTCGTCCACGTCGACCTCCAGGCCGAGGGCCTGGTAGCGCTGGGCGACGGCCCGGCGGGCGGAGAGGATGCCGCGCGAGTCCGTGTAGCCGTGCGCCTGCGGCAGCATGCGGATCATGTCCTGGACGATCTCCTCCGGCGCCTCGAAACCGAAGAGGGCGGGGTTGCCGGTGTTCAGCCGCAGCACGCTGTGCCCGGCCTCCTCCAGTGCGTTGGCCTGCTCGATGACCGGGCCGCGGATCTCGTAACAGACCTCGCTGAGCTTGTTCGACTGCCGGAACTCCATGCGCGGCTTCCCCTCCGGTATCTGGTGTTGCTTGGTTTTACCAAGTGGCAGCTTGGAAAGTCCAACGACTTGTCTACACTGCGTCGCATGTCACCTCGCGCACGCCGTAGCTACGACCAGTACTGTTCCGCCGCCCGCGCGCTCGACGCCGTCGGCGACCGCTGGACCCTGCTGATCGTCCGGGAGCTGCTCGCCGGTCCGCGGCGCTACACCGACCTGCACGCCGACCTGCCCGGCGTCAGCACGGACGTACTCGCCTCGCGGCTCAAGGACATGGAGCGCGACGGCCTGACGACCCGGCGCCGGCTGCCCCCGCCCGGCGCGGCGTACGTCTACGAACTCACCGCGCGCGGCCGCGGTCTGCTGCCCGTGCTGGAGGCGCTCGCCGCGTGGGGCGCGGGCGAACTGGGGGAGCGGCGGCCCACGGACGCCGTACGGGCGCACTGGTTCGCACTGCCCCTGCTGCGGGCCCTGCGGGAGGCCGGGGCGGGGGAGGGGCTCGTCGAAGTCCGGCTGGAGGAGGGCGACTTCCACCTGTACGCCGGCGCGGCGGGGGACGTGGGGGACGGTCCGGGGCGAAGCCCGGGGGAGGGGCCCGTGTACGGCGACGGGCCCGCGCCCGGGGAGCCGGACGCCCGGCTCGTGCTCGACGCCGTGACGTGCGCGGCCCTCGGCCGCGGCGAGACCGGCCTGCGGGACGCGGTGCGCGACGGCAGCGTCGAGGTGACCGGCGACGGCACGGCGGCCAAGGCGCTGCGGGAGGGCTGACGGGGGCCGAGACGGCAGAAGGCCCGCCTCGGGCGGGCCTTCTGGGGACCGGTCAGGCGCCGGGCGGCACCCGGGCCGGCCGTCCCGAACCACGGGTCAGCGTGTACCCGCCGATGCCCGCGAGCGCGGCCAGCAGTCCGCCGATCCCGGTCCACACCCAGCGGTCGGACCACCAGCCCGACGACCAGCCGTCGTCCGGTTCGATGGCGAACAGCACGGCGCCGCGCTCCTCGCTCTCCCCCTCGTCCCCGCCGGACGTCATCGCGATGCCCGGCACCAGCGGCTCGGCCAGCGAACCGTCCACCGCCGCGGCGCCGCCGACGTCCTTCGACTCCACCCGGACCTCGGCGGAGACCGGCACGCCGAGGTCGGAGGCCGGCACGTTCACCGCCGTCAGCCGGAGGTAGTAGGTGCCCGGCAGCGGGTCGTTGGCCCACGGCTCGGACCAGGCGCGCACGGTGCGCAGTACGCAGGCCAGTTGCACGGAGGAGGTGCCCGCGTCCGCGGTGCGGGCCTGGGCGCCGTACTGGCAGGCCTGGCGGCGGCGCAGACCGTCGTACACGTCGACCCGCCAGGTCTGGGCGGCGTGGGTCTCGGGCAGCTTCACCGTCGCCTTCACGGTGGGGCGCTGTCCGGCGTCGGCCGGGAACGACCAGTACAGGTAGTCGCCGGCGGCAGCGTTCGCCGTGGCGGCCTGCCCCTGCTCGAACTCGGCCGCCGTACGGAAGGACGTGCCCGCCGCGGTCGGCGCGTCACCGTCCTGGGACGGGCTCGCGGAGGGCGAGGAGTCGGCCGCCGCGGGAGCCGCGGCGAGGCCGAGCAGCACCACGGCCGCGGTCAACGCTCGGGTGAATCGCATCAGTTGGTCCTCCACATCGCGAACCGCCAGCGCGAGAGCCAGCCCCACAGCAGTCCGGCGACGAAGCCGATCAGCACCAGCAGGCCGAGCAGCCACCAGCCGCGCCCGAGGCCGAACGAGGCCACGTCGTCGGAGTCGCCCGGGCCGTCCACGATGTCCACGGTCAGTTCCAGCGGCAGTCCGGGCGTGGTTTTCACGCCGGAGGCGACGGAGAAGGAATGGGTGACCTGGAGGCACACGGCCTCCGCCGGGGCGGCATCGTCGTCGTTGTCGCTCTCCGCCTTCGGGTACCGCAGTCCCGTCGAGAGCACGTCGGTGCGGCCGTTGCCCGCCGCTTCACCGCGCACGATCTCCCGGCCGTGCACGGTCACCGCCCGCAGCAGGACCCCGTAGGACGGGTTCACGGCCCGGTCGGCGCCCACGCTCACGGACGCGCGCAGCTCCTGACCCGGCTCCACGTCCACCCGGTACCAGCGCTGCTGCCCGAACTCCTCGCGGTCGGTGTACAGCCCCGACTTCAGCGTCGGCGCCTTCGCGCACGCGTCCGCGCCCTCGGTGGCGACCGGCGTCACCACCGGGTCGGCCGCCCGGTCCACCAACTGGTTGACCTTGTCGGTCAGTTCGTCGGTGTGCTCGACCGAGGTGTACGTGCCGCCGGTCGCCTCGGCGATGCAGCTGAGCTGCTTGCGCAGCTTCGTGTTGGGGACCAGGCCCAGCGTGTCGATCGTGACCCCGATGCCCTTGGCGGCGATCTCGCGGGCCACCTCGCACGGGTCGAGCGGGGCACAGGTGTCCTCGCCGTCGCTGATCAGCACGATCCGCTTGGAGCCGTCGCCGCCGTCGAGGTCGTCGGCCGCCTTGAGCAGCGCGGGGCCGATCGGCGTCCAGCCGGTGGGAGACAGGGTCGCCACCGCCGTCTTCGCCTCGGTGCGGTCCAGCGGGCCGACCGGATACAGCTGCGCGGTGTCCTCGCAGCCGGTCTTGCGGTCGTCGCCCGGGTAGTCGGCGCCGAGCGTACGGATGCCCAACCGCACCTCCTCCGGCGTCGCGTCGAGCACCTCGTTGAACGCCTGCTTCGCCGCGGCCATGCGCGTACCGCCGTCGATGTCCCGCGTCCGCATGGAACCGCTGACGTCGAGTACGAGGTCGACCTGCGGCGCGTCCTCACCCGTGGGTTCACCGTCGACCGCCCCGGCCGGGAACGCCGTCCCGGCCGCCAGCGCGGCGAGCAGGGCACAGGCACCCGCCGCCAGCCGTGTTCTTGTGATCATCGGCGGATCCTATTGATCAGTGGCGCCGTGCTCCAAAACGAGACCGCGCCGATGCCCCGACTTCACCTCCCGCGCAGCGGATTGGGCAGCTCCGTCCACAAATCCCCGCTGCTCCCGGGCGAAGTCCGCATCAGCGTCAGCGCCTTCACCGGCAGCGGCTCCCGGTGCAGGGCCACGAGGTCCGCGCTATACGCCAGTTCGGGTACGGACGCCCGCAGTGCCCCTCGCAACGCGGGACCCGAACCGGCCGTGGCCGCCAGCGCGCCCGCCACCAGCGAGCCGAACACCTTCCGGCGCAGCGAGGCCGGTTCGTCCGTGAGCACCCGTGCGGGCAGTCCGGGAGCGGCGATGCCGTGCCGGGCCAGGCGGGCCGGGGAGACGCGGATGTCGGCCAGGTCGCGGTAGACCAGGCGCAGCGGGTCGCCCGTCGCGGACAGGACGACCAGGAGGTTCTGACCGTGCGCCTCCAGGGCGACGCCCAGCTCCAGCGCGCGCAGCCCGACGGTCAGCGCGAGACGGGTGAAGGAGGCCAGCCACGCGGGGGACCGGGGCAGCACGGTCGTCGCCAGTGCGGCCACCGGGACGACGTGCTCGCCCGGGGCCGCGTACACCCGCGGCGGCTCGCGGAGTACGGCGGCCAGGTCGGGGGAGTGGGCGGTGGCCGCGCCCAGGGTGCGGGTCACGTGGAGCAGGCCGTCCATGCGCGCCGCCAGCTCCTCCCCGAACGACGACAGGTCCGCCGACGCGGCGACCGAGGCGACCGAGATGTCCCGCACCGAGGAGGTCAGCCGGGTACTCAGCGCGGTCTTGACGTGCGCTCCGCCGGGCACGGCGAGGGTCCGCAGGGACATCAGCGGGTGCGCGGCGAGCCGCTCCTCCTCGCGGGGCCGCTTCAGCACGTGCGCGGCCTGCCACGGGTGCACCGGGAGCAGCACCCGCGCACCGTCCCGCAGCTCCCGCGGCCACACCCCCGTGACCAGGCACTCGTCCGCCGCGACCGGCACCAGGCCCAGCCCCACCACCGGCCCGTGCTCGGGACCGTACGCGAGCTGCTCCGCTGCCGAGAAGCCCAGCCGCGCGCGGCAGCCGGGGTGGTACGGGTGCCCGTCGACCACGCGCCGCTCCCAGCCCCAGTCGCTGTCCGGCCACTCGTCCGGGTGATTCTCCGGTGCCGGCCCCCGCGCCCCTCGGGGCTGCGTCGCGCGCGACAGCGCCAACGACGCCGCACTGTGCCCGAGTTCGGCGGCGAACTCCTGCGCGTGCGGTACGGCGAGGCCGGTCATCAACCGCTCCGGGTCGTCGTACTCCACCTCGTCCAGCCGTACGACCGGGACGTACGCGTCCGTGCGGTACGGGTCGGCGGCCGGACCGGTCAGCCGGCGGCCGTCCCGCAGCCGCAGGACCAGTCCGTCCCCGGACCGCTCCCGGCCCCCGACCCACGGCAGCGGTTCGAAGGCGAGGGCACGCCACAGCCGGGACAGCACGGCCGCGCGGGCGCCGGGCAGCTCGGCCGTGAACCGGGCGGCCAGAGCGGGACGGACGGCCGCCAGCTCCTCGGCGATCTCGGCCGCTGCGCTGGGGGGACGGTGCACGGGCTGGCTCCTCGGGTACGAGTACGGCGTCACGGCGGAGGGCCGGCGAGGGTCATGACGAGAGACATACTGATCGTCTCCGCCCTCTCCGCCATGGACCGACCGTAGGGAACGAGTGGATCGCGTGGATCTCCTGCCCCCGCCCGGCGCCGACGCCGCCTTCCGGGACGGTGCCGCCTTCCGGGACGGTGCCGCCGCCCGGGACGACGTGGCGCGCCGCGCCGACGCCTACGCGGCCGTACCGCTGCTGAACTGCCTGCTGCGCGAGGTGGCCGAGCCGCTGCCGGGCCCCGGCGCCCGCCCCGTGTACCGGCTGCCCGGCGGCAGACTGCTGCGGGTGCGGCAGGGCCGCCGGCCGGCCGAACCGGAGGTCCGTACGGCGGCCGGGTGGCACCGGGTCGACCACGCCGAGCTGGTGAAGCTCGTCGCCGAGGCGCTGCGCGGGCACACCGGCGTGCCCAATCACGAGCTGCCCGCCGAGATGACCGACAGCCGGGACACGGTGGCCGCGCTGCTGACGGCACGCGCGCGGGCGGCCCCGCCCGAGGACCCGTACCTCCGCTCCGAGCAGTCCCTGATCACCGGCCACACCCACCACCCCGCGCCCAAGGCGCGCGGCGGCGGCCCGCACGCCGGGTGGCTGCCGTACGCGCCCGAGGCACACGCCCGCTTCCCGCTGACGCTGCTCGCCGCGCGCGAGGACACGGTCGTCGACGAGGGCGACACCGCCGCCCTGGACTCCCTCGGCAAGGCCCCGCCCGGCTACCGGCTGCTGCCCGCCCACCCCTGGCAGCTGGAGCTGACGGCACCGGCCCTCGCTCCCGCCTTCGCCGACGGCCGGCTCGTCCGGGTGGGCACGACCGGCTTCTCCGCCTGGCCCACGGCGGCGATCCGTACGGTGTACGCGCCCGAGTACCTTCCCGGGCAGGACCTGTTCCTGAAGTTCAGCCTCGACGTGCGCGTCACCAACGACATCCGCCGTCTGTGGCGTCACGACCTGCTGAGACTGCGCCGCACCGACACGGCGGTCACCGAGGCCTTCGCCTCCCTGGGACCTCCCGCCGCCTGGCTCGGCGACCGGGGCCACCGCACCGCGGACTTCGCCTTCGAGGAACTGGCCGTCGTCGTCCGCGACGGCCTGCGGGACCACCTCCTGCCCGGCGCGACCCCGCTCCTGGCCGCCGCGCTCGTGGAGGGCTTCCCCGGCAGCCCCCTCACGGGCACCGCGGACCCGGCGGTTTGGTGGGAGGCATACCTCGCCGCAGTCGTCCCGCCCGTGCTGACCGCCTTCGCCGACGACGGCGTCGTCCTGGAGGCTCATCTGCAGAACACACTGGTCGCCGTGGACGCGGCCGGCACACCGGTGCAGGCCCTTTTCCGGGACGCGGAGGGCGTCAGACTGCTGCCGGACACCTCGCGGGCGGCGGGCTGGGAACGCCTCGTGTACTGCCTGGTCGTCAACCACCTCCACGAGATCGCCGCCACGCTCACCGAGCACCACCCCGGCCTCGACCCCTGGCCCGCCGTCCGCGGCGCCCTGGCCCGCCACGACCTCCCCGAGATCCCCGCGCTGCTCGCCGCCCCCACCCTCCCCGCCAAGACCAACCTCCTGCTGCGCTGGACCGGCGCGGACGGCGCCGACGCCCGCTACCGCCCCTTGCCCAACCCGCTGCGCGGGGCCTGAGCGGCGGCCCTCCGCGGGGCCCGGAAATCCCGTGCCGCACCGCCCGCGGTGGTGCACACTCACCGCATGGCGGACATGGACGCGTTCCGGGACGAGACCGCCCGCTGGGCGGCGGGCGGCGCCGGGGACGGGGCGGCGGAGCTGGCGGCGGGCCTCGGACTGCGGACGGCGGTGCTGCTGGAGGGACCCAGCGACCTCGCCGCCGTCGAGGCCCTGGCAGCCCGCGAGGACCGCGACCTGACCGCCGAGGGCGTGGCCGTGGTGTCGATGGGCGGCGCGATGAGCGTCGGCCGCTACGCCGGTCTGCTCGGCCCACCCGGCCTCGGCCTGCGCCTGACCGGCCTCTGCGACGCCCGGGAGGAACCCTTCTACGCCCGCGGCTGGCAACGGGCCGGTGCCCCACGGGACTTCTTCGTCTGCGTGGCCGACCTGGAGGACGAGCTGATCCGGGCGCTGGGCCCGGCACGGGTCGAGGAGGTCGTACGGGCCGAGGGCGAACTGCGCCCCTGGAAGACCTTCCTGGGCCAGCCCGCCCAGCACGGCCGCTCCCGGCAGCAGCAGTTGCGCCGCTTCCTCGGCACCAGGAAGGGCCGCAAGATCCGCTACGGCGGCCTCCTGGTGGAGGCCCTCGACCCCGGCCGCACGCCCGCCCCGCTCGTCGGACTCCTCGCGGGGCTGTGACCGTACGGCGGTGGTGTCACACCCCGGTCGCCAACCCGAGGAAGCGGTTCCAGGCGGCCGGGGACACGGCGAGCTGGTCTCCCCGCCGCACCTTCGAGTCGCGGACGTGGACGGTGCCGGGGCAGGAGGCGACCTCGACGCAGTCGCCTTCGCTCCCGCTGCTGTAGCTGGACTTGTGCCACGTCATCGCCACTTCGACGCAGTCGCCGTCGCTGCCACTGCTGTAGCTACTTTTGAACCAGGCCAGTTCGTGGGCGCTCATAGCGATCCTCGCATTCGCTCCAACAGGCCCTTGGAATCCTCGGGGTTGAGGGCCTGTGAACGCAGTCTCGCATAGCGCTGGAGCCTAATGCTGACCTCCTTTGAGTCGGAGATCAGCAGGCCGCCGCGTTGCCCCTCGGCGTAACCGAACCACCTGTTCTCAGCGGTCTCCAGTACCTGGAGGGGGCCGTCGAAACCAGCGTGATCCACTTGCCGTAACGGCATGACCTGCAGCTCCACGTTGAACTGGTCGGCCCGTGTGAGCAAGTTGTCGATCAGGAGCCTCGTCACCTCCGGCCCGCCAGTGCCACTCCGGCCCGCCAGTGCCACGTTCGATCAGCGCGTGCTCAATGATGAAGCTGAATGAGATCGGTGGCCTGCGCCGAAACAGCTCGTGGCGGTCCAGACGGGCTGCCACCTGTTGGTTCACCTGCTCGTCGTCCTTCACGGGTGGCACGCTCACGGTCACCGCCCGCGCATATCCCTCCGTCTGCAACAGCCCCGGCACCACCCGGCATTCATACGTGTTCAGACTCACCGCCTCCGCCTCGAACCGCGCCCACTGCCGGAACCAGCTCGCCAGCCCCGGTTGCCGCGACAGATGCCGTGCCGCGCCCCGCAGCGCCCCGAACGCGTCGAGGATCTCCTCCGCGCGCTCCACGAAGTCCACCGGAGGGAACCGCCGCCCCTGCTCGACCGACGCCACCGTCGGCACCGAGTACCGCACCCGCGGCGCGAACTCCTCCTGCGTAGGCCCCGCCCGTTTGCGGAACGCCTTGACGACCTCGCCGAAGGTCCTGAGACTGTCCGACCGCTCCGGTTCCCCGCCCCCGCAGAGCGCTTCCGCGCCGCCCGCGCCATCCGTACCCTCCGACATCCAGGACACCTCGCGCACGTACACCCACCCGGTGCAACCCGTCCAACCCGTCCAACGGGCCCATGGTCACGGATGGTTACCCCTACCGTCCACCCTCCGTACCCGTACGCTGACCCTGCGTACCGGTCGCCGAGCTGGTGAGGGGCGGTCACGGCAGGTGGGATAGCGGCATGAGACCAGCCTCCACGCCTCGACTCCCGGTCACCGCGCGTGTGTTCGTCCAGCGGTTCAGCTCCACCCCGCGCGGCGCCCGCCTGGCGCGGCACCTCGCCCTGCACCGCCTGGACGCGTGGGGCCTCCCGTACGGCTCGGCGGTCTCCGACACGGCCGCGCTGCTCCTCGCGGAGCTGGCGGCGAACGCCGTGACGCACGGACGGGTGCCGGGGCGGGACATCGAGGTGCTGCTGCGGCTCGACGCGTACACGCTGCGGATCGACGTGTCCGACAGTCGCGGAGAGTGCCGCCCGACCGGACCGGAGACCGCCGCCGCGGCGACGCCGGAGGCCGAGCACGGCCGGGGGCTGCTGCTCGTGGACGCGCTCGCCGACCGGTGGGGCGTCGTCGACCGCGTACCCGTCGGCAAGACCGTCCGCGCGGAACTGGACCTGCGGTGACGCTGAGCGTGGCGGGACCGCCCGGAAGGGACCGGGCTCCCGCGGCGGTCGGGGGGGGGCGGTGGGCATCGCGCGGTGCGGGGTGCCGTGCCGACCCGGCCGGGGGCGCACCTCAATATGCTCGCCGCATGCTCACCGAAGTCACCGCCACCCGTTACGTCGAGCCCCTGCGTTCCGGCGGCTCCGTGCCCGCCGTGGTCGAGGCCGACGACCTGGGCACCTACGTCCTGAAGTTCACCGGCTCCGCGCAGGGCCGCAAGGCGCTGGTCGCCGAGGTGGTCGTGGGCGAGCTGGCCCGGGAGCTGGGGCTGCGGGTGCCGGAGCTGGTGCTCGCGCACTTCGACCCGGCGATCGCCGCCGACGAACCGCACCAGGAGGTGCGGGACCTGCTGCACGCCAGCGCGGGGCTCAACCTCGGCATGGACTACCTGTCGGGCGGCGCCGACCTCACGCCCGAGGTGGCCGAGGTGTTCCCGGTGGACGCGCGGGAGGCCGGGCGCGTCGTCTGGCTGGACGCCCTCACCGTGAACGTCGACCGCACGGTGCACAGCTCCAACCTCATGGTCTGGCCCACCCGCGGCACCGCGGTCCCGCGCCTGTGGCTGATCGACCACGGCGCGGCCCTCGTCTTCCACCACCGCTGGGGGGCCTCGGCACCCGAGAGGGCGTACGACTTCCGTCACCACGCCCTCGGTCACTACACGCCCGACGTCCCGGCCGCCGACGCCGAGCTGGCGCCGAGGGTGACGCGGGAGCTGCTGCGTGAGGTGGTGGGCCGGGTGCCCGAGGCCTGGCTGACCTGCGAGGCCGGTTTCGACACGCCGGACGAGGTGCGCGCCGCCTACGTGGACTACCTGCACGCGCGCGTACGGGCCTCCCGGCAGTGGCTGCCCACCGGCTTCCCGAGCCGCGAGGAACTCGCCGCCGAGAACGCCGCCCGTGCGGAACGCACTCGGCGCGGCCGGCCCGACTGGCTGAAGCGGGTCCCCGACCTGCACGGCGAGCCGCCCGCCGAGCAGGACTGGTCCGTGCACCTGGGCTGACACGCGGCCGCGCCCCCACCCGGTGCCGTACTGCGGCACGGGAGGGCGCGGACGTGCTGCGTCCCGCGGCGTCAGCCCTTGAGCTGCTCGTACGCGGGCAGCGTCAGGAAGTCGGCGTAGTCCTCGTCGAGCGACACCGTGAGCAGCAGGTCGTGGGCCTGCTGCCAGTTGCCGGCCGCGAAGGCCTCGTCGCCGGTCTCGGCGCGGATGTTCGCCAGTTCCTCGGCGGCGACCTTGCGGGCCAGCTCGGCGGTGACCCGCTCACCGTTGTCGAGGACGACCTCCGCGTTGATCCACTGCCAGATCTGCGAGCGGGAGATCTCGGCGGTGGCCGCGTCCTCCATCAGGTTGAAGATGGCGACCGCGCCGAGGCCGCGCAGCCACGCCTCGATGTAGCGGATGCCGACCTGGACCGCGTTGACCAGACCGGCGTAGGTCGGCTTGGCGTCCAGTGAGCCGATCGCGATGAGGTCGGCGGCCCTGACGTCGACGTCCTCGCGCAGGCGGTCCTTCTGGTTCGGCTTGTCGCCGAGGACCTTGTCGAAGGACTCCATGGCGATCGGGACCAGGTCGGGGTGGGCGACCCAGGAGCCGTCGAAGCCGTCGCCCGCCTCGCGGTCCTTGTCGGCGCGGACCTTCTCGAAGGCGACCTTGTTGACCTCCGCGTCGCGGCGCGAGGGAATGAACGCCGCCATGCCGCCGATCGCGTGCGCGCCGCGCTTGTGGCAGGTGCGGACCAGGAGTTCGGTGTACGCCCGCATGAACGGGGCGGTCATCGTCACCGCGTTGCGGTCCGGCAGGACGAACTCGGCACCGCCGTCACGGAAGTTCTTGACGATGGAGAACAGGTAGTCCCAACGGCCCGCGTTCAGCCCGGCGGCGTGGTCGCGCAGTTCGTAGAGGATCTCCTCCATCTCGTACGCGGCCGTGATCGTCTCGATCAGGACGGTGGCGCGGACAGTGCCCTGGGGAATGCCGACGTAGTCCTGCGCGAAGACGAACACCTCGTTCCAGAGGCGGGCCTCCAGGTGGGACTCCGTCTTCGGGAGGTAGAAGTACGGGCCCTTGCCGAGGTCCAGCAGGCGCTGGGCGTTGTGGAAGAAGTACAGGCCGAAGTCGACCAGGGCGCCCGGGACCGGGCGGCCGTCGACCTGGAGGTGGCGCTCGTCGAGGTGCCAGCCGCGCGGGCGCATGACGACCGTCGCCAGTTCGGCGTCCGGGCGCAGCGCGTAGGACTTGCCCGTGCGCTCGTCGGTGAAGTCGATGGCGCGGTGGAAGGCCGCGGTCAGGTTGAGCTGGCCCAGGACCACGTTCTCCCAGGTCGGCGCCGAGGCGTCCTCGAAGTCCGCCAGCCACACCCTCGCGCCCGAGTTGAGCGCGTTGATGGTCATCTTGCGGTCGGTGGGGCCGGTGATCTCGACGCGGCGGTCGTTCAGCGCGGCCGGAGCGGGGGCCACCTTCCAGGAGTCGTCCGCGCGGATCGCGGCGGTCTCCGGGAGGAAGTCGAGCGTGGCGGTGCGGGCGATCTCGGCGCGGCGCTCCGCACGGCGGGCGAGGAGTTCGTCACGCCTGGGCGTGAACCGCCGGTGCAGCTCGGCCACGAAGGCGAGCGCCGCGTCGGTGAGGACCTCCTCCTGCCGGCGCAGGGGCTCGGCGTCGACGATGGCCAGCGGGGACGGCGCTGGTGCGGACATGAGCTGTCACTTCCTTCAGCGGTGGCACCGGGTGCCAACGGGCACGTATGGGGGCATTGCGCACCCGTTGCGCGGCCGGGTGCCTCTGGTCAGTGGATAGTAGTTTCCTCATCGTGGAACTTCAATGGTTTGTTGATGTCGAGATTCTCCGAGTCGAGGGAAGGTGGCTCTCGGTGCCAGGCCCTTCACTCAAGGTGGGCCAGGTCGGCCTCGGTGTCGATGTCGTACGGCCGCGCCACGTCCCCGCACTCCACGAGCGCGATCTCCGCCTCGTGTTCCCGCAGATACGCGCGTGCCCCCTGGTCCCCGGTGGCAGTCGCCGCGATCGCCGCCCAGTGTGCGGCGCCGAGCAGGACGGGATGGCCGCGCACGCCCGCGTACGCCGCCGCGACCAGCGATGTCTCGTCCCGGTACCCGGCGCGCACCCGGGCCATCGCCTCCGCGCCGACGCCGGGCTGGTCCACCAGCGAGACCAGTGCCGCCCGGGCCCCGGTCCCCGCCAGTGAGCCGAGCCCGGCCCGCAGCGACGAGCCCATGCCCTGCTCCCAGCCGGGATTGTCCACGAGGACGCAGCCGTCGAGCACCGCCCGCGCGCGTACGTCCCCGGCGCGCGCTCCCACAACGACGTGCACGCGGGCGCAGCCGGCCGCGCGCAGCGCGTCGACCGCGTGTTCGACGAGTGGATGTCCGCGGTGTTCGAGGAGTGCCTTGGGCCGGCCGCCGAGCCGCCGGCCGCCCCCGGCGGCCAGCAGCAGTCCCGCCACCCGCTTCTCCACCTGGGCTTCGATGTCGGTCATGCGTCCTGCATACCTGACGGCACGCCAAACACTCCGGCGTGCGCGGGGTTTCGGGAGGCTGAATTTCGGTCCGCGCGGTGGCGCGTCCGGCGTGGGGTGGCGTTTACTGGCCCGCGTCCCCGGCGCCCGAGCGGTGTCCCGGGGTGCTCGGCACGTTCACCACGTAGGGGCGGGGTGCGAGGGGGAGGGGCTGTGTTGCGGAGCTTGGGGCAGAGGCGAGTGGCCGTCGGCGACGAGGACGTGAGGGTGGCGGCACTGCGGACCGCGGTGTCCCGGTTGCGCCGCCAACTGGCCCTGCTGCCTGCCGATTTCCCGGACCGCGCGATAGCGGAGGACGAGCTGGCCGACCTCGCCGCGATGGCGGGTCACGGCGTCCCCGAGGTGCCGCGACTGCGCCGCTCCCTGCTGCTGATCGCCGGTGCGATCGGCTCCGTCAGCGCCCTCGGGCCGGGGCTGACGGAGGTCCGTCACGCCGTGGAACTGTTCGGGGACCCGCCGCGCCGCTGAATCCGCTCCGCGGGGGGCGGCTCAGACGGCCGGGTTGCCGTTCGAGGTGAGCAGGGCCTCCGACAGCTCCGCCGCCACCTGCTGGAGCAGCGGCACCATCCGGTCGGTCGCGGTCTCCGTGACCCGGCCGGCCGGGCCGGAGATCGAGATGGCGGCCGCGGTGGGGGAGTTCGGCACGGAGACGGCCAGGCAGCGGACGCCGATCTCCTGCTCGTTGTCGTCGATCGCGTAGCCCCGGCGCCGCACGTCCTCGAGCGCCGCGATGAAGCCGTCCGGCGTGGTGATGGTCTTGTCGGTCGCGGCCGGCATGCCGGTACGGCCCAGCAGGGCCCGCACCTCGTCCGCCGGGAAGTCCGCGAGCAGCGCCTTGCCGACGCCCGTGGAGTGCGGCAGGACGCGCCTGCCGACCTCGGTGAACATGCGCATCGAGTGCTTGGACGGCACCTGTGCCACGTACACGATCTCGTCCCCGTCGAGCAGGGCCATGTTCGCCGTCTCGCCGGTCTCCTCGACCAGGCGGGCCAGGTGCGGGCGGGCCCAGGTGCCCAGCAGTCGGCCCGCGGACTCGCCCAGCCGGATCAGGCGCGGGCCGAGCGCGTACCGGCGGTTGGGCTGCTGGCGTACGTATCCGCAGGCCACAAGCGTGCGCATCAGGCGGTGGATGGTCGGAAGCGGCAGCCCGCTGCTCGCCGAGAGCTCGCTGAGGCCGACCTCGCCACCCGCGTCCGCCATCCGTTCGAGCAGGTCGAAGGCACGCTCCAGGGACTGGACGCCACCTGTGGCGGACCTGGCGGAGTCGGTGGTGCTGGCGCTGGACGTCGGCACGGCACGTTCCTTTCGAGGCTGGCGGGAGGAAAGAAGCGTACCCGGCGGCCGGTTGACTACCGGCTTGTACGTAGCTACGTTCTGCTTGCTGGAATTCTAATTCCGCTTTGTGGAAACGTCCAGGGTCAAGCGCTGGGCATGCCCGCACAAAGGGTGCCTCTTGACGGTCCGGAGGCGGAAGTGAAGACTCCTTCAACAGAACGTTGAAATGGCTGGCGGAAAGAGAGGTCCGGGTGTCCGGAGCTGAACTGGTCCTGCGCTCGACGCGCGTCATCACTCCCGAGGGGACCCGCGCCGCGTCGATCGCGGTGACCGGGGAGAAGATCACGGCCGTCCTGCCGTACGACGCCCCCGTCCCGTCGGGTGCCCGGCTGGAGGACGTCGGCGACCACGTCGTCCTGCCCGGACTGGTCGACACCCACGTGCACGTGAACGACCCCGGCCGTACCGAGTGGGAGGGCTTCTGGACCGCCACCCGCGCCGCGGCGGCCGGCGGCATCACCACCCTCGTCGACATGCCGCTCAACTCCATCCCGCCGACCACCACGGTCGCGAACCTGCGCACCAAGCGCGAGGTCGCCGCCGACAAGGCCCACATCGACGTCGGCTTCTGGGGCGGCGCCCTGCCGGACAACGTCAAGGACCTGCGCCCCCTGCACGAGGCCGGGGTCTTCGGCTTCAAGGCGTTCCTGTCGCCCTCCGGCGTGGACGAGTTCCCGCACCTCGACCAGGAGCAGCTCGCCCGGTCGCTGGCGGAGATCGCCGCCTTCGACGGACTGCTGATCGTGCACGCCGAGGACCCGCACCACCTGGCCGCCGCCCCGCAGCAGGGCGGCCCCCGGTACACCCACTTCCTCGCCAGCCGGCCGCGCGACGCCGAGGACACCGCCGTCGCCACCCTGCTCGCGCAGGCGAAGCGCTTCAACGCGCGTGTGCACGTGCTCCACCTGTCCTCCGGCGACGCACTGCCGCTGATCGCCGAGGCCCGCGCCGACGGCGTACGGGTGACGGTGGAGACCTGCCCGCACTACCTCACGCTCACCGCCGAAGAGGTACCGGACGGCGCCAGCGAGTTCAAGTGCTGCCCGCCCATCCGCGAGGCCGCCAACCAGGACCTGCTGTGGCAGGCGCTGGCGGACGGCACCATCGACTGCGTGGTCACCGACCACTCCCCGTCCACCGCCGACCTCAAGACCGACGACTTCGCCACCGCCTGGGGCGGCATCGCCGGTCTCCAGCTCAGCCTGCCGGCCATGTGGACGGCGGCCCGCGAGCGCGGCCTGGGCCTGGAGGACATCGTGCGCTGGATGTCGGCGCGGCCGGCCGGCCTGGTGGGTCTCGACGCCCGCAAGGGCGCCGTCGCGGCGGGCCACGACGCGGACTTCGCCGTCCTCGCCCCCGACGAGACCTTCACCGTCGACCCGGCCGCCCTCCAGCACCGCAACCGCGTCACCGCGTACGCGGGCAAGACTTTGTACGGCGTCGTGAAGTCCACCTGGCTGCGCGGCACGCGCGTCCTGGCGGACGGCGCGTTCACCGAACCGAAGGGACAGCTCCTCGACCGGGCCCGACGCGCCCGGACTCCCTGAACCCAGATCACCTCGAACGATCCCGAAAGGAACACCTGATCACCGTGACGGCCCAGCAGAACCCCTCGTTGGCCAGCTTCACCGGCGACGCGAACCCCTACGGAGGCGGTGACCCGTACGCGGACTACCGCGCGGCCGACCTCCCCTTCACCCAGTACGCCAACCTTGCCGACCGGCGGCTCGGCGCGGGTGTCGTCGCCGCCAACGACGAGTTCTTCGCCCAGCGCGAGAACCTGCTGGTGCCCGAGCCCGCCGAGTTCGACCCCGAGCACTTCGGGCACAAGGGCAAGGTCATGGACGGCTGGGAGACCCGTCGGCGGCGCGGCGCGTCGGCCGGGCACCCCTGGCCGACCGAGGAGGACCACGACTGGGCGCTGATCCGCCTCGGCGCCCCCGGCGTGATCCGCGGCATCGTCGTCGACACCGCACACTTCCGCGGCAACTACCCGCAGGCCGTCTCCGTCGAGGGCGCCGCGGTCGCGGGCTCCCCGTCCCCGGAGGAACTGCTCGCGGACGACGTGAAGTGGACGACCCTCGTCCCGCGCACCGCGGTCGGCGGGCACGCCGCCAACGGCTTCACCGTCTCGGCCGAGCAGCGCTTCACCCACCTGCGCCTCAAGCAGCACCCCGACGGCGGCATCGCCCGCCTGCGCGTGCACGGCGAGGTCGTCCCCGACCCGGCGTGGCTCACGGCCCTCGGCACCTTCGACGTGGTCGCCCTGGAGAACGGCGGCCGGGTCGAGGACGCCTCCGACCTCTTCTACTCGCCGGCCGCCCACACCATCCAGCCGGGCCGCTCCCGCAAGATGGACGACGGCTGGGAGACCCGCCGCCGCCGCGACCGGGGCAACGACTGGATCCGCTACCGGCTGGTGGACCGCGCCCGGATCCGTGCCGTCGAGATCGACACGGCGTACCTGAAGGGCAACTCGGCCGGCTGGGCCTCGGTGTCCGTGAAGGACGGCGAGCAGGGGGAGTGGCGTGAGGTGATTCCGCGCACCCGCGTGCAGCCCGACACCAACCACCGCTTCGTCCTGCCCGAGGCGGCCGTCGGCACGCACGCGCGCGTGGACATCTTCCCCGACGGCGGCATCTCCCGGCTGCGGCTGTTCGGCTCCCTGACGGAGGACGGCGCCGCTCACCTCGCCGCCCGCCACCAGGAACTGGGAGGCTGACCCGCCGCTCACGAACCCGCGGGGCGCACCGGCCGGACAGCACCGGTGCGCCCCGCGCGCACGCCCCGCGCGCACGCCCGGGGGGCTACGCCGCGTGGCCACCGTCCACCGCGAACTCCGCACCGGTGACGTACGCGGCGCTCGCCGGGTACGCCACCGTCGACGTCACCTCGTCCGCGGCGCCGAAGCGGCCGAGCGCCGTCATGGCCGCCTGCCCGGCCGCGGCGGCCCGGCGGTGTGCCGCGCCCCCCTTCAGCCCGCCGCGGCGGCCGTGGCCCCGGGCACCTCCGCCAGCCGTACGGGTCGGCGTTCGCGGCGGGAGATGTCGCAGGCCTCGGCGATCCGCAGGGCCTGCAGCGCCTCGCGCCCGTCGCACGGGTTGTCCCGCTCGCCGCGCACCACGTCCACGAACACGGCCAGCTCGGCCTCGTAGGCGGGCCCGAAGCGCTCGACGAACCCGGTCCACGGCTTGTCCGCGGCCGGCGGCCCGGTCGGCTCGGTGGACGCGATCGGCGTACGGTCGTCCAGGCCCACGACGATCTGGTCCAGCTCACCGGCCAGCTCCATGCGGACGTCGTACCCCGCCCCGTTCAGCCGCGTCGCCGTCACCGCGGCCAGCGTGCCGTCGTCCAGCGTGAGCAGCGCCGCGCCGGTGTCCACGTCGTCGGCCGCGCGGAACACCGGCGGACCGGCGTCGGACCCGGTGGCGTACACGTCGACGACCTCCCGCCCGGTCACCCAGCGCAGGACGTCGAAGTCGTGGATGAGCGTGTCCCGGTAGAGTCCGCCGGACTGCGGGAGGTACTCGGCCGGCGGCGGCGCCTGGTCGCTCGTCACCGCCCGGACGGTGTGCAGCCGCCCGAGCCGGCCGGAACGCACCGCCTCCCGGGCCCCGGCGTAACCGGCGTCGAAACGGCGCTGGAAGCCCATCTGGAGAATCGTCCCGGCGGCCTCCACCTCGGCGATCGCCTGTAACGTGCCGGGCAGGTCAAGCGCGATGGGTTTCTCGCAGAACACCGGGAGCCCCGAGCGGGCCGCCCGGCCGATCAGTTCGGCGTGGGCGGGCGTCGCCGTGGTGATGACCACCGCGTCCACACCCCACTGGAAGATCTCGTCCACTCCTGGTGCCGCCGTCTCGCCCAGCCGGTGGGCCAGATCCTGGGCCCGCGCGATGTCGGCGTCCGTGAGGATCAGGGATCCGACGTCGCGATGGCGGCTGAGCGTGTTGGCGTGAACGGTGCCGATACGGCCCGTCCCGATGACCCCGATGCGCATGGAATCAAAGTGGGCTCACAGTCCGCACCCTGTCAATGCGTATGTCCGGACAATCGAACCAGACAACTTCCCGTCACCTGCGCACGGAGCTACGCTCGGCCCGTGCCGAAACCAGAAGTGGACCCCACCGTGTCGCTGAACCTCGGCGTGGATCGCAGCAGCCCCGTGCCGCTGTACTTCCAGCTGTCGCAGCAGCTGGAGGCGTCGATCGAGCGCGGCGCACTGACCCCCGGCAGCCTGCTGGGCAACGAGATCGAGCTGGCCGCTCGGCTCGGTCTGTCCCGGCCCACCGTCCGCCAGGCCATCCAGTCGCTCGTCGACAAGGGCCTGCTCGTACGCCGCCGGGGCGTCGGCACCCAGGTCGTGCACAGCAAGGTCAGGCGCCCTCTGGAACTCAGCAGTCTCTACGACGACCTGGAGGCGGCGGGACAGCGCCCGGCCACGAAGGTCCTGGTCAACACCGTCGTGCCCGCGGTCGCCGAGGTAGCCGCCGCGCTCGGGGTGGCCGAGGAGAGCGACGTGCACCGCATCGAGCGGCTGAGGCTGACACACGGGGAGCCGATGGCGTACCTGTGCAACTACCTGCCGCCCGGCCTCCTCGACCTCGGCACCGTGCAGCTGGAGGCGACCGGCCTGTACCGGCTGATGCGTGCCGCCGGGATCACCCTGCACAGCGCCCGTCAGTCCATCGGCGCCCGCGCCGCCACCACCGGTGAGGCCGAGCGGCTCGCCGAGGACGAGGGCGCCCCGCTGCTCACGATGGAACGCACGACCTTCGACGACACGGGACGCGCGGTCGAGTTCGGCACGCACACCTACCGGCCGTCCCGCTACTCCTTCGAGTTCCAGCTGCTCGTGCGGCCCTGACCGGCTCCGATCAGTGGCCGCTCCCACCGTGCGAGTTCGTCGCAATGTCCGGACAATGTGACCGCCGTCCGGTACCCGGAGGCATGCGCTCCGCTTGTGTGTCGGACAATGGGGCGTTCGGGGATTCCTGGTCCCGCCCGGGGCGGTGGGGGGGGGGGGGCGCGCGCCCGCGCGCGCGGCCGCGGGGCGGCCCCGCCGCCCGCCGCGCGGGGGGCGGGGCCCG
>NZ_JBICYB010000023.1:37458-103777 GCF_043200575.1 Streptomyces sp. NPDC048392
TGTCCGCACATTGGTACCGCGTGCGGGTACCGGGTGGATTGGGGTCGGTTTGTGTGTGGTAAATTGGGGGTTGGGGGTTTCCTGGGCCCGCCCGGGGGGGGGGCGCCCCCCCCCCCCCCCCCCCCGAGCACAGCACGGCACAGCGAGAAGGGCACGGCCTCGTGGCACGGTTTCGGACATGGGTGGGCATCGCGCTGGCAGGGGCACTCTCGGTGTCCCTGGCCGGCTGCAGCAGCACCGGCGGCAAGCGCGCCGAGGACGCCCGCAAGGCCGCGTCGGCCCAGGGCGGGGCGGCGGTCGACACCCCCCGCTGGACCTTCGCGATGATCACCCACTCGGGCGATGGCGACACCTTCTGGGACATCGTCCAGAGCGGCGCCGAGCAGGCCGCGGTCAAGGACAACATCAATTTCCTGTACTCCCACGACGACGAGGCACAGCAGCAGGCCCAGCTCGTGGACGCGGCCGTCGACAAGAAGGTCGACGGCATCGTCGTCACGCTCGCCAAGCCCGACGCGATGAGGTCGGCCCTCGCCCGCGCGCGCAAGGCGGGCATCCCGGTGATCACCGTGAACTCCGGCTCCGAGGAGTCCAGGAGGTTCGGCGCCCTCACCCACGTCGGCCAGGACGAGACGATCGCGGGCGAGGCCGTCGGCGGGGAACTGAACGCGCGGGGCCGCGAGCAGGCCCTCTGTGTGCTCCACGAGCAGGGCAACGTCGGTCACGAGCAGCGCTGCGACGGAGTGGAGAAGACCTTCGACGGCAAGGTCCAGCGGCTCTACGTCAACGGCACCAGCATGCCGGACGTGCAGTCCGCCATCGAGGCCAAGCTCCAGACCGACAAGGCCGTCGACGCCGTGGTCACCCTGGGAGCCCCCTACGCCGACACCGCCGTGAAGGCCAAGCGGGGCGCCGGCAGCAAGGCCGAGATCGACACCTTCGACCTCAACGCCAAGGTGGCAGCCGGACTGGCGGACGGCACCCTCGGCTTCGCCGTCGACCAGCAGCCCTACCTCCAGGGTTACGAGGCCGTGGACCTGCTGTGGCTGTACAAGTACAACGCCGACGTCCTCGGCGGCGGCCGTCCGGTGCTCACCGGACCGCAGATCATCACCAAGGACGACGCCGCCGCGCTGGCCGACTACACGAAGCGCGGCACACGATGAGCGCCACGCAGGCGAAGGGGGCAGACGAAAGGATTCTGCAGACCTCTCCGCTGCGGAGACTCCTGGGCCGCCCCGAGCTGGGTTCCGTCGTCGGCGCGATCGCCGTCTTCGTCTTCTTCGCGCTCCTCGCCGACAGCTTCCTGCGCGCCTCCAGCCTCAGCACGGTGCTCTACGCCGCCTCCACGATCGGCATCATGGCCGTCCCGGTGGCGCTGCTGATGATCGGCGGCGAGTTCGACCTGTCCGCGGGCGTCATGGTCACCTCGTCGGCCCTGGTGTCATCGATGGTCAGTTACCAGACGACCGCCGACGTCTGGGTCGGCGTCGGCGTGTCCCTGCTGGTCACCCTGGCGATCGGCGCCTTCAACGGTTTCATGCTCACCCGCACGAAACTGCCCAGCTTCATCATCACGCTCGGCACCTTCCTCATGCTGACCGGCCTGAACCTGGGCTTCACCAAGCTGATCGACGGCACCGTCTCCACCAAGACGATCGCCGACATGGAGGGCTTCCCCTCCGCCCGGGACGTCTTCGCCTCCACGATCACCGTCGGCGGCGTCGGCTTCAAGGTGACCATCCTGTGGTGGCTCGCCCTGGTCGCCGTCGCCAGCTGGATCCTGCTGCGCACCCGCGCCGGCAACTGGATCTTCGCGGTCGGCGGCAACAAGGACGCCGCCCGCGCGGTCGGCGTCCCGGTCACCAGGACCAAGATCGGCCTCTACATGGGCGTGGGATTCGGCGCCTGGATCTCCGGCCAGCACCTGCTCTTCTCCTACGACGTCGTCCAGTCCGGCGAGGGCGTCGGCAACGAGCTGATCTACATCATCGCGGCCGTCATCGGCGGCTGCCTGATCACCGGCGGCCACGGCAGCGCCGTCGGCTCGGCGGTCGGTGCCTTCATCTTCGGCATGACCAGCAAGGGCATCGTCTTCGCCGAGTGGAACCCCGACTGGTTCAAGTTCTTCCTCGGAGCGATGCTGCTCCTCGCGACCCTGCTCAACGCCTGGGTCCGCAAGCGCGCGGAGGCCACCAAGTGACGCAGACCGCAAGCGGTACGCCGCGCAGCCGTACGGCGCTCGTCGAGCTGTCCGGCGTCAGCAAGAACTACGGCAACGTACGCGCCCTCGAAGGCGTGTCCCTGCAGGTCCACGCCGGCGAGATCACCTGCGTGCTGGGCGACAACGGTGCCGGCAAGTCCACCCTCATCAAGATCATCGCCGGTCTGCACCGGCACGACGGCGGCACCCTCGCCCTCGACGGAGAGGAGACCCGCCTGTCCTCCCCGCGCGAGGCCCTGGACCGCGGCATCGCCACCGTCCACCAGGATCTGGCCGTCGTCCCGCTCATGCCGGTCTGGCGGAACTTCTTCCTGGGTTCCGAGCCGCGCAAGGGCGTCGCACCGTTCAAGCGCATGGACGTCGGCCTCATGCGCCGCACGACCCACGCGGAACTCCTGCGCATGGGCATCGACCTGCGCGACGTCGACCAGCCCATCGGCACCCTCTCCGGGGGCGAGCGCCAGTGCGTGGCGATCGCCCGCGCGGTGCACTTCGGCGCGAAGGTCCTGGTGCTGGACGAACCGACGGCGGCGCTGGGCGTGAAGCAGTCCGGCGTGGTCCTGAAGTATGTGGCGGCGGCACGCGACCAGGGCCTGGGTGTTGTGCTGATCACCCACAACCCGCATCACGCGTACATGGTCGGCGACAGGTTCGTGCTGCTGCAGCGCGGCACCATGGTGGGCAACCACGAGCGCGAGGACATCACGCTGGACGAGCTGACGAGGCAGATGGCAGGCGGAAACGAGCTGGACGATCTACGCCATGAGCTGCAGCGCACGCAGGGACGCGGGGAACCGCGCGAGTAACCACGACCCAGCCGCACCCGGCGACGAACCAAGCCCCCGGCCCCTGTCCCATTCGGCACCCGGCACAGCCGTGCGGCACAATCGCACCCGATGAGCACCTACCGCGACTTCACCGCCCCCATCGGCTCCCGCCGCGCCCCGGTCCTGCGCACCGTGGGCACGCGGGAACGCCGCTCGCACCTCACGGCACCCAGGGTGCCCACGGTCGGCATCGACATCGGCGGCACGAAAGTCATGGCGGGTGTCGTCGACGCCGACGGCAACATCCTGGAGAAGCTCCGCGCGGAGACCCCGGACAAGTCCAAGAGCCCGAAGGTCGTCGAGGACACGATCGTCGAGCTGGTCCTGGACCTCTCCGACCGGCACGACGTGCACGCCGTGGGCATCGGCGCGGCCGGCTGGGTCGACGCCGACCGCAACCGCGTGCTGTTCGCCCCCCACCTGTCCTGGCGCAACGAACCGCTGCGCGACCGCATCGCCGGCCGTCTCGCCGTCCCCGTCCTGGTGGACAACGACGCCAACACCGCCGCCTGGGCCGAGTGGCGCTTCGGCGCCGGCCGCGGTGAGGACCACCTCGTCATGATCACGCTCGGCACCGGCATCGGCGGCGCGATCCTGGAGGACGGCCAGGTCAAGCGCGGCAAGTACGGCGTCGCCGGTGAGTTCGGGCACATGCAGGTCGTCCCCGGGGGCCACCGCTGCCCGTGCGGCAACCGCGGCTGCTGGGAGCAGTACAGCTCCGGGAACGCACTGGTCAGGGAGGCCCGAGAGCTGGCGGCCGCGGACTCGCCGGTGGCGTACGGGATCATCGAGCACGTCAAGGGCAGCATCGGCGACATCACCGGCCCGATGATCACCGAGCTGGCCCGCGACGGCGACGCCATGTGCATCGAGCTGCTCCAGGACATCGGACAGTGGCTCGGCGTCGGCATCGCGAACCTCGCCGCGGCCCTCGACCCGTCCTGCTTCGTGATCGGCGGCGGGGTCAGCGCCGCCGACGACCTGCTGATCGGCCCCGCCCGCGACGCCTTCAAACGCCAGCTCACCGGCCGCGGCTACCGGCCCGAGGCCCGCATCGTCCGCGCCCAGCTCGGTCCCGAGGCCGGCATGGTGGGCGCCGCCGACCTGGCCCGGCTGGTCGCCCGGAGGTTCCGCCGGGCCAAGCGGCGCCGGGTGGAGCGGTACGAGCGCTACGAGCGCTACGCCGAGGCCCGCCGCACGTCCCGGGAGTCGCTGTGACGGAATCGCTGCCCCACCAGGCCGGTCCCCCGGAGGAGACCGGCCTCCCGGCGAAGGACCGTCGGCACGTGATCCGCCGCCGTTCGCTCACCCTGCTGATCATCGTGCTGCTCATCGGCGTCCCGGCCGGCTACCTGGTCGTCTCCGCCAACCAGAGCCGTGACAGCGGCAGGGACAAGGAGGCGAAGTACGCGGCGACCGGCATGACCGAGGGCTGGCCGTCCAAGCTGCAGCGCCGCATCTACGAGGTGCCCGTCCCGGTCCCGGCCGAAGAGGTCGCGTACTACGAGACGAACAACTGGAAGACCAGCCGGCTCTACGTCCAGTTCGAGACCACCGGTGCCGGTCTCGACGTCTTCCTGGCGGGGCTGGGCGTGGACCGGGACGCGCTGAAGAAGGACAAGATCGCGATCAGCGACCGCGCCCAGCGGGTCACCGGCTGGGAGTTCGCCGGCTCCGGATCCTGGTGGGGCGTCGTCAACGAGCAGCGGGACCCGGCGCCGACGCAGGACGTCGTCGTGAACATGGACAACCCGGACTACCCGATGGTGTACGTCGTCTCGCACACGGTTCCGTAGGACCTGGCGCGTCCGGTCCTGGCCTGTCCGGTTGTGTCCAGCCGGTTCTGTCCCGACCCGGGAGGCCGTCGGAGCCGATTGTCAGACCCCGCCCGTAAAGTCGAAGACATCTGATACGGCAGACGGGCGGGGAGGTGACAGGACGTATGGGCGACATGGTCGTGGCGGGCGTGGCGGACAAGGTGGACGCGGTGGACGCCGTGGCTGCCGGGCGGGCGGGGGAGCGGGGAGAGCCCGGGGGGACGAGGCGGTCAGATGGGGCGCCTGCGCCCGTCCCCGTCCGGCTCGCGGCCATCTTCCTGCCCGCGCCCCTCCCGCGTGAGGGACGGATCGTCTTCTGGGACCCGGACGGCGGCCCCGTCACCTCCGCTCTGTCCGCACACGGGACCGACGCCACCACCGGAGTGCCTGCCGGGGACGGAGACCGACCGGCCGGCCTCAGGGAACTGACAGTCGTGCGGCGGCACGGCGCCGGGGTGCGGCGCAGGACGACGCCCGCGCTGTCGTTGCCGCTCGTCGAGGCGCTGCCTCTCCTGGTGGGCGCCCGGCACGACCCGGCCGCCCACCCGGCCACCGCCTGCTGGGGCGCGGCGGCCCAGCACGCCCTGCGGCTCACCGCGCGCGGCCGGCTGCTGCCCGGCCTGACCGCGACCGGGCACGACGCCTGGCGGGCGGGCCCCCTCGATGCCGAGGACATCGCGCACCTGCGGGCCGTGGCCGCCGCCCTGCCCCCGGAGGGCCACGCGGTGCCGCTCGACGGCCCCGGCCCGATCCGGTTGCCCGAGCCGGAAGCCCTGATCCGGGCCTTCCTGGACGCGGTCGCCGATACCCTGCCCCGCACTCCGGCCGCGCCCCACGCCTCGGGCCGGCCGTTCGCCGCACGGGAGGCCCAGCGCCTGCCCGACGCCCACGACTGGGCCGCCGAGGTCGCCGCCGGCATGGACGCGGGCCTGCGGATTTCGCTCCGCCTCGACCTGTCGGCGTACGACCTGTTCGACCGGGACGGGGACGCGGCCGCGGACGGAGGAGCCGGGGGCAGCGTCGGCGTACGCAGCGCGGGTGCGGCGATCGTCCAGGTGCACAGCCTCGCGGACCCCACCCTCGTGGCCGACGCGGCGGACCTGTGGTCGGGGGCGGCCGACGCGGCCTTCGGCGCCCGCGCACGGGTGGACACCGCGCTGGCGGTGCGGCGCGCGGCGCGGGTCTGGCCGCCGCTCGACCGGCTCACCGAGCAGGACGTGCCCGACGTACTCGGCCTGTCAGAGGAGGAGGTCACCGACCTGCTGGGCGTGGCGGCCGGCCGGCTCGCCGCCGCCGGGGTCGCCGTGCACTGGCCCCGCGACCTGGCGCAGGACCTCACGGCGACCGCGGTGGTCAGGACCGCGCCCGGCTCCGCGACCGACGGCACGGGCTTCTTCGAGAGCGAAGACCTCCTCCAGTTCCGCTGGCAACTGGCGATCGGCGGCGACCCGCTCACCGAGGCCGAGATGGACATGCTCGCGGAGGCCCACCGCCCGGTCGTCCGGCTCCGCGACCGATGGGTGCTGGTCGACCCGGCGCTCGTCCGCAGGGCACGCAAGCGCGACCTGGGTCTGCTCGACCCGGTCGACGCACTCTCCGTCGCCCTCTCCGGCAGCGCGGAGGCCGACGGCGAGACGGTCGACGTGCTGCCCGTCGGCGCGCTGGCCGCCCTGCGCGACCGGCTCACGGCGGGCGTACAACCCGCCGAACCGCCGCCCGGCCTGCACGCCACCCTCCGCGACTACCAGCTGCGCGGCCTGGCCTGGCTCGACCTCATGACCTCACTCGGTCTCGGCGGCTGCCTCGCCGACGACATGGGCCTCGGCAAGACCGTCACCGTCATCGCCCTGCACCTCGCACGGGCCCGCACCGAACCGACCCTGGTGGTCTGCCCGGCCTCCCTGCTGGGCAACTGGCAGCGGGAGATCAACCGGTTCGCGCCCGGCGTCCCGGTCCGCCGCTTCCACGGCCCCGACCGCACCCTCGACGACCTGACCGGCGGCTTCGTCCTCACCACCTACGGCACGATGCGATCCGCCGCCACGACACTGGCCGAGCGGGACTGGGGCATGGTCGTCGCGGACGAGGCCCAGCACGTGAAGAACCCGTACTCGGCGACGGCGAAGGCCCTGCGCACGATCCCGTCCCCGGCACGCGTGGCCCTGACCGGCACTCCCGTGGAGAACAACCTCTCCGAGCTGTGGGCGCTGCTCGACTGGACCACCCCCGGGCTCCTCGGTCCCCTGAAGTCCTTCCGCGCCCGGCACGCACGCGCGGTGGAGAACGGCGAGGACGAGCAGGCGGTGGAGCGCCTCGCGCGGCTTCTTCGCCCCTTCCTGCTGCGCCGCAGGAAGTCCGACCCGGGCATCGTCCCCGAGCTGCCCCCGAAGACCGAGACGGACCACCCCGTCCCGCTCACCCGCGAACAGGCGGCGCTGTACGAGGCGGTGGTACGCGAGTCGATGCTCGCCATCGAGACGGCCGAGGGCATGGGCCGCCGGGGCCTGGTCCTCAAGCTCCTGACCTCGCTGAAGCAGATCTGCGACCACCCCGCCCTGTTCCTCAGGGAGGAGCACCCGCCGGGCGGGGCCGACCGGATGACCGCCCGCTCGGGCAAACTCGCCCTGCTGGACGAGCTGCTGGACACGGTGCTCGCGGAAGACGGCTCGGCGATCGTCTTCACGCAGTACGTCGGCATGGCCCGCCTCATCACCTCGCACCTGGCCGACCGCGCGGTCCCGGTCGACCTGCTGCACGGCGGTACGCCGGTGCCGGAGCGGGAGCGCATGGTGGACCGCTTCCAGAGCGGGGCGACCCCCGTCCTCGTCCTGTCCCTGAAGGCCGCCGGCACCGGCCTGAACCTGACCCGCGCCGGCCACGTCGTGCACTTCGACCGCTGGTGGAACCCGGCCGTGGAGGAACAGGCCACCGACCGCGCCTACCGCATCGGCCAGACCCAGCCGGTCCAGGTCCACCGGCTCATCACCGAGGGTACGGTCGAGGACCGCATCGCCGAGATGCTCCAGGCCAAGCGTGCCCTCGCCGACGCGATCCTCGGTTCCGGAGAGTCGGCCCTCACCGAGCTGACGGCCCGTGAACTGTCCGACCTCGTCTCCCTGCGGAGGCCGTCATGACCCCGAGGCCCGCCGACGAGGCCCGCCGCGCCCTGCGGGAGGCACGTGAGCGCGGCGAGGGGGCGCCCGACCGCGCCGCCGATGCCACTGCGGACGCGAACGCGGACGTGTGCGCGGACGCGGACACGGATACGGACGCCGTCTCCGCCGAGCCGGCGCAGGGTCAGTGGCGGGTGCCGGCGCACGACCTGGACCGAAAAGCCGGTGAGCACAGCGAGCCGCGCCCCGGGGACATCGCACGTGCGGCGCTCCGCGGCGCGCGGACCGCACGGCGTGCGGGGACGGACGGCGGCGCAGGCAGCGCGGCAGGGCGAGGTGAAGCCCCGGGAATGGAAGAGGGGGCATCCCGGCCCGAAGAGGCGGCTGCCCCCGCCGGGCCGGCTGCCCCCGCCGGGCCGGCTGCCCCCGCCGGGCCGGCTGCCCCTGCCGGGCCGGCTGCCTCGGCCGGGCCGGCTGCCCCCGCCGGACCGATTGCCCCCGCCGGGACGGCTGCCCCGGCCGAGACGACAGTCTCCGGCGAGGCGGACCGATTCGGCCACGCGGCGGACGGCCCCGGCGCGGCGGACGGGGGCGACAGCCGACCGGCGGATGTGGCGCGGGAGGCGTTGCGGGCGGCCCGTCGGCAGGCGAAGGCGGACACCGCGGCGGGGGCCGCGGTGACGGCACGGAGGCCCTCCAGCCCGGCCGTTCGTCAGCGGCCGGGCGGCGGTTCGGGCGCCGCCGACGCCCGCGCCCGTGCCGTAAGGGACTTCGTCGCGGACGCGTTCCGCCTGCCCCCGGAGGCCGACCAGGCCGCGGAGGCCGAGGCTCCGGTACCGGGAGCGCCGACCGATGCGTCCTCCGCCGAGAGCCGGGTGGCACGGCATCCGGAGCCGCATCCGAAGCCGGAGCCGCGTCTGGAGCCGGAGCCGCGTCTGGAGCCGGAGCCGCGTCCGGAGCCCGGACCGTCTCTGGAGCCGCGTCCGGAGCCGCGGCCGCGTCTGACGTCGCGTCCGGAGCCGGACCCGTCGCCCGGCTCGGGCACGGCCGCCGGAACCACCGCCGACTCCCCGCGCGCCGCGCACACGGTGGGCGTCGAAGGTCCGGTGTCCGGCGCCGAGCGGTGGCCCTCGCCCATGTCGCCGCACCAGCCATCGTCTCCCCACCAGTCGGCCCCACGACCGGAGAGACCGGAGAGCCCACGACCGCCGAGCCCACGCCAGCCGGCCTCACCCCCGGCGGCCCGCGACCGGGCCCCCTCCGCACCGCCCGCGACACCCCGCGCCCCCCGCTCGATGGCGGCCCCGGACCGGGACGGGGAGCTCCGGCGCACCTTCCCCGCGCTTCCGCCCCGGACGGCCGAGGACGAGGGCTTCGCCGGAACCTGGTGGGGAAACGCGTGGGTGACCGCGCTGGAGAAGGGCGCCCTGGACGCCGCGCGGCTGGAGCGCGGGCGCGGGTACGCCGAGCGGGGCCACGTCGACGCCATCACCGTGACGCCCGGCTTGGTCCTCGCCTACGTGCAGGGCAGCCGCGCCCGGCCGTACCGCGTCCAGGTACGGCTGCGGACGCTGGACGACGCCGACTGGGAGCGGTTCCTGGACGCGGCCGTCGAACGCCCCGGGCACATCGCCGCCCTTCTCGACAAGGAGCTGCCGCACTCCCTGGCCGACCTGGCCGACCGCGGCGTCCCGCTGCTCCCCGGCCCCGGCGACCTCGCCCCGCAGTGCAGCTGCCCCGACTCCGGGCACCCCTGCAAGCACGCCGCCGCCCTGTGCTACCAGACGGCACGTCTGCTCGACGCCGACCCCTTCGTCCTGCTGCTGCTGCGCGGTCGTGGCGAACGCGAGTTGCTCGACGCCCTGTCCCGGCTGAACGCCGCCCGCGCGGCTCGCGCGGCGCAGGACCGCGGACCCGCACCCCTGCCCGGCGTCCGCGCGGGAGAAGCCCTGTCCCGCCGGACCCTGCCACCCCTCCCCGCGCCGCTGCCCACGCCGCCGCACCCCGAACAGCCACCGGCCTACCCGGCCGCGCCGGGCGGTCCCGACCCCTTCGCGCTGGACCAGTTGGCCACCGAAGCGGCCGCCAGGGCCCACGCCCTGCTCACCACCGGGCGTGACCCGGTCGGCGGACTGACCCTGTGGCAGGACGCCGTCCGCCTCGCCGCGGCACGCCCCGGCTCCGGCCTCACCGCCGGCACCCGCGCGCTCTACGCGTCCCTCGCCTCGGCCGCCGGCCGCGACCCGGCGGAGCTGGCGCGTGCCGTGGCCGCCTGGCGGCAGGGCGGGCCGGAGGGTCTCGACGTCCTGGAGGACACCTGGGACCCACCGGCCGGCCGCTTCGACCGCGCCCGCCCCCTGCTGCTCGCCGCCGACCTCCCCGCCTTCCGCCCCTGGCGCAACCGCCTCACCCACCCCCGGGGCCACGCCCAGCTGAGGCTCGGCCGAGCAGGTCTCTGGTACGCCTACGAGTCGGAGCCCGACCGCGAGGACTGGTGGCCGCGCGGTACCCCCGACCTCGACCCGGTCGGCGCGCTCACCGGTCTGGGCGGACCCGGCGACGTCTGACCGCGGGGGCGTGGCAGACGCGGTGCCCTGGCACGTCGTCCTCGGCGATCGCGGATCAGGAGCGCGGCCCGTACCCGGGCGGCGAGGGCCTGACAGCCGTCGTCCCGGTGAAACCGGCGACCCGAACGGACCGTCTGACAAGACGCTCGGGGATCACCGGCCCCACCGACTACCGACTACCGACTACCGACTACCGACTACGGACCGAAGACCGCCCGTGCCGGCGTCCTGAGCGGGTGGCGGCGGGGCCGGGTCGTCCACAGTGCCCCGGGTGGTCCGCGGCCGGTGAGGGACGAGCGGGTCGCCGCGGTGGTGACACGGACACCGGAGAGCAGGCCGAAGAACGCAACTCGGGGGAAGCGTCGCGGGAGCGCCCGCGTGAGCAGCCCTACCGCCGCACGAAGGCACCCCTCGGTGCGAGATACTCTCCCGATGAGGCCACGCACTTCCCCGATCGGCCTGCCGATCACGATACGGAGGGCCGTCGCGCGGGACGCCAAACGGCTCACGCGGCTCGTGCGTGGCTCGGGCGCCTACGAGGGTAAGTACGCAGCCGCGGTCGCGGGCTACCGGGTGGGTCCCGACTACATCGAGGCCCACCGCGTCTTCGTGGCCGTCGGCGCCGACGAGCAAGGGGGCCGGGTTCTCGGGTTCTACTCGCTCGTCCTCGCTCCACCGGAGCTCGACCTGCTGTTCGTCGCCGACGAAGTGCAGGGACGGGGTATTGGTCGGCTGCTCGTCGCGCACATGCGGCGCGAGGCCCGTGCCGCCGGGCTCGACCGTGTCAAGGTCGTGTCGCACCGTCCCGCCGAGGACTTCTACCACCGCGTCGGCGCGGTGCGGACCGGGACAGCGTTCGCGGACCCGCCGGCCGTGCCGTGGGACCGTCCGGAATTCGAGTTCCGCATTCCTCCGGGATGACGCGGTGCGGCGGTCGGCGGTGCACCGGTGTCCGGCTTGCGGGAGCCGAGGAGTGGCACGGACTCTCGTACGCCCCGCGGGCACCGCCGCGAACTTCGCGGACGCCGAGCGGTGCGTGAACGAACGGACACCCGACGCAAGCGGACGAAGCCCACCGGGCGGCGGGCCCGGGACTCCGACTCCGGTCAGGCGATCGGATGGCATCGCGCGATGACCGAGCCGACATGCCGGAGTCCGTCGTCGGTACTCACCTCCGGAGCAGCACCGTCCTGGAACAGAACGATGATGTCGGAGCCCCCGAACTGGAAATAGCCGAACTCCTCGCCTTTGGTCACGTGGGTGCCCGCGACCGTGGTGAGATTCACCGACGCGACGTGGGCCATGCCCACCGGGACGACTGCGACGATGCCCAGGTCACCGTGGTCCGATCCCGAGGTGTCAAGGGTGAGGACGCCCCTGGTCTGGGAGAACTCGTAACCGCTCTGGGCGCTGTCCTTGGAGACGAGCTCGTGGTCCTCGAGGTCGACCTGCAGAAAGACCTTCCCGCTGGTCACGTACGACTCCTTGACCAACCCGGAGACCGGTACGTGGTAGCGGTGGTAGGCCGAGGGCGGCAGCATGTAGTGGGCGAAGGTGCCGTTGGCGAAGGCGTCGGCGTATTGGCTGCCCTCGATGAGCTGCCGGATGTTGCCGTAGTGGTGCGTCTCCTTGACCGTGACGCGTGGGACGTTGGACGACTCGTCGATGCCGTAGGAATGCCGGAATCTGCAGTCGGCCGGCGAGGTCACGACCATGTTGTTCGCGGGCTCGCACACGGGCCGCAGACCGGGGTTGAGCTCCCGGGCGAAGAACTGGTTGAAGGTCAACCAGCCGCTGGGCGTGTTCGGACGGCCGTCCACCAGAGATTCGTCGACGTTGTATTCGGGCGCGTCTCGGATGAACGAGTCCAGAATCTCCGGGCTGAAGGACTCCGTGGTGTCCAGGAAGCTGCCCCATTGGCGGGCGAACGTGGTGAGCCACTCTCGGAACGAGTCCGAGTTCTCGGCGATGGAGGTCCGGCCGTCGTCCACCTTCTGGTCGATCAGCCAGAAGAAGTGGGCCAGGCGGTCGCTGACCTCTCTGGCGTACCGTTGCTCCGGAGCCGTCTTCTTCCACGCCGCCGCGTCGGACTGGCGCGGCACCCACCGGATGAAGCGCTTGAGATAGGCGTAGTAGTCCGGGAGGGACTGCGGCCAGTCGAGCGCGTCGAGCAGCTCCGTGTTCAGCTCGGCCTCGGCGACTTCTCTGGCTTTCCGCAAGGACCTCTCGATCAATGTCCCGAGGTCGCGGTCCTCACGGTCGATGGTCGCTTGCAGAGCGTGGACGACATGGTCGGGCCCTTTCATGGGGCACCCTCCTCGGCGGTAGCTCGGACGGCAGCGGCTTCTCCGGCCTCTGCGTATCGACTGCCCGGACCATCACGCCTCAGGCGCGGCCGACGGTCGGCCGAGGCGCCTGGCAGTGGGTGCCACCGAGGCGAACTCGCTGGTGGCACCGCGCAACCGTCCGCGTGGCCGAAGGCGAGCGGCTTCTCCGGTGAACTGGGCGGGTCGCTTCGGCCCGGCCCCTCGTCATCTCCATGGTCAGCCGACCCGGGCGACTTCGCCACCTACGACGCCCGGCGGAGGCCCGGCTCGGCTACCTGCCGCTGTCGTCTCCGCATACCGGTGGGCGTCGGCGCCCGGCACACGGTCGGTGTCCTGGAAGCGGTCTGTCTCGACACGACCGCGGGCCGGCCCGGGGTCGTGTTGCCGGGCTGTCGCTCAGGCGTCGATGATGACGGGGATGACGAGGGGTTTGCGGCGGTGGGTGCGGAATGCCCAGTTGGCGACGGTGCGGGCGATGAGCTGTTCGAGTTGGCGTGCGTCTCCGACGCCTTCCTGGGCGGCGGTGGCCAGGGTTTTCTCGATGAGGGGGGTGACGGGTTCGAAGGTGGTGTCGTCGTGGACGAAGCCGCGGGCGAGGAAGTCGGGTGCTTCGGTCAGGGCGCCGGTGTCGGCGTCCACGAGGGCGACGACGGTGACGACGCCTTCTTCGGCGAGGGTGAGGCGGTCCTTGAGGGAGGCTTCGGTGGCGCCGCCGACTTCCGTGCCGTCGACGTAGACGTTGCCGGCGGGTACTTTGCCGGTGATGGTGGCGCGGCCGTCGACGAGGTCGACGACGACGCCGTCCTCGGCGATGACGACGCGGTCGGGGTCGACGCCGGTGCGGATGGCGAGGTCGGCGTTGGCGCGCAGGTGGCGCCATTCGCCGTGCACGGGCATGACGTTGCGGGGTTTGACGATGTTGTAGCAGTAGACGAGTTCGCCGGCGCTGGCGTGGCCGGAGACGTGTACTTTGGCGTTGCCCTTGTGGACGACGTGGGCGCCCCATCGGGTGAGGCCGTTGATGACGCGGTAGATGGCGTTCTCGTTGCCGGGGATGAGGGAGCTGGCGAGCAGGACCGTGTCTCCCTTGCCGACGCGGATCATGTGGTCGCGGTTGGCCATCCGTGACAGTGCGGCCATGGGTTCGCCCTGGGAGCCGGTGCAGACCAGGGTGATCTTGTGGTCCGGGAGCTTTTCCAGTTCCTTGGTGCTGACGACCAGACCGGACGGGACCTTGAGGTAGCCCAGTTCGCGGGCGATGCCCATGTTGCGGACCATGGACCGGCCGACGAAGGCGACCTTGCGGCCGTGCTGGTGGGCGGCGTCCAGGACTTGCTGGATGCGGTGTACGTGGCTGGCGAAGCTGGAGACGATGACTCGTCTGGGTGCGGTGCGCATCACCTGTTCGATCGCGGGGTTCAGTTCGCGTTCGGAGGTGGTGAAGCCGGGGACTTCGGCGTTGGTGGAGTCGGTGAGGAAGAGGTCGACGCCCTCCTCGCCGAGGCGGGCGAAGGCGCGCAGGTCGGTGATGCGGTCGTCGAGGGGGAACTGGTCCATTTTGAAGTCGCCGGTGTGCAGGACCATGCCGGCGCCCGTCCGCAGGGCGAGGGCGAGTCCGTCGGGGATGGAGTGGTTGACGGCGACGAATTCGCAGTCGAAGGGGCCGAAGCGGCGCCGGTCGCCTTCCCGTACCCGTACCGTGCGGGGCCGGATGCCGTGTTCCTTGAGTTTGGCCTCGATGAAGGCGAGGGTGAGCTTGGAGCCGACGACGGGGATGTCGCGCCGTTCGCGCAGCAGGTAGGGCACGCCGCCGATGTGGTCCTCGTGGCCGTGGGTGAGGACGATGGCCACGACGTCGTCGAGGCGGTCCCGGATCGAGGTGAAGTCCGGGAGGATCACGTCCACGCCGGGCTGGTTCTCCTCGGGGAACAGCACGCCGCAGTCCACGACGAGCAGCTTGCCGGCGTACTCGAACACGGTCATGTTGCGGCCGATCTCACCCAGGCCGCCCAGGGCGATGACCCGCAGCCCTCCTTCCGGAAGGGGCGGGGCGGCTTTCAGATCTGGATGCGGATGACTCATACCCTGACGGTACCCGGAGAGCGGAACGAGATGATCCATCGCCTGTGCGGATCTCTCCCTCCGACGCAGCACGGCGCCCGCGGCGGCTGCCGGCCTGCATGGCTGCCAGAACTCCGCGCGCGGCCGCGGACCGTCATGACGACACTGCCGGAGACGGCGGCCGCCCGCCTGCCACGCGTGCCGCAAGGGCACCGGCTGTGGCGGGGCAGTGGCGGGGCAGTGGCGTCCAGGCTCCGGCCTCCCGTGGGCCGAGCCGGTCGCGGTGCCGGATTTCGCCGCGCCGTCGGGAGAAGCCGGCCGCGAATCCGTAGCCCGGGTCGGCCGCGCACGGCTGGGTGGAGGACCAGGTATGGACCGCGGCGAGGGTGGCCACGCTGGTCGGCAGGGTGTTCGACGTCTCCTGCGGCGCCTCAGGGGCGACCCGGCTCATGCACCGGGCTCGGCTCCGGCTTGGTCGTCACTCGTCGAGCATGGTGGCCGCGAGTGTGTCGGGGAGCAGGCGGGCGAGTTCGAGGGCGGGGTTCGTTTCGGCGGCGAGAAGCAGCAGCCGCAGCGGCTGGGGTGCGAGATTGCTCACGGTCGTCTTGCGCGGCGGGCTCTCCTGCGACGGTTGTTCGAAAAGGAGGTGGAGGCCGGCGACGTCCATGAAGCGGGCGTCACGCAGGTCCCAGACCAGCTCGGTCACTTCCGGCGGCAGCCCGGCAGCCGCGCTGCGCAGCGTGGGCAAGGTGTTGTAGTCGATCTCTCCGTGCACGGTGATGTGTGCGGCGGTGGCGTCGATACGCATGGTGAAGTACATGGTGGGCACGCCCCCCTTCACGGGGGTGGGGAGCCCAAAGGCGAAGCGCCCGTTGCGAGGGAGCGAGCCGACGATGGCGGGAGCTGGATGCCCTGAAAGGGGGCAATGTCCAGAACCCAAAGACGGGCACGCTCGGTGTCCGTCGGTCTCGTGTCCACCCATCGTCGCACAGCGATACCCGCATGACCTCATGTGCGGCGGCTTGATCGGCACGAACACCGACCGAAGACGCTGCTCAAAGCGCCCTTGCGGAAGAAGAAAACTGGTATCCGCTGCTTGGTGAGTAAGACAGCACTGTTCGGTCATCGCATATGCCGGAGTCTTCGTCGTCTCGCCTGGCCCAGCAGGGAAACCAGGCGCCGCACGGCTAGGAACGGTGGCCGGAACCAGCCGGTAGCGGACAGACTGCTGGGGCAGGGCTGCGCCTGCCCCCGTACTCGGATCTCCGTCGGCCGCGCCGATCCGCACCTGACCGGGCGCGTGCCGGGCGGCCTTGTGGTCAGGGGTTGGGGTGCGAGGGGGTTTTGAGTCTCCAGCCGCTGCCGGTGCAGGGGTCGTGCAGCGGCGGGAAACGGTGGCCTTTGACGTCGGTGCTGTACTCGTGGTGCCGCCCGCAGTCGCACTCGTAGATCCCGGAGGCCGGCACGATCTCGCCGGGCCGGTGGACGTCATCGTCGTCGTTGCTCATACGACCTGTGTACGCCGCGGGTGATGACGCTGCGACCGCAAGCAGCCGTCGGCTGGTGAAGGCGGCCTGCGGTGACCCAGCGGCTGAGACGAGAAGGCTGATGGTGTTTCCCGCGCTGGTCCGGGAGGTACCCCACACCCCCGCAGACACTGGACGATGCGACTGAAAGGGATGTTCGCGTGCTGCCCCGACTCGAGCGATACCTGCTCCAGGACTTTCCGTTCATCCACCTGATCATCGGCGGCTTCGGTAACACGGCGTTCCTGATCGGAAGCGTGTTCTTCCTGTTCCCCAGCCTGGAACGGGTCGCCCTGTGGCTGTTCGTGGTGGGTTCGCTGGGCATGTTCGTCGGTACGCTCGGGGAGGTCTTCGTCCGGCATGCGCGCAAGTCCCGTCAGCGAACGCAGAGCTGACCACCGGCGCGAGTGTCGTACGCCGCCCCTGCCTCGGTGGCCGACGCCCTCACCGCGGCTCGCGGACCAGTCTCGGCGCCGACGCGGTGGGCGCCGAAGGCGATGGCGCCGAGCAGGCGCAAGGGCGGTGCCGAAGGACCCCACCGCGCGGAGGCACGGCTCGCCGAACTGTTGCGGCAGGCGCAGGCCGACGGTCTGCTCGACCGGGGGCGGGTCCGGACGCCGAGGCGGTCCGCCTGCTCGCCCCGAGCCGGACTCGGTACGAGGTCGTGGTCGGCCGGCGCACCGCTCAGGCCGCCAGGACACTGCTGGACGGCCACCTCGATCGGTTGTTCACACCGGCTACTCCTTGTGCGCCACGTACACGGTGTTGGTCGCGGTGCCGCCCTGGAGGGGGTTGTCGAAAGCGACGACGTGAGCCTCCGGCGCGGCGAAGGCATCCGCGAGCGCGGAGGTGAACTGTTCGTCCGGCGGGTCGTTCGACCACAGGGCGAACACTCCGCCGGGGTGGAGGTGCGTTGCCAGAGCGCGGAGCCCGTCGGGCCGGTAGAAGGCGGCATGGCGGGGGTTGAGCACATGGCTCGGTGAGTGGTCGATGTCCAGCAGGATGGCGTGGAAGCGACGGCCCGGCATCGCCGGGTCGAGACCCCCGGGATCCGCGGCCAGCGTGAAGAAGTCGCCGTGCACCAGTCTGCAGCGCGCATCCGAGGTCAGTGCGGTGCCGAGGGGGACCAGGCCGCGCTGGTGCCAGTCGATGACTTCGGCGAGTGCGTCGATCACCGTGAGGGTGCCCACCCGGGGATCGTCCAGCGCTGCCCGGGCGGTGTATCCCAGTCCGAGTCCGCCGACGGCCACGTCCAGCCGGGTGTCCGGCAGGTGCGCCAGTCCCAGTTCGGCCAGAGCGATCTCGCCGGAGGTGAAGAGACTGGACATCAGGTACTCGTCGCCCAGTTTCACCTCGTAGACGTCCTCGCCCGTTGCCGGATGGCGGCGCCTTCGCAGGCTGATGTCACCGATCGGCGTCTCCTGCCAGTCGATCTCCTCGAAACGCAAGTTCATCCGTTCACCCTTCTGACTTCGGTGTCCTGGCAGAGTCCGCCCGGGCGACGTCCGGCACGGCCGGCCCGGGTCGTGTTGGAGCGCAGCCCTGTCAGGCGTCGATGATGACGGGGATGACGAGGGGTTTGCGGCGGTGGGTGCGGAATGCCCAGTTGGCGACGGTGCGGGCGATGAGCTGTTCGAGTTGGCGTGCGTCTCCGACGCCTTCCTGGGCGGCGGTGGCCAGGGTTTTCTCGATGAGGGGGGTGACGGGTTCGAAGGTGGTGTCGTCGTGGACGAAGCCGCGGGCGAGGAAGTCGGGTGCTTCGGTCAGGGCGCCGGTGTCGGCGTCCACGAGGGCGACGACGGTGACGACGCCTTCTTCGGCGAGGGTGAGGCGGTCCTTGAGGGAGGCTTCGGTGGCGCCGCCGACTTCCGTGCCGTCGACGTAGACGTTGCCGGCGGGTACTTTGCCGGTGATGGTGGCGCGGCCGTCGACGAGGTCGACGACGACGCCGTCCTCGGCGATGACGACGCGGTCGGGGTCGACGCCGGTGCGGATGGCGAGGTCGGCGTTGGCGCGCAGGTGGCGCCATTCGCCGTGCACGGGCATGACGTTGCGGGGTTTGACGATGTTGTAGCAGTAGACGAGTTCGCCGGCGCTGGCGTGGCCGGAGACGTGTACTTTGGCGTTGCCCTTGTGGACGACGTGGGCGCCCCATCGGGTGAGGCCGTTGATGACGCGGTAGATGGCGTTCTCGTTGCCGGGGATGAGGGAGCTGGCGAGCAGGACCGTGTCTCCCTTGCCGACGCGGATCATGTGGTCGCGGTTGGCCATCCGTGACAGTGCGGCCATGGGTTCGCCCTGGGAGCCGGTGCAGACCAGGGTGATCTTGTGGTCCGGGAGCTTTTCCAGTTCCTTGGTGCTGACGACCAGACCGGACGGGACCTTGAGGTAGCCCAGTTCGCGGGCGATGCCCATGTTGCGGACCATGGACCGGCCGACGAAGGCGACCTTGCGGCCGTGCTGGTGGGCGGCGTCCAGGACTTGCTGGATGCGGTGTACGTGGCTGGCGAAGCTGGAGACGATGACTCGTCTGGGTGCGGTGCGCATCACCTGTTCGATCGCGGGGTTCAGTTCGCGTTCGGAGGTGGTGAAGCCGGGGACTTCGGCGTTGGTGGAGTCGGTGAGGAAGAGGTCGACGCCCTCCTCGCCGAGGCGGGCGAAGGCGCGCAGGTCGGTGATGCGGTCGTCGAGGGGGAACTGGTCCATTTTGAAGTCGCCGGTGTGCAGGACCATGCCGGCGCCCGTCCGCAGGGCGAGGGCGAGTCCGTCGGGGATGGAGTGGTTGACGGCGACGAATTCGCAGTCGAAGGGGCCGAAGCGGCGCCGGTCGCCTTCCCGTACCCGTACCGTGCGGGGCCGGATGCCGTGTTCCTTGAGTTTGGCCTCGATGAAGGCGAGGGTGAGCTTGGAGCCGACGACGGGGATGTCGCGCCGTTCGCGCAGCAGGTAGGGCACGCCGCCGATGTGGTCCTCGTGGCCGTGGGTGAGGACGATGGCCACGACGTCGTCGAGGCGGTCCCGGATCGAGGTGAAGTCCGGGAGGATCACGTCCACGCCGGGCTGGTTCTCCTCGGGGAACAGCACGCCGCAGTCCACGACGAGCAGCTTGCCGGCGTACTCGAACACGGTCATGTTGCGGCCGATCTCACCCAGGCCGCCCAGGGCGATGACCCGCAGCCCTCCTTCCGGAAGGGGCGGGGCGGCTTTCAGATCTGGATGCGGATGACTCATACCCTGACGCTACCGAAGAGTCCGCCGAAGGTGTTCGCCGGCCTGCCCGGAGAATCGGGTGTGGCGACGCCCCGAGGCCGAGGAACGGGCGGGTGTCCGGCCTCGGGGCCTACGGTCGCGGCTCCGGACCCGCGGGGCGCGGATGCCGGACGGCGAGGCGGCACAACCACAGGTCCGTAATCGAGTTGGGACCGCGGCACCGTACGCCGACCAGGACGTCGTCCCGGTCGAGGAGGACCTCACCGACCCGGTGATCACCGAAGTCGTGTCCCGGCACGTCCCCTCGCCACGGCCGGCCGCAGCGTAGCCATCCCCGCCTGTGCGGGCGGTCAGTGCTTGCCGGGGCATGCCCCAGCTGTACGGTGGAGGCGGTCATGCCCGTCCTGGGCGAGCCGCGCACCCGGCGTGCCGGACATGACGGGGTGGACCTTGACGCGGTCACCGGCCTCGGGGCATGGCGCTGTCGCCCGTGCCGGTGGTGTTGAATGCGGCGGTGATCCGGCGGAGGAGGCGGCGGCCTCACCGGGGTCCGCTCCACACACTTGCGAACTTACCCTAACGAGAGGGTAGCTTTGTAGTCGGCAACGGTGCCAGCACATCGAGCGAGGCGGTGAGCCATGGGCGGAAGACTGATGCAGATCGGCGAGGTCTCCGAGCGCACGGGACTCTCCCTGCGCACCATCCGCCACTACGAGGATGTCGGGGTGGTGGCGCCCAGCGAGCGTAGTGCCGGGGGCTTCCGCCTCTACACGGAGGCCGAAGTACGCCGCCTCGCGCTGGCCCGGCGCATGCGCCCGCTGGGCTTCTGCCTGGAAGACGTCCGCGCCGTGCTGGACGTACTGGAGCAGCTTCCGGACGGCGGCGGGCCGCTGCCGGAGACCGACGAGCAAGTACATGAGGAACTGGTGGCACGACTACGTTCATATGGGGTGGAAGCCGACGCGCGGTGTGACGATCTGCGGCGCCAGTTGGCGTCCGCCGAGGATTTCGCCCGCTCCCTGCATGGCCACCTGGCCCGGCTGACGGAGGCCGACGAGGCCGGTCGGGAGGCGGCGCGATGAGCCCGAACGGTGAATGGGCCGCCGGTGAGGCCGCGCGGCGACGCACCTTCGCGGTGATCAGCCATCCGGACGCGGGCAAGTCGACGCTGACCGAGGCCCTGGCCCTGCACGCGCACGCCATCACCGCGGCGGGCGCGGTGCACGGGAAGGCCGGGCGGCGCGGCGTGGCCTCGGACTGGATGGAGATGGAGAAGGCCCGCGGCATCTCGGTCACCTCCGCGGTGCTGCAGTTCGCCCACCAGGGGTGCGTGCTCAATCTGCTGGACACCCCGGGGCACGCGGACTTCTCGGAGGACACCTACCGGGTGCTGGCCGCGGTGGACTGCGCGGTGATGCTGATCGACGCGGCCAAGGGGCTGGAGGAGCAGACCCGCAAGCTCTTCGACGTCTGCCGCCACCGGGGCATCCCGGTGATCACCTTCATCAACAAGTGGGACCGGCCAGGACGTGAGGCCCTGGAACTGCTGGACGAGATCGAGCGCGAGTTCCGCCTCAAGCCGACCCCCGTCACCTGGCCGGTCGGCGACGCGGGTTACCTGCGCGGACTGATCGACGTACGCGAACCCGGCCGGATGCTCCGGTACACCAGGGCTCCCGGCGGCGCACAGGAAGCGGTCGAGGAGTGCCTGTCCGCCGACCGGGCGGCCCTGGAAGAAGGCGCCGACTGGGGCGAGGCACTGGAGGAACTGGACCTGCTGCGGGCCGACGACGCCGTGCACGACCAGGACACGTTCCTGGCGGGCCGCTCCACGCCCGTCTTCTTCGGCGCCGCCGTGTCCAACATCGGCGTGCGCCTGCTGCTGGACGCCGTCGTCCGTCTCGCACCGCCGCCCGGCCCGCGGGAGCTGGAGGGCGGTGGCACCCGGCCGGTCGGCGCGCCGTTCTCCGGGCTGGTGTTCAAGGTGCAGGCCAACATGGACCCCGCCCACCGGGACCGCATCGCCTTCATGCGGGTGTGCTCGGGCATCTTCGAGCGTGGCATGACGGTCACCCGCGCGGCCTCCGGCAAGCCGTTCGCCACCAAGTACGCCCACAGCGTCTTCGGCCAGGACCGCTCCATGGTCGACGTCGCCTACCCCGGCGACGTCGTCGGCCTCGTCAACGCCACCGCCCTGCGCGTCGGCGACACCCTGTACGCCGGACAGGCGGCCGTCTTCCCGCCGATGCCCACCTTCGCGCCCGAGCACTTCGCGGTGGTCCGCCCCGTCGACATCAGCCGCTCCAAGCAGTTCCGGCGCGGGATCTCACAGCTGGACGAGGAAGGCGTCGTCCAGGTCCTCGTCTCCGACCTGCGCGGTGACCAGGCACCGGTCCTGGCGGCGGTCGGCCCCATGCAGTTCGACGTCGTCAGCGCCCGGATGGCCGGGGAATTCTCCGCCGCCGTCAGGCTGGAGAGCCTCCCGTACCACCTGGCCCGCGCCACCGACGCCGCCGGCGCCGAGGCACTCAACCGGTCCCGCATCGTCAAGGGCGAAGCCCTCACCCGAATCCGTGACAAGGCTCAGCTGGCCGTCTTCCCCGACCGCTGGCAGGCCAATTCCTTCCAGCGCGAGTTCCCCGACGCCCACCTCGCCCACCTCATCGCCGCCCACGACTAGCGCGTCGTACGGCTGCCCACGCTTCCGCGACCCGTCCAGCCTCCTCTCACGTGAGAGTAGGCTGGACGGGAATCTTCCGTCGAGGAGTAGGGAGGATCATGGCGAGTGTGACGGCCTGTCCGGCTTGCGGGGAGGCGGAAGAACTGCGCGGCACCCCGGTGGACGACGACATCCAGGTCACCTGCCTCAAGTGCCGCGCGCAGTGGATGCGCGGCGGCCGGCGCTGTGTGAGCTGCGGCGGTCAGGACATCGTGCGCCGCCCGCAGGCCATGACCCGGCACTCGCGCGGGACCCAGCTGTCCATCATCGGCTGGCGCGAACTTCCCCTGTGCCGCACGTGCGACGCCGCTGCTCTGGAGACGTCCATCTCCCAGAACGTTCCCGTGCCCAGCGATTACGTCGCGGTGTGCCTCGGGGCCGCTGCCGGGCGAGACCCGGTGGTGGACACCGCGCCGCCCGCCGCGCCAACGACCCGGGCGCCCGTCGCGCCAACGACCCAGGCGCCCGTCGCGGGCCCCGTGCCGACACCGGAAGCCAGGCCTGACGAGGCCCCGCGCGAGGCAGCCACCCCGCGGGCCGCACCGCGCCCGCGGCCCTGTCGGTCCAAGGCGGCGCCGTCGCCTGCGGCGGTGCCCACCGTCCGGCAGGCGATCGCCGCCTTCATGGCGGAGGCCTCCGACCAGCCCGACGCCACCGCGATGCTGCTGCTGGGCACCCATCTCGGCTCTCATGAACGGCTCGGGGTGCTGGAGGAGGAAGGCGCGGCCGACCGGCTCGCCGACTGGTGCCGGGGACACTGGGGCGGCGACGGAGACCGCGACCGGCGCGCCCTGAGTGCGATCTGCCGGGCCGTCGACTTCTGGGGTGCCCGCGGCTGGCTCGTGTCCGACCCCGCCGCACGCCTGCGCTAGACGCGGCCGTTGACGGTACGAAGACAGCCCCGGGCCATGAGCGGCATGGAGGACCGTCCCGGGACTGTCATGCCGACGGCGACCTGTCCAGGGGGGCGTCGGCAGTGCAACTCTAACCTCTCGTCACAGTATGTCGCCAGCCGCGCCTGGGCAGAGCGCGCTTCACAGGTGCCATACTCTCCCGTCCGGTTAGATACGCGTGGTCGGTGCCGCTGCTGCGGGCACCGCCTCCCGAGGCGTGCCCGGTTCTCCCCCTGGCGGTCAGGTTGCTCGCATGCCGCCCGCCGCGCCACCCTCTGTCGCTGCGTGGCATGCCCACCGCGGCCCTGTGACATGAGTACGCGCGTCAGGGGAGTGCCGTGGTGCGCCCGGCCGAAGGCCGGCAGGCACACCAACGCCCGGTGACGGCTGGAATTCCCGGCGGCCCGCGTCGTTCTCGTCGGTCGTGCGAGCGTAGGCCGCCCTGACCTGCCCTCCGGGGATCGTGCGGAAGCGGGACCAGCCGCGCGCGGATGACCAGCACCAACGCGGGCGCGCGCCACGTGCCGGTGCCGCGCGAGGTGCGTCTCGCGTCCTACCGCCCCGGAGTCTTCGTGCCCGACTCCGCCTCAAGCCGTCGCTGCAGCGTGGCGGCGAAGTCCTCGGCCATCGTGAGCCGCGCGCGCAGCGTCTCACAGCGCGCGTCGGCCACCTTCCGGTAGGAGTCGAGGCGCTCCCGCAACCGCTCCCTCTCCTCGCCGGCCGGTGAACCGTCCGGAGCGGCGAGCCGGTCGGTGATGTCCAGCAGATCCCGCATCTCCTCCAGGGAGAAGTCCAGCGGCTTCATGCGGCGGATCACCATCAGCCGCTCGACGTCCGAGTCCGTGTACAGCCGGAAGCCGCCCTTGCTGCGGGCCGAGGGAATAACGAGGCCGACTTCTTCGTAGTGACGGATGGTGCGCAGCGACAAACCGGTCCGTTCGGCGACCTCGCCGATCTGCATCCGCCGCTGTTCCGTCATCGTCCTGCCATCTCCCTCTGCTGTCCGCCTGGTTTTGAAACGGGTAAGTGAACTACTCTACGTGAGAACAATCACAGGATCATGGGCGCTGTTTACCTGCGCTTCACAAGCCGCGACTCGTACTCTGCGTTCACGTCAGGGTAGACTGTTCCCGGTGTTCGCCTTTGGTGTCCAGTGCGCAACAGGGGCGGAACCGCCGCAGTGGCGGCCCTGGTCGGGCCCCCCGCGGCACTGAAGACTTCTGGGCAATGATGCCCGACCGGCGCCCCAAAGGGCTGCCGCCCTGTCCGGCAAGGCCCCCGCCGAAGCGGCCGGGCTGCCGGATGATCCCTCATCGGGATCACGTACGCCGAGCGCGTGTGTCCAGCGGTAACGGACGCGTGCGCCTGAACAGAAACGGTTGCATGTCCTCACCGCTGTCCCAAGCTCCCAAGCTGCGCCTGTCCAAGCCCGAGTGGCTCGCGTCCCCCAAGATCGTGCGCACCGAGGTGCTGGCCGGGCTGGTCGTCGCCCTGGCGCTCATCCCGGAGGCGATCTCCTTCTCGATCATCGCCGGCGTCGACCCCGCGGTCGGCCTGTTCGCCTCCTTCACGATGGCCGTGGTCATCTCCGTCGTGGGCGGCCGCAAGGCGATGATCTCCGCCGCGACGGGCGCCATCGCGCTGGTCATCGCGCCGCTCAACCATGAGTACGGCCTCGGCTACATGATCGCGGCAGTCATCCTCGCCGGCGTCTTCCAGATCGTCCTCGGCGCTCTCGGGGTCGCCAAACTGATGCGGTTCGTGCCGCGCAGCGTCATGGTGGGCTTCGTCAACGCCCTGGCGATTCTGATCTTCATGGCCCAGGTGCCCGAGATGCACGACGTGCCCTGGGCCGTCTACCCGCTCATCGCCGCCGGTCTGGCCCTGATGGTGTTCTTCCCCAAGGTCACCAAGGTGATCCCGGCCCCGCTGGTGTCGATCGTCATCCTGACCGTCATCACGGTGGGCGCGGGCATCGCCGTCCCGAACGTGGGCGACAAGGGCGCGCTGCCGTCCTCCCTGCCCGTGCCGGGCCTGCCGGACGTGCCGTTCACCCTGGACACCCTGACGACCATCGCCCCGTACGCGCTCGCGATGGCGCTGGTCGGCCTAATGGAGTCGCTGATGACCGCGAAGCTGGTCGACGACATCACCGACACCCACTCGGACAAGACCCGCGAGTCCGTCGGCCAGGGCATCGCCAACATCGTCACCGGCTTCTTCGGCGGCATGGGCGGCTGCGCCATGATCGGCCAGACCATGATCAACGTGAAGGTCTCGGGTGCCCGTACCCGCCTCTCGACCTTCCTGGCCGGCACCTTCCTGATCATCCTGGTCGTCGTCTTCGGCTCCGTCGTCTCCGACATCCCCATGGCCGCCCTGGTCGCTGTCATGATCATGGTTTCGGTCGGCACCTTCGACTGGCACTCCATCCAGCCCAAGACCCTCAAGCGGATGCCGGTGGGCGAGACCATCGTCATGGTCGTCACCGTCGTGTGCGTGGTCACCACCGACAACCTCGCCATCGGGGTGGTCGTCGGCAGCATCGCCGCGATGATCATCTTCGCCAAGCGGGTCGCGCACCTGGCCAATGTCTCCGCTGTCGTCGACCCCGACGGCAAGCAGGTCGTCTACGCGGTCACCGGAGAGCTGTTCTTCGCCTCCTCCAACGACCTGGTCTACCAGTTCGACTACAAGGACGACCCCGACGACGTGGTCATAGACCTGTCCGGCACCCACATCTGGGACGCCTCGTCGGTCGCCGCCCTGGACGCGATCGAGACCAAGTACGCCCAGCGCGGCAAGAAGGTCACCATCGTCGGCCTGAACGAGTCCAGCGCCGACATGCACCAGCGCCTCGCCGGACAGCTCACCGGAGGCCACTGACAGGCCGGCCGCCGACCCGCGGCACATCACGGACCGCGGGCCGGCGGCCTTCTCACGCGCAGGCCGGGCCCGGGACAATGCCCCGTGCGCTCCCTGGGCCCCGCCCCCGGGGACGCTCGGAGAGCCTGTCAGAGGAGGAACACTGAGCCGCCCCGCCAAGCGTCTTCCGACCGAGGCTCCCACGGCGCCTTCCACCCCCGCCGCACCGCTGCCCGGCCCGGTTTTCCACGGCTGGCGCATGGTCGTCTACTGCGCGCTGGCCATGGCGATGACCGCGCCCGGCCAGACCACCGGCGTCTCGGTCTTCATCGACCCGCTCATCGCCGACCTCGGCGTCAGCCGCACCCAGGTCTCCTCCGCCTACCTCACCGGCACCCTCGTCGGCGCCTGTGCGATGCCCCTGGTCGGCCGCGCCATCGACCGCTACGGGCCGCGCCGGGTCATCGCCGTGGTCGGCGCCGTCTTCGGTGCCGTCCTGCTCGCCCTCTCCTTCGTCACCGGGCTGATCGGACTGACCGCCGGCTTCATCGGCGTACGGATGGCGGGGCAGGGCGCCCTCTCGCTGGTCGCCACGACCACCGTCGCGTACTGGTTCGACCGGCGCCGCGGACTGGCGCTCGGCATCACCAGCGCCGTCGGCACCGCCGGAATCTCGCTGGCCCCCGTCCTCTTCGAACGCCTCGTCGCCGACCACGGCTGGCGCCAGGCGTGGGCGATGGAGGGCATCGCCGTCTGGGCGATCGTCATCCCCCTCGCCCTCTTCGGCATCCGCAACCGGCCCGCCGACCTCGGCCAGCACGTCGACGGCATCACCCCGGCGGACAACGGCGCCGCTGACACCCCGCTCACCGGCTGGACGCTGCGCCAAGCACTGCGCACCAGCGCCTTCTGGGCCGTGGTCGCCTGCCTGTCCGCCAGCAGCATGCTCACCACCGGTCTCAACTTCCACCAGATCGGCCTGCTCGGCGAACGCGGACTCAGCCCCGCCGAGGCCGCCGCCAACTTCCTGCCCCAGACCGCCGCCGCCCTGCTCGCCACCCTCGCCGCCGGCGCCCTCATCGACCGCCTGCCTCCCAAGGTGGTGCTGACCTGCGCGATGGTGATCCTCGCGGGCGCCACCCTGTCCGCCCGCTACCTGCACCCCGGCTGGACCGCCATCGCCTACGGCATCCTCCTCGGCGCCTCCAACGGCCTGCTCCGAGCCGTCGAGTCGGCCAGCCTTCCGCGCTACTTCGGCACCGCCCACCTCGGCGCCATCCGCGGCAGCGCCCACACCGTCACCATCGCCGCCAGTGCCCTCGGACCCCTGACAGTGTCACTGGGCCACGACCTCACCGGCCACTACGGCACCGGGCTCCTTGTTCTCGCCGCGCTGCCTGTCGCGGCGGCGGCCGCCGCCGTCGCCGCCCGCACGCCGCACAAGGATGCCCCCACTGAACCCCCGGCGGCCCCGGGACATGGCGCACGGTGAGGAGGCGTGAAAGGGAATGGCCGGGCCCGGTCGGACGGTGAGACGGGAATGCGAAGACACGGCCGGTCGGCCGCGGGTGTGCTCACCGCATCGCTTCCCGGGGACGGAGGGGCCAGCCGGAAAGAGGGCCGTCCACGACGTGGCCCAGCGGCCTACCGGGTGTCTTACGCCCCGGCCGGCGGTGGTGTGCGTACCAACGTGGCAGGGTCGCCCCTCGACCGCCGGCTGTTGCACGGCAGGGTGTCCGGCCGGTGATCAGGGGGAGACTTGTCGTCAGGTCGCGCAGATGGTCAGACTGCTGGTGCGAAGGCCGTGATGGCGTCGGCGAGGTCGGCCGGAGCTTCCAGCGGGATCAGGTGACCAGTGGTCGGTATCACTGTGAACCCGGCCTGGGAGAGGTAGGGCACAAGGTTGTCGCGAAGCACGTCGACGGGCTCGACCTTGTCGTTCTCTCCGGCGACGACGAGGGCGGGAACGCTGACCATGCGGGTGTGCTCGGTGATGTCCTCCGCGATACCGCGTAGCGGCCACTCGGTGCGGCCGGCGTCGACGCAGGCTCGCGAATCGGTCACGACCTGCGCCTTGATCGACGCGGGCAGCTCGGTCGCGGTGAGGATGTGGTCCCGTGCCCCGGCTACGGACTCGTCGGAGTCGTAGGCGTGGGAAAGGGCTTCCTGGTACTCGTGAGTGATCTGTGCGGCGGGTTTCGCCGGGCCGGAGCCGACGAGGACGATGCCGCGCAGGCCGGCGGGCCGGGTTGCCGCGACCAGTTGCGCGACCTTGCCCCCCATCGAATGTCCGACGAGGACGTAGTCGCTGACGCACGCGTCGGCGACTACGGCGAGCGTGTCGTCGGCGAGCTGACCGAGCGTGTGGGGGCCGGGCAGGCCGCTCGACCGGCTCCACCCTCGGAAGTCGATCGTGAGCACGTCACGGCCCGGGACGCGGTCGACAACGAGGTCCCACGTGCGGGCGGAACCACCCCAGTAGTGCAGGAACACCAGGGTGGGTCCGGTCCCCGGCCGATGGTCGTAAGCGGGCAGTAGCGTCGGCTGCGTTGCAGTCATCGTGGCTCTCCTGGTCACAGATCTGGGCGATTTCCCTAGACGTTCATTGAAACTTCCGCACCCAGGCGGGGCATCGGCGTGATTGGTCTCCTGATTGTGGAAACTGGACATGTGACCGTGATCCGGCAGATGGCCTACCAGCCCGCAGAGCGCCGTGCCGCCACGGTCGAGACGATGACGTTCGGCCGCCTTCGCGATCTGAACGACGGCGGCACTCAGCGTGCCGACTTCCACGTCCTCGCCGTCGTCGACGCCGGGCACGGCTCCGTCACGGTGGACTTCCTCCAGCACCCGCTCAGGGAGCGGTCCGCGGTGTGGATCCCTCCTGGTGCGGTGCACCGATGGGACGACATCGCAGACGTGGCGGGGCACCTCGTGCTGTTCGTGCCGACTGCTCCGGTCACCCACGCCACCCGTGAACTCGTCGCGTCCCCGGACCTGGTCGCGCAATGGAGCATTCCTGACGCCGACTGGCCGTTCGTGGACGCCGCACGCAACCACCTCCTCCTTGAGGCATCCGCCCCACCTGGGGACATCTCGAGGGAGCTGCCCGACATCCTGCTCTCCGCGCTGATCGCCCGGCTCCGGCCACCGCACGCCCAAGCACGGATCTCACATCGGGTGTTCCGGCTGTTCCGGCCCAGCGTCGAAGCGCACTTCCGGGAACATCACGACGCCGGCTACTACGCCCGTGCGCTGGGATACGCGCCCCGCACCCTCTCACGCGCGGTGCAGCAGGTCAGTGGCCGCACGGCGAAGGGGTACATCGTCGACCGGATCGTCCTGGAAGCCAAGCGGCTCCTCGCGCACGACCGCCTCACCGCGGCCCGCTGCGCCAACATGCTCGGCTTCTCCGACGCGTCCAACTTCTCGGTGTTCTTCCGCAAGGCGACAGGCATGAGTCCAGGGGCGTGGCAGGGCGACGCTAGCCATCAAATGAGTAGGTGCCCCGATGAAGGGGAGTCGCATCCATGACCACAGAGCGTCGCAACTCCATGAGCGCCACGACACAATTCCCGCCTCGCTGCTTCGGTACCACCGCGCCTCTCCGCGCGACCTCTTACACGGCTTTCACTGACCCAGCGGCGGCAGGTCGCCGACGTCGGCGCTTTCTTGAGGGCAGCACCGACCCCGCCTGGCGATGCCGGTCTGGCGTTGGGAGCTGGACCTTTGGCAAGGCTGCTTCAGGCAGGCTTCCAGCATGATCGTCGGATGGTTTTCGATGATGCCCATAGGCCCGAGACGGCATGGGGAGTTGCGGCGGGGAGGCTGTAGCCGGTCTTCCCGGCGGAGCACGCCGTGGCGATGCCGGGGAGAACCCTCATCCTGTTGCCGGCCTGGCCGGGTGGGCGGCGGACCTGGTCGAGCCGGTCAAGCCGAAGCCGGGTGGCCGGCTCCACGCCTAGATGGTCCCGACCTCGTTGAGTGCCGGCATCGTCCTGATCTGGCTGGCCCGGACGCTGGTGACCTGGGCCTGCGCCGTGTACTCCGTGACTGCCTTGCTGCTGTTCGGAACGAGCGCCGTCTACCCTCTGGGCACCTGGGGACCACTGGGCAAGGCCGTCCTGCGTCGCCTCGACCATGCCAACACCTTTCTGATCATCGCGGGAACCTGCACGCCTTCGGCCGTGCTCCTTTCTTCTGACCGGCAGGCTCCGCTGCTGTGGATCGTGTGGACGGGGGCGCTGGCCGGCATCGTTCTCCGTGTCCTGTGGGTCAACGTTCCCCGCTGGCTGTACACCCCCTGCTACCTGGCCCTGGGCTGGGCACCGGTGCGCTACCTGCCCGACTTCCCGCACACCGGCGGAGCCGCCGAAGTCACCCTGATAGTGACCGGCGGCCCCCTCCACAGCGCGGGAGCGGTGGTGTACGCCGTCCAACGCCCCAACCCCTCGCCCCGCTGGTTCGGCTTCCACGAGGTCTTCCACGCCCTGACCGTGGCAGCCTTCACCGCGCACTACACAGCCGTCTCCCTCGCCGTTTACTGACCCCAGCAGCAGGAATCGCCCCGGCGTCACGGTGCCGTCGCCCCACTCGCGCACCGAGCGGGCCCTCAGCGCTGTTCTCCTTGAGCGTTACTGAAAAGGGGATCCGTGGTTTCTGTGAGCTTCGTGGGAGCTCTGACGTCCGGATGGTGCTCGCGAGCTGACGGAGGGCTGTGACCTGGCACTCTGCGGCGACTGTGGCGGTCCGGCTCACATGGGACGTACAGAATCCTGGAACTGCGTGCAGATCCCGGACCCAGGCTTGATCCCGGACGTACCGAGGGGTGCGTGTTGTGGAAAGGACTCTGGAGACACTGATGATCGAAGTGCAAGGGCTCACCAAGCGTTACGGCGACGTGGTGGCCGTCGACGACCTGAGTTTCACGGTTCGTCCCGGGGAGGTCACGGGCTTCCTGGGGCCGAACGGGGCTGGGAAGTCGACCACCATGCGCATGGTGCTGGGCCTGGACACACCCACCTGCGGCTCCGCCACGGTCAGCGGTCGTGCGATGGCCGCGCACCCCGCGCCGCTGGAGGCCATCGGTGCCCTCCTCGACGCCGGCGCGGTGCTGTCCAGCCGCAGTGCCTACCACCATCTTCTGGCGCTCGCGGCGAGCAATGGGATCGCTCGCAGCCGCGTCGATGTGGTTCTTGAAGAGGTGGGGCTCGCCCAGGTGGCCCGACGAGCGGCCGGAACCTACTCCTTGGGGATGAAGCAGCGGCTCGGTATCGCCGGCGCCCTGCTCGGGGACCCGCCGGTGCTGGTCTTGGACGAGCCGCTCAACGGGCTCGACCCGGAAGGCATCGTCTGGATGCGCGGGCTCATGCGCCGCATGGCGGGCGAGGGCAGGGTCGTACTCGTGTCCAGCCATCTGATGGGCGAGATCGAACTGACCGTCGACCATCTCGTCGTCATCGGTCGGGGGCGACTGATCGCCGACACCAGCATGGCCGACTTCATGGCTGAGCATTCCGCGTGTGAGGTCGTCGTCCGCAGCCCGCACGCCGAGGCGTTCGGTCAGCGGCTGACCGGTGCGGGCGCGGCTGTGCAGACGGCCGGTGAGGACCGCCTGGTCGTGGCCGGCTTCGACGCTTCCCAGATCGGTGCCCTCGCGGCGGCCGGCGGCGTGGAATTGCACGAGCTGGCCCCCCGGCAGACCTCCCTCGAAGACGCCTTCATGGCACTCACCCACGACAGCGTCGAATACTCGGCAGACAAGGACGCCGCCTGATGACCCCCATCTCGAGCACTACGCGCACCCGTACGTCGCGCACCCTCCTGGAGGCGACCCCGTCCAGGCCTGAGCGAGGCCGGCGTGCGGGCCGTGCGACGTTCCTGAACTCCCTGCACGCCGAGTGGATCAAGATTCGTACAATGCGGTCGACGCTGTACGTCGTGCTGGGCACCCTCGTCATCGGGGCGGGCATTGCCACCTTGGTGGGCTCCTCGGCCGGGGAGGAGTTCGCCGCCATGTCGGCTGCGGACAAACTCACTTTCGATCCTTTGTCCCTCAGCCTGAGGGGTTACATGGTGGCCCAGGTCACCATCGCACTCCTGGGCGGCATGGTGATGACAGCCGAGTACGGCAGCCGGACAGTGGTCAGTACGCTGACCGCGGTCCCGCACCGGGGCCGGGTCCTTGGCGCCAAGGCGGTCGTGCTCGGCGCGGTCTCCTTCCCGGCCGGGCTGCTGTTCACCTTCGTCGGGTTTCTCGCCGGGCAGGCGACGCTCAGGAGCGCGGCCGTGCCGCACCTGACGCTGTCGGATTCCACCGCGTGGCGCGGCATCCTCGGCGGCGCCCTCTTCCTCGCGCTGGCCGCGCTCCTGGGCCTCGCCCTGGGCACGTTGATCCGTTCCACGACGGCGACCGTGACGACCTTGTTCGCCGCGTTCCTGATCGTTCCGGCGTTCGGTCCCGCCTTTCCCGGATTCCTCTCGGACTGGACGACGAAGTACTGGCCGCCGTCGGCCGGCGGCCAGATCATGACCGGCTACCAGGACCCGGCGCTCATGCAGCCCTGGCCCGGCCTGGCGGTGCTGGCGGGATGCGTCGTGGTCCTGCTGGCGGCCGCGTTCCTCACGTTCCGCAAGCGGGATGCGTAGCAGGATGAGTACAGGACAAGCAGGACGGGACGGCCATGACGGAACACCTTCTGGTGGTGGAGGACGACACCACGCTGCGCGAACTGCTGTCCGCGAGCCTGCGCCTGGTCGGCTTCGCGGTCACACCGGTGACCACCGGAACCGAGGCACTGGCCGCAATCCAGCAGGCGCGGCCCGACCTGATCGTCTTGGACGTGATGCTGCCGGACTTCGACGGCTTCGAAGTCGCACGGCGGCTGCGGCAGGAGCTGCCGGCCCCGGCTGGTCCTCCACCGGTACTGTTTCTGACCGCGCGTGATGCAGCCGAGGACCGGATCAACGGGCTGACGGTGGGTGGTGACGACTACGTCACCAAGCCGTTCAACCTGGAGGAACTGATTTTGCGTATCCGCGCCATCCTGCGGCGTGTCAGCGGCCAGCAGCCGGACGGCCAGCTGGTCGTCGGCGACCTCACACTGGATCCGGAGAGCCGCCAGGTGACACGCGCGGGCCACACCGTCCCGCTGTCGCCCACCGAATTCAATCTGCTGCGTGTGCTGATGGAGCACGCGGGCCAGGTGCTGTCCAAGGAACAGCTCCTGGACCTCGTGTGGCAATACGACTTCGGCGGGGACGACAGCATCGTCGCCTCCTACGTCAGCTATCTGCGCCGCAAGATGGACACCCAGGAACCCAAGCTGATCCACACGGTGCGCGGCACCGGCTACCTGCTGCGCAGGCCCCTGCCGTGACCAAGGACGCCGCCCGCAGCCGGGGGCTGTCGCTGCGTGCCCGGCTGCTGGCGCTCACGCTGGCGCTGCTGGTCGCTGCGCTGCTGGGCAGTACCGGCCTGGTCATCGACCAGCTCCGGGGCACCCTGGTGCGGCAGCTGGACGAACGCATCCACAGCGTCGCGATGGTGACCCAACGCCTGCCCGGCTTGGAGGACCTGGTCGATGACAGCCAGGTACGCGACACCGTGGAGCAGCGGGCGATCCGCGACATGTACGTGGCCCGGCTGAGTGCCGACGGCCGTATCGCGCAGGTCGTTCGGCCTGCCGAGGGAGCCCCGCCTGACCTGCCCCGTCTCGACACCGCGGCGGTCGCCGAGCGCGACGGCGAGCCCTTCTCCACCCCTTCCACCGGGAGTGACGGGCGGTGGCGGGCCATCGCCCTGCCGAACGGGCCCGGCCAGCCGGCGGGCAGCGTGGTGGCGGCCGGGTCGCTCAGCGAGGTCGATAGCGCCATGCACCGGCTCACCGGGCAGGTCCTGCTTATCGACGTGGCCGTGCTGGGGCTCCTGGGTGTGGCGGGCTGGTTCGCCGTGCGGGCCGGGCTGGGACCGTTGCGCCGTATCGAGACGACGGCAGCCGCGATCGCCGCGGGGGACCTGTCCAGCCGCGTACCGCAGCTGGCCGCTCCGGGCACCGAGCTTGGCAGTCTGGCCACCTCGCTCAACACCATGCTCGACCGTATTGAGGCCGGTGACGCCGCACGCGCGGACGCCGAGCACAGCATGCGCCGCTTCATCGCTGACGTCAGCCATGAACTGCGCACCCCTCTGGCCGGCATCAAGGGCTTCACCCAGCTGTACCGGATCGGGGGCATGCCCGCCCGCAGCGACGTGGACGCCGCGATGAACCGGATGGAGGGCGAGGCCGAGCGGCTGGTCGAGCTGGTGGAGGAGCTGCTCCTTCTGGCCCGGCTCGACGAGCGCGGCGCGGCCGCCGTGCAAACCCTTCTTCAGCGCACCCCCATGGACCTGCGCACCCTGGCTGCTGACGCCCTGCGCGACCTGAAGGCCCTCGACCCCGCTCGGAGCGTCGTCCTGACCGGGCCCGGCGGCGGCTCACCCGGCGGCGCCCCGGTCCTGGGGGACGAGGCCAGGCTCCGCCAGGTCATGTCCAACCTGGTCGGCAACGCCATCGCCCACACCCCGGCCGGCAGCCCGGTCCGCGTCGGCGTGGGTGTCCAAGACGGACTCGCGGTCCTCGAACTGCGCGACGAGGGGCCGGGGATGACCGCCGAACAGGCCGCCCACGTGTTCGACCGCTTCTACCGCGCCGACACAGCTCGCGGCCGCACCCCCACCGGCGGCGCCGGCCTGGGCCTGTCCATCGTCCACTCCCTGGTCACCGCCCACGGCGGCCGAGTGGACGTACACACCGCCCCCGATCAAGGGGCCACCTTCCGCATCCTGCTCCCCCTGCACACCGAAACCGGGGCCTGTCCCCGAGTGGTGGACCTCTGAGCCCGGCCCCGGCAGGGGCCGGGTAGGAGGGACCTCTTGTGGTGATGAAGGTCTGCTCGCCCGAGTTCAAGGCGGACGCTGTCGCGCTGTCCCTGTCGGACCCGAGCCAAGCCACACCTTCGAGGGCATCGGCAAGGATCTGGGAATCAGCCGGGAGACGCTGCGTATCTGGGTGCGGGGCGAGCTGAGCTGTACTGAGATTCGTGGGGTCCCTGATGCCAGGGTTACTGCCTTGGCGAAGGAGAACCACCAGCACTATGGCAGCACCCCGTAAGTACCCCGATGAACTGCGCGTGCGCGCGATCCGCGAGGTCCGCACCACCGGCCGCCGGGCCGCGCACGTCGCCAAGGACCTCGCCATCCACCCTGAAGCCCTGCGCGGTTGGGTCCGCCAGGCCGAGGCCGACCACGGCGAGCGAGGCGACCGGATCGCCACCGCTCAGCTCGACGAGTTGGAGCAACTCCGCAGAGAGAACGCCGAGTTGAAGCGGGCGGATGACATCTTGAAAGCCGCCTCGGTGTGCCTTGCCCAGGAGATCGACCGTCCCCGGACGAGGCCGAGCAGGTGATAGACCACCTGCGTGACAACGGTCTCCGGGTCGGTCCCGCACCAACGTCCGAACCGTCCGGGACGAGAGGGTCTTCCGGAGCGGAGGACGGTCCAGGAGATGACGTACTGAACGAAGTTTCGAAGGAGTGTGTGAACACCGTGTCGCCGGGCACAAGGGCTATCGCACCGAGGTCCTGACATCCGGAGCTGGTCGGAACCACTAACCAAGGGACGAATGCAGGCTCTTGTGCAGCTTATGCGCATACGCGCCTGAGCCGGATTTGACGATGGGGTTTCACAATGATCATTCTTGGGCTTATTCTGCTGATCATCGGCTTGCTTGTCGGCATGGGTCTGCTGACGACGATCGGTGGCATCCTCATTCTGGTTGGCGCCATCCTGTGGATCCTGGGTGCGACCGGTCGCGCGGTCGGTGGACGCAAGCACTTCTTCTAAAGGCAGGGCGCCTCACCGAATCTCTGCGACGAGTGACTGCCCATGGCTGCCTTCGCTTCGGAAGGTCCACGCCGTGAGGAACTCCTGCACCACTCGAGGCCGGGACGACGTGAGAGCCCGGCCGGAGAGACGGGCGGGGAGCCACGTGGCCGGGGCCATGCGCCGACCCCGGCCCTGTCTCCTTGGCGACGAGTTTGCCCTGAGCCGGGCCCTGCCCGCCAGTCGGCGAGCGCAGAGCCCGGCTGCGGGGCGAGGTGGATGCTGCCGCCTTGGTACAGGAAGCGACAGGCGTGCTGCATCGGTGTCCGGAGTGCCCGCCCGATCAAGCTGAACGACTGCCCCTCTCACCAGCGTCACCAGATCTCGTCCTGCTGAGCTGGCGAAGTCCCGTAGCCACGCACCTGTACCTCCACGATCACATGACCGCCCCGACGTGGTGCGTCGATCACTTACCAGCTCGCCTGGTCCCGAGGTCCCTCGGTCGAGTTCGGGTGGAAACCGCCCGCGGCGGCGCGGGTCGCTACGTCGCGCGGAACATTCCCCTCTCGACCTCCGTGATTCGACCCGTATCGATCAGGCGGTCCAGGTGCCGCAGCGCGGTCCGTCGCGCGACCGGCTTCACGTGCGGGCCCTCGACGTGGGGGCGGATAGACCAGTCGGTGCTCGGCGACCTTCTCGGCGGTCGGCAGCTCGTCGAAATCGCCAAGAGGGTCGCGTCGCGCTTCTCCACCACCCCGGCGAAGTCGTCGAGCCGCCTGGCCGACTCTTCAGCGCCCTCGATCACACCGCGACCATGGACGAAGACGGCCTTCGCGGGGTCCGTCTGTACGATGCTCGGGCGTCATGCCTCACGTACCTCGCCAACAACGGGGCGCCGGACCACCTCCTCGCCCTGTGGGCCGGACACACGAACGTGAAGACGACGAAGAAGTGGTACGTGAAGCCGGACGTGGCGGACCTGCTTCCGGCGGCGGAGGCATGGGGAGGTCTCGCGGGGGGCGTGTGACAGTCGTGACAGATGAAGGTGTGAACCCGTGACCGAAGCCAAGATCGAAACGCTGCAATACCGCTTTGACGGGTCAGAACACCTCCCCGTGCTGATCTTGGGACCGTCCCTCGGTACCACATGGCACATGTGGGACCGGCAGGTGCCCGAGCTGGCCCAGCAGTGGCGGGTCTTCCGTTTCGATCTGCCCGGACACGGAGGCGCTCCCGCCCACCCGGCCGGATCCGTCGCCGAACTCACCACGCGTCTGCTGGCCACCCTCGACGGTCTCGGTGTGCAGCGCTTCGGCTACGCGGGCTGTGCGTTCGGGGGCGCCGTCGGTATCGAGCTGGCCCTGCGCCACCCGGAGCGCCTCGCCTCCCTCGCGCTGATCGCGGCCTCGCCCCGGTTCGGCACGGCCGACGAGTTCCGCCGGCGCGGCGTTGTCGTGCGCACCAACGGCCTCGACCCCATCGCCCGCAGCTCGCCGGAGCGCTGGTTCACCGGCGGGTACGCGGCCGCCCAGCCCGCGATCACCGAGTGGGCCGTGCAGATGGTGCGGACCACCGACCCCGGCTGCTACATCTCCGCCTGCGAGGCCCTCGCCGCCTTCGACGTCCGCGGCGAACTCGGCCGGGTCGGCGCCCCGACCCTGGTCCTCGTCGGCTCCGACGACCAGGTCACCGGCCCCGCCGAGGCCCGCACCCTGGTCGCCGGTATTCCCGACGCACGCCTCGCGGTCGTACCGGGCGCCTCCCACCTGGTACCGGTCGAGCAGCCCGCGGCCGTCACCGACCTGCTGGTGCGGCACTTCACCACCGCCTGGCAGGCGGCCCGCGACGCCGGCTCCACCGGCCAGACCCCCGTCCCGCCCCACCCCGCCGCGCACCCGGCCCCGGATGCCGGGCCCTCCGTCGCTCCCGTCCAGCCTGCCCTGGCTCCGCCGCCTCAGGCCGCGCCCCTCGCCGAGATCGCCCCGGCCGTCGTGCCGCCGCAGGAGCAGGGGCGGCCCGACCCCTACGACGCGGGGCTCAAGGTGCGCCGCGAAGTGCTCGGCGACGCGTACGTCGACCGGGCGCTCGCGCAGGCGGACGAGTTCTCGGCGGAGTTCCAGGAGCTCATGACCCGCTATGCGTGGGGCGAAGTCTGGAACCGGCCGGGCCTGGACCGGCGCACCCGCAGCTGTGTCACCCTCACCGCCCTGGTCGCCGGTGGCCACCCGGGCGAACTCGCGCCCCACCTCCGGGCCGCCCTGCGCAACGGCCTCACCCCGGACGAGATCAAGGAAGTGCTGCTCCAGACGGCCGTCTACTGCGGGGTGCCGGCCGCGAACCGGGCGTTCCGGGTGGCGCAGCAGGTCATCCGCGAGGAGACGACACCACCCGAGTGAGCCCAGCGGGCCGCAAGCCGGTGCGCGGCGGCAGGATGGGGGCATGAAGCTCACCAAGAAGTCGCACTCCTGCGTCCGCCTCGAAAAGGACGGGCGGACGCTCGTCCTCGACCCCGGCGGATTCACCGAGGAGGACGCCGCCCTCGGCGCGGACGCGATCCTCGTCACGCACGAGCACCCGGACCACTTCGACGAGCTGCGGCTGCGCGCCGCGATGGAGGACAATCCGGCCGCCGAGATCTGGACGCTCCGGTCGGTCGCGGAGAGGATCTCGACGGCGTTCCCGGGCCGCGTGCACGCCGTCGGGCACGGCGACACCTTCACCGCCGCCGGTTTCGACGTACAGGTCCACGGAGAGCTGCACGCGGTCATCCACCCGGACATCCCGCGCATCACGAACGTCGGGTTCCTCGTGGACGGCGGCAAGGTCTTCCATCCCGGTGACGCCCTCACCGTTCCCGACCACCCGGTGGAGACGCTGATGCTGCCGGTCATGGCCCCCTGGAACAAAATCGCCGAGGTCATCGAGTACGTCCGCGAGGTCCGGCCGCAGCGTGCCTACGACATTCACGACGCGCTCCTGACCGACCTCGCACGCCCGATCTACGACCGCCAGATCGGCGAGCTGGGCGGCGCCGAGCACCTGCGGCTGACCCCGGGCGACTCCGCCCGGGTGTGAGATCCCGCCACCGGGCCGCCCCTCCAGGCCCGCCCCCGGGCGGGGGCCCCGGCCCGGACCGCGTTGTCAGTCCCGCCCGGTAGGTTGTGGGACATGCGTATCGCGACCTGGAACGTGAACTCGATCACCGCCCGCCTGCCGAGGCTGCTCGCCTGGCTGGAGAGCAGCGGCACCGACGTGCTGTGCCTCCAGGAGGCCAAGGTCGCCGAGGCACAGTTCCCCTTCGACGAGCTGCGCAAGGCGGGCTACGAGGCGGCGGTCCACGCCACCGGCCGGTGGAACGGCGTGGCGGTGCTCTCCCGCGTGGGCCTCGAAGACGTGGTCAAGGGCCTGCCCGGTGACCCGGGCTACGAGGGCGTCCAGGAGCCCCGCGCGATCTCCGCCACCTGCGGTCCGGTCCGCGTCTGGTCGGTGTACGTGCCCAACGGCCGTGAGGTGGAGCACCCCCACTACGCCTACAAGCTCCAGTGGTTCGAGGCGCTGCGCGCCGCCGTCGAGGGCGACGCCTCCGGCAGCCGCCCCTTCGCCGTGCTGGGCGACTACAACGTCGCGCCGACGGACGAGGACGTCCACGACCGCGCCGCTTTCGAGGGTGCCACCCATGTCACCCCCGCCGAGCGCGCCGCCCTCGCCTCCCTGCGCGGCGTCGGCCTGTCCGACGTGGTGCCGCGCCCGCTGAAGTACGACCACCCCTTCACGTACTGGGACTACCGCCAGCTCTGCTTCCCCAAGAACCGGGGCATGCGCATCGACCTGGTGTACGGGAACGAGACCTTCGCCAAGGCGGTCACCGACTCCTACGTCGACCGCGAGGAGCGCAAGGGCAAGGGCGCCTCGGACCACGCGCCGGTCGTGGTGGACCTGGACCTGTAGCCCCGAACCCCCTGCGTGCCCTGTGGTGCACATGGCGGTATGAATGACAGTGTGGAGGTATGAACTTCCCCTTCCTGGGCAAGCGGCGCCAAGACCCCCGGGCCCACGACGCGGAGGGCATCGGCGATCTGCTCGCCGACTGTGATCTGCTGCGTTCGCAGGCGCTGCGGGAGGGGGTCCGACTCGACGACTCCGCGCTCTCCCTGGAGCAGCTGGACCAGGTGCTGCCGCGCTGGCGGAGCGATGAGGACATCCTGTCCTGGCTCGGCAACGACGCCGGTCTGTACCTCGGCACGGTGATCGTGCGTACCGTGCCCGGCGCCGCCTGGACCATCCGGCCCGACGGTCAGCCCGTCGTCCGGCTGGGCTCCGGCCGGGAGTTCGACGTGGTGGCGTCCGGTCATGAGTGGGCGGCGGACGGCGTACCCGAACTCTCGCAGCTGTACGGCGAACTCGCCGAAGCGTGAATCTCCCGTTCTCCACCAGACCCACTCTTGCCGTAAATAGGGGTAATGCCTGAAGGGTGCGTGTCGGCGGCATACGCGAGGTTTGTCTCGATACGTTGCAGTGGTCCGAGCACATGGAGACGCACAGGAACGCACGGGGGACATACTCAGGTGCAGCCGGAGATCACTGCTCGCGCAGCGCAGTGGACACCACGACACGGTGTCCGCGGGCGAGGAGGAGGTCAGCTGCACACCGGGCTGGGCCCGGTGGGAGTTGCGGGAGGCCGGTGCCGGCGTCGGCAGGGGAGTGGTCGCCGCCCGCGTCACGTCCCCGACGAGTTCGACGACATCCGGGCCGTACGCCTGTGAGTTGGCCACCTTGAGCAGCAGCACGAAGGAGTTGTTGCCGTGCTTGCGGGCCAGCAGCACGTACTCCGTGACACCCGCGTCCAGGCGATAGCGCTCGCTGCCGATCTGGAAGGCGCCCCGGTCCGGACCGGGTTCGGGATCGACGTTGACCCGCACCCCGGGCAGCATGGCGGCCATGTGGGCCACCATGCGCCGGTTCAAACGCGTTCCAGGAGGCCCACCTTGAACTCATCTTTATGACAGGTGCTTGACCTGCGCATATGCAAGGGCGCCCGTCTAGGTGGGGCCTCTGCACCGCAGAAGGGTGGTCCGACAACCAACGGGTGTTCATGGTGTCCCGGTGCCCTGCGGGTCGTTACGGAGTTCCTGCGGCGGGCCGGCCCGCAAGACATTGACGTGGAAACGTCCGAACTGATCGAGTGGCCGCGGTGGGGCCCGGAGGTCTGGACGGTCCGTACCTGAACACGCTCTGTGCAGGGTGTAACGCGCGGCGGGCATGCGGCCAGAGCGTCGTGTGGAAGACACGACCGCGTGCTGTGGAGCCTGTCCGGTCGATGCTCACCAAGTCCGCGGTCGGACCCCACCTGCCGCCCTTACCGCGGCATCGAGGACATCACTGTTGAGGCGGGGGAGCAGCCGCATCACGGTGGTGGGGTGAGGCATCGTGATCGCCTTGCTGAACGGGTCAAACGTGAAGCCGAGAGCCCGAAGGACCCAGCGTGGGGCGTCCGCGATCCATTCGGCCATCGCGGTCAAGGTTCTCGCACCGGCCAGCACGCCGGCTGCGGCGGCCGTCACGGTCGCCACCAGCGGAAAACGCCGGCCGCGGCGGTTACGCGGATCCGGCAGGCCCGCGAGGGAGTGGGCGAGGCACACCGCGTCGGGACGGGTGTCCGGAGTAACTCGCCGTGTTTCGTGTCGGTCGTCGTTGCTACGGCTGATGCGTTCGCGCAGTTTCAGCAGGCCCGTGCGTTCGGTGGAGTAGCCGACGGCCTTCAGCGCCTTGGTGCCTCGTTGCTCGAGGCTGCTCCGCTTCTTGCCGCTTGCCTCGACGGCCTCACGTACGGCCTTCCCCATCCCTTTGGGGGACGGACTGCATCAGCTGAGGCAGGTAGAGGACGGCGACCTCGGCAGCTCCCTGATTGACCGCGAGCATGGGGACCAGGATTTGCTGGACCAGTTCACGGCGCACGGCTGGTGCGGCGACGTTCGCGGCCTTCCACAGGTCGAGTACGGCTCGGCGGTCGGGATTCCTGGATGCCCGGGTGTACCCGTCGATCAGCAGCTCGGCCGCGAATGCCTCGGGTAGCGACGGCCATCCTGCTGTCACCAGCGTCTGCTCCGGCAAGCGGGTGCCCGGGCCTCCCAGCAGATCCCTCCAGAAGCCGGACTGGTCCCGCGCTGGGAGACCAGCGAGGCGCGAGGCCACGGCCTGAAGCAGCGTCGAGTCGGTCTGCAGCGGCGACTGCGGAAGGCGCCGATGACTAGGAGGATCCGCTGCGGCGTGGGTAACTGCACCAGCCACCGCTTGTGGTGTCAGGGAACGATGCGCTGCAGCAATGGACTGCCCTCATGTGTCCGGCCCCCGGTTCGGGTCGGCTCTCCGTAGACATGAGGCATTGCCGAGCCGGTGGATGCGCGAGGCGTTGCCCCGTCCACCGGCCCGGCCCTCATGCGTCACACCAGAGGTGCGGCCACAGTTGGTCAGAAAAGATCGAGCTGGGCGGATTCGGTTGCTCCCAGCATGCGGCACTCCCCGGTTTCCCCGTCGACGCGGATGTAGCCCGTGCCGATGGCCATGTCCCGGAGGTCCCCGGTGCGGAGGTAGGCGACCGATTGGCAGTCGAAGTAGAAGGCGGTGCCCACCTGGGTGCGCTCTCCCTCGACGAGCGCGAAGGCCATGCCCTCATGGCTGACGTCGGTCACTACGCCGAAGGGCAACCGGACCACCTGCACCTACTTCCCGTCAGGGCAGGTGAAGACGGTCGCCGATCCGCGCGGCAACGTCGACGGTGCGAACCCGGCGAAGTACACGACCGCCTACAGCCACGACGCCGCCGACCGCGTCAAGACCGTCACCGACGCCCTCGGTCACACCACCTCGTCCACCCACGACGCCGACGGCAACCGCACCGCTGTCAAGAGGGACAACACACTCGACCAGCGTGGCGCTGATGCCGGCCGCCACCACTCCCAGGACGATGTTGCGTACGTCGTCGGTCATGGGCGCGCATGCTAGCGGGCGGCCGCGTACCCGTGTTCGACGGGCCGCGTTGTGCGGGCGCCCACGCGCATGGTCCGTGCTCCTGACGCGGCCATGACGATCAACTAAGCTGCCCGGACGGCCTTTACCTGGAGGTGCGGATGCGTCGCCCTGTCGCACGGAATCTGACGGTCCTGGCGGTCTCGGCCGCCGTGGTGTCGGTGGGGGCGGCCGCGCCACCCGCACCCCAGAGCAGACCCGCCGCGCCCAAGACCCCGGTCGCCGTCGGGTACGGCGGCGCGGTCGCCAGCGTCGACCGGGACGCCTCCGCCGCCGGTATCGAGGTGCTGCGCAAGGGCGGCAACGCAGTCGACGCCGCCGTGGCCACCGCGGCCGCGCTCGGGGTCACCGAGCCGTACTCCGCCGGTGTCGGAGGCGGCGGCTACTTCGTCTACTACGACGCCCAGTCCCGCACCGTACGCACCGTCGACGGCCGTGAGACCGCGCCGCTCACCGCCGACGCGAAGCTCTTCACGGAGAACGGCCGGCCGCTCGCCTTCGCCGACGCCGTCACCAGCGGCCTGTCCGTCGGCACTCCGGGGGCCCCGGCCACCTGGCAGACCGCGCTCGACCGTTGGGGCAGCCGAAAGCTCTCCTCCGTGCTGAAGCCCGCCGAGCGCCTCGCCCGGCACGGCTTCACCGTCGACGAGACCTTCCGCTCCCAGACCGCCTCCAACGAGCAGCGGTTCCGCTACTTCCCCGACACCGCCGAGCTGTTCCTGCCCGGCGGAAAGCTCCCGGTCGTCGGCTCCACGTTCAGGAACCCGGACCTGGCGCGCACCTACCGGGAGCTGGGCCGCGAGGGCGTCGGCGCGATCTACCACGGCGAACTCGGCGAGGACATCGTCGACACCGTCAACAAGCCGCCCGTCGACCCGGACTCCGGCTGGAACGCCCGCCCCGGCGGCCTGTCCGCCAAGGACCTCGCCGCCTACGAGGCCAAGCTCCAGGCACCCACCAGGACCTCCTACCGCGGGCTGAACGTCTACTCCATCGCGCCCTCCTCCTCCGGCGGCAGCACGGTCGGCGAGGCCCTCAACATCCTGGAGCGCACCGACCTCTCCACGGCGGACAAGGCCGCGTACCTGCACCGCTACATCGAGGCCAGCCGCATCGCGTTCGCCGACCGCGGGCGCTGGATCGGCGACCCGGCCTTCGAGGACGTACCGGCGAAGGAGTTGCTGTCGCAGCGGTACGCCGACTCGCGCGAGTGCCTGATCCGGGACGACGCGGTGCTCACCAGCCCGCTCGCGCCCGGCGACCCGAGGCATCCGGCCCCCTGCGCGGGCGGCGGCACGGCGGCGCCGACGACGTACGAGGGCGAGAACACCACGCACCTGACCGTGGCCGACAAGTGGGGGAACGTCGTCGCCTACACCCTCACCATCGAGCAGACCGGCGGCAGCGGCATCACCGTGCCCGGGCGCGGCTTCCTGCTCAACAATGAGCTGACGGACTTCTCCTTCGCCCCGGCCGCCCCGGCTGTCCACGACCCGAACCTGCCAGGGCCCGGCAAGCGCCCCCGCTCCTCGATCGCGCCGACGATCGTCCTGGACCGGCACCACAAGCCGGTGGTGGCCCTCGGTTCACCCGGCGGCGCCACCATCATCACCACCGTGCTCCAGACCCTCACCGGCTTCGTCGACCGCGGACTCCCGCTCGTCGACGCGATCGCCGCCCCGCGCGCCAGCCAGCGCAACGCCGCCCGGACCGACCTGGAGCCCGGCCTCTACGACAGCGGCGTACGGGCGGAACTGGAGGCTCTCGGACACTCCTTCGGACTCAGCCCCGAGATCGGCGCCGCGACCGGTGTGCAGCGGCTGCCCAACGGCAGGTGGCTGGCCGCCGCCGAGAAGGAACGACGCGGCGGCGGTTCGGCGATGGTGGTGTGGCCGGCGCGTTAGCCGGGACCGACCGGCGGCGACTCACAGTTCGGGGACGGGCCGCTCGGGCGTACGGAACGCCAGCCGCCCGTCCTCGACGTCGACCGTCACCCGGCCGCCCTCCGCCACCCGGCCGTCGAGCAGCAGCCGGGACAGCTCGTTGTCGACCTCGCGCTGGATGGTGCGGCGCAGCGGACGGGCGCCGTACTCGGGCTGGTAGCCGCGCTCGGCGATCCAGTCCACGGCCGCGTCGGTGAAGTCGACGGTGATGTCCTGCGCCCGCACCATGCGCCGGGTCTGTTCCAGCAGGAGGCTGGTGATCCGCCGCAGCTGTTCGACGCTGAGCTGGCGGAAGACCACGATCTCGTCGACGCGGTTGAGGAACTCGGGCCTGAAGTGCTCGCGCAGCGGCCGCAGCACCTGCTCGCGCCGCGCCTCCTCGTCCGCCTCCGCGCCACCCGCGCCGAAGCCGATGCCGGCGCCGCGCCGGGTGATCACGTCGGAGCCCAGGTTGCTGGTCATCACCACGACCGTGTTGGTGAAGTCCACCGTCCGGCCCTGGGAGTCGGTCAGCCGGCCGTCGTCCAGGACCTGGAGCAGGATGTTGAAGACGTCCGGGTGCGCCTTCTCCACCTCGTCGAGCAGCAGCAGCGAGTACGGGTGCCGGCGCACCACCTCGGTGAGCTGACCGGCCTCCTCGTGCCCGACGTAACCGGGCGGCGCGCCGACCAGGCGGCTGACCGTGTGGCGCTCCTGGTACTCGCTCATGTCGAGGCGGACCATCCGGTCCTCGCTGCCGAACAGCGCCTCCGCCAGCGCCCGGGCCAGCTCCGTCTTGCCGACGCCGGTCGGGCCGAGGAAGAGGAAGCTGCCGATGGGCCGGTCCGGACTGGAGAGCCCGGCGCGGGAGCGCAGCACGGCGTCGGAGACGACCCGTACCGCCTCGTCCTGGCCGACCACCCGCTCGTGCAGGTGGGACTCCAGACCCAGCAGGCGCTCCTTCTCCTCCTGGGTGAGGCTGCTGACCGGGATGCCGGTCTGGCGGGAGACCACCTCGGCGATGGACTCGGTGCCGACGACCAGGTTCAGCCCCTCGTCGGCCTCGCCGTCGCCCGTTGCCTCGGTGATCCGCTGCTTCAGCTCGACGATCCGGTCGCGCAGCCGGGTCGCCTGCTCGTACTGCTCGTCCGCGACCGCCTGGTCCTTGTCCCGGACGAGCTGGTCGACCTCCCGCTCCAGGGCCCGTACGTCCGTGCCCTTGGTGCGCGACTGGAGCCGTACGCGGGCGCCGGCCTGGTCGATCAGGTCGATCGCCTTGTCCGGCAGCCGCCGGTCGGTGAGGTAGCGGTCGGACATCTCCACGGCCGCCACCAGTGCCTCGTCCGTGTAGCGGACCTGGTGGTGGGCCTCGTAGCGGTCGCGCAGCCCGCGCAGGATCTCGATCGCGTCGACGACGGTCGGCTCCGGCACCAGGATCGGCTGGAAGCGGCGGGCGAGGGCCGCGTCCTTCTCGATCCTGCGGAACTCCTCCAGCGTGGTGGCGCCCACGATGTGCAGCTCGCCGCGCGCCAGGGCCGGCTTGAGGATGTTCCCGGCGTCCATCGACCCGCTCTCGCCGCCCCCGCCGGCGCCGACGACGGTGTGCAGCTCGTCGATGAAGATGATCAACTCGTCGGAGTGGGCGCGGATCTCGCCCACGATGTTGTTCATCCGCTCCTCGAAGTCGCCCCGGAAGCGGGTGCCGGCGACCACGCCGGTCAGGTCCAGCGCGACCACCCGCCGTCCGATCAGTACGTCGGGCACGTCGCCGTCCGTGATGCGCTGCGCCAGCCCCTCCACGATCGCGGTCTTGCCGACACCGGCGTCACCGATCAGCACGGGGTTGTTCTTGCCGCGCCGGGAGAGCACCTCGATGGTCTGCTCGATCTCCTCCTCGCGGCCGATCACCGGGTCGATCCGGCCCTGCTGGGCCAGGTCGGTGAGGTCGCGGCCGTACTTGTCGAGGGTCGGAGTGTTCGTGGTCCGGGGTTTCTCCGCGCGGCCCTTGGCGGCGTCGGGCGTCTCCGTGGGCAGGCCCGAGGGGGCGAACCGGGCGGCGTTCAGGATGTGTCCGGCGGCCGAGTCCGGGTTGGCGGCCAGGGCGCTGAGCACATGCTCCGGGCCGATGTACCCGGTGCCGGTCGAGCGGGCCAGTTCGTGCGCGTCCAGCAGGGCGCGCTTGACGGCCGGAGTGAGCGAGAGCGACGTGGGCGGCGGGGCCTCGCCCGGCGCGTGCTGCACCGGACCGGTCCGCTCGTCGATCTGCGAGGCCAGCGCGTCGGGGTCGGCGCCGGCCCGGCTGAGCAGGCCCCGGGTCGGCTCGGTGGCGAGCGCGGCCCGCAGCAGGTGCTCGGTGTCGAGGTCCCGGCTGCCGTGCTCGGCGGCGTACTGGGCGGCCCCGCGCACCAGCTCCCGGGCGGGCTGGCTGAGCAGTCGGCCGATGTCGATCTGCCGGGGCCTGGGCCCGCCGAAGAAGCGGGCCAGGAATTCCGCGAACGGGTCACCCTCCGGGCCCATGAAGCCGCTGCTCATCGTGTACGGACCTCCGCTGCATCGCTGATCGACGTGCCGGGGCCGGGTAACCCGGTCGGCGTGCGGTCATGCCCAACATGACACGTTCTGTTCCGCCGGGCATGCCGGGGGCCGGGCGGGCGGAGCACCTCGCGAAGGGGGTCACTCAGCGGCTCACAGGCCGTTCCTCGACGTCAGGACGCGCGGACCGCCGTCCGTGATGGCCACGGTGTGCTCCGCGTGCGCCGCGCGGGAACCGTCGTTGGTGCGCAGGGTCCAGCCGTCCGCGGCCGCGTGGTAGTCGTCCCGGCCGCTGCCGATCAGCATGGGCTCGATGGCGAGGACCATGCCGTGCCGCAGCGGGAGCCCGCGTCCCGGGCGGCCCTCGTTGGGCACCCCGGGGTCCTCGTGCATACGCCGGCCGATGCCGTGACCGCCGAAGTCCTCCATGATTCCGTAGCCGGCCGACCGGCACACCCTGCCGATCGCGTGGGAGATGTCGCCGATGCGATTGCCGACGACGGCCGCCCCGATGCCCGCGTCGAGGGCCCGCTCCGCGGTCTCGACCAGTGTCATGTCCGCCGCGCGCGGGGTGCCCACGACGAAGCTGAGCGCCGAGTCGCCGGCCCAGCCGTCCAGCGTCGCCCCGCAGTCGATGGAGACCAGGTCCCCGTCGCGCAGCCGGTAGCCGTCCGGGATGCCGTGCACGATCGCGTCGTTCACCGACGCGCAGATGACGCCCGGGAAGGGCGTCGGCGCGAAGGAGGGCCGGTAGCCCAGGAACGGCGAGCCGGCGCCCGCCTCCCGCAGCACCTCGCGCGCCACCGCGTCCAGCTCCAGCAGGGACACGCCCACGTCCGCGGCGCGCCGCACGGCCGTCAGGGCGCGCGCGACGACCTGCCCGGCCTCGTGCATGGCGTCGATCGATGTATCCGTCTTCAGTTCCACCATGCCAATTACTATACCGGTATTTAATTGGGTTCACCGATCGCGAGCCGCCGATCGCGAGCCGCCGATCGCGAGCCGCCGGTCGCGGGACATCGGAGCCGGTACGGGAAGCCGGTATTAGAATGACGGCATGGTACGCACCCCTCTGACCCCCGAAGAGCGCGAGCGCGGCGAACGGCTCGGGCGCCTGCTCCGCGCCGCGCGCGGCGAGCGGAGCATGACGGAGGTCGCCGCGCGGGCCGGCATCTCCGCGGAGACCCTGCGCAAGATCGAGACCGGCCGCGCGCCCACCCCGGCGTTCTTCACGGTGGCCGCGCTGGCCGGTGCGCTGGGACTGTCGATGGACGAGCTGGTGGGGAGGTGTGTGCCCGCGGCGCTCTGAGGGTGGCGCCGCTCCGGTGCCACTCACCCACAGGAGTGCGAAACGTGATCGACACCGCGCCTTGACGACGATGGTCTTGGCAAGCCCGTCCGGCCAGGCTTACGTTCGTCCCTCTACGGCCTGCTCTACGGGCGTAGAGGCTCTGACGTCGTGTCGAAGGAGCAGCTCATGGCCAACGTCGTACGTGCCGCTCTCGTCCAGGCCACCTGGACCGGCGACACCGAGTCCATGGTGGCGAAACACGAGGAGCACGCCCGTGAGGCCGCCCGGCGGGGCGCCAAGGTCATCGGATTCCAGGACGTCTTCAACGCCCCCTACTTCTGCCAGGTCCAGGACCCCGGGCACTACCGCTGGGCCGAACCCGTGCCCGACGGGCCGACCACCCGCCGCATGCAGGCACTCGCCCGCGAGACCGGCATGGTCGTCGTCGTCCCCGTCTTCGAGGTCGAGCAGTCCGGCTTCTACTACAACACCGCGGCCGTGATCGACGCCGACGGCACCGTCCTCGGCACCTACCGCAAGCACCACATCCCGCAGGTCAAGGGCTTCTGGGAGAAGTTCTACTTCCGCCCCGGCAACCTCGGCTGGCCGGTCTTCGACACCGCCGTGGGCAAGGTCGGCGTGTACATCTGCTACGACCGGCACTTCCCCGAGGGCTGGCGCCAACTCGGCCTGGGCGGCGCCCAGCTGGTGTACAACCCGTCCGCCACCCACCGCGGCCTCTCCGCCCACCTGTGGCAGCTGGAACAGCCCGCGGCCGCCGTCGCCAACGAGTACTTCGTCGCCGCCATCAACCGGGTCGGCGTCGAGGAGTACGGGGACAACGACTTCTACGGGACGTCGTACTTCGTGGACCCGCGCGGGCAGTTCGTCGGCGACCCGGCCAGCGACACCGAGGAGGAGCTCGTCGTCCGCGACCTGGACTTCGACCTCATCGACGAGGTGCGGCAGCAGTGGGCCTTCTACCGCGACCGCCGCCCCGACGCCTACGAGGGACTGGTGCGGCCGTGACCCGTGACCTGTTCGGCCGCCACCGCGCCGTCCTGCCCGACTGGCTCGCCCTCTACTACGAGGACCCGCTGGAGATCACCCACGGCGAGGGCCGGCACGTCTGGGACGCCGCCGGCAACAAGTACCTCGACTTCTTCGGCGGCATCCTCACCACGATGACCGCGCACGCCCTGCCCGAGGTGACCAAGGCCGTCGCCGAGCAGGCCGGGCGGATCATCCACTCCTCCACGCTCTACCTCAACCGGCCGATGGTCGAGCTCGCCGAGCGCGTCGCCCGGCTGTCCGGCATCCCCGACGCCCGCGTCTTCTTCACCACCTCGGGCACCGAGGCCAACGACACCGCCCTGCTGCTCGCCACCGCCTACCGGCGCAGCAACACCCTCCTGGCGATGCGCAACAGCTACCACGGCCGCTCCTTCAGCTCCGTCGGCATCACCGGCAACCGCGGCTGGTCCCCGACCTCCCTCTCCCCGCTCCAGACCCTCTACGTCCACGGCGGCGTGCGCACCCGCGGCCCCTACGCGCACCTGGACGACCGGGACTTCACCGACGCCTGCGTCGCCGACCTGAAGGACCTCCTCGGCCACACCCGCGCCCCCGCCGCACTGATCGCCGAACCCGTCCAGGGCGTCGGCGGCTTCACCTCCCCGCCGGACGGCCTGTACGCCGCCTTCCGCGAGGTGCTGCACGAGCGGGGCATCCTGTGGATCGCCGACGAGGTGCAGACCGGCTGGGGGCGCACCGGTGAGCACTTCTGGGGCTGGCAGGCGCACGGGCGGAGCGGCCCGCCGGACATCGTGACGTTCGCCAAGGGCATCGGCAACGGCATGTCGATCGGCGGTGTCATCGCCCGCGCCGAGATCATGAACTGCCTGGACGCCAACAGCATCTCCACCTTCGGCGGCACCCAGGTCACCATGGCCGCCGGCCTCGCCAACCTCACCTACCTGCTGGAACACGACCTCCAGGGCAACGCCCGGCGCGTCGGCGGACTGCTCATCGAGCGGCTGCGCGCCGTCGCCGCCCAGGTGCCGCACGTACGGGAGGTGCGCGGACGCGGGCTGATGATCGGCGTCGAGCTGACCCGGCCCGGCACCGACGAGGCCGCTCCCGAGGCGGCGGCCACCGTGCTGGAGGAGGCCCGCGCGGGCGGGCTGCTCATCGGCAAGGGCGGCGGACACGACACCAGCGCCCTGCGCATCGCCCCGCCCATGTCCCTCACCGTCGCGGAGGCCGAGGAGGGTGCCGCGATCCTCGAACGCGCCCTGCGGAGCATCTGAGCACGCGCTTCGCGGAGCAGATGTGCACGCGCTTCGCGGAGCAGATGTGCACGCGCTTCGCGGAGCAGATGTGCACGCGCTCCGCGGAGCATCCGACAGCAGCGTCCCGAGCAGAGGAACCGCAGCCATGACCGCCACCTCGGAGACCTCGGCCCCGCAGCCCTGGGAACCCGCCCTGTCGGTCCGCCAGGTCCTGGACCTGGAGCGGGTGCTGGCCGGACAGCCCGAGGTGGTGGCCGGCGCCCACCGGCTCGACCGGCCCGTGCGCTGGGTGCACGTCGCCGAGGCGGCCGACGTCGGCGTGATGCTCAGCGGCGGCGAGATGGTCCTCACCACCGGCGTGCTGCTCGCCGGTGACGAGGACAAGCAGGGCGAGTACATCCGCTCACTGGACCGCGCGGAGGCCGCGGCCGTCGTGCTCGGCCTCGGCCGGGCCTTCCCCACTGCGCCGGACGTGATGCGCAGGGCGGCCGAGCGCTGCGGGCTGCCCATGGTCGTCCTGCACCGCCCCTTCCCCTTCGCCGAACTCACCGAAGAGGTGCAGTCCCGGCTGCTGCGGCGCAAGTTCGCCGCCGTCAGCCTCTCCGAGGCCGTCCGCACCGAACTGACCGGCCTGATCACCGCGGGCGCCCCGGCGCAGCGCCTGCTCGACGAGGTGGCCCGGCACGGAGGCTGCCCGGTCGTCGTCACCAACCTCGCCCACCGCGTCCTCGCCACGGCGGGCGAGCGGGCGGCCGTCGACGACGTGCTGCGGGACTGGGACCGCATCGCCCGCCAGGCCGGTGCCGGGTCGGCCGACGGCTGGATCCGCGCCGAACTGAGCTGCCGCGGGGAACGCTGGGGACGGCTGGTGCTGTGCGGACACCGGGGCGACCGGGCGGCCGGACGCCTGCTCGCCGACCGGGCCGCCGAGGCCCTCGTCCTGCACCGCATGCTCGGCGGGCAGTCGACGCCCACCTGGGAGGAGCAGTCCGCGCACGGCCTGCTCACCGACCTCGTCGACGGGGCCGTACCGGCGCGGCAGCTGCTGCCGAGGGCGCGGGCGGCCGGACTGCCGGTCAACCGGCGGGCGTTCGTTCCCCTGGTCGTCCGCGACGCGGCGCCGGGCCGCCTCGACCGCGTACTGCGGGTGCTGGGCCTGCCCGGGATCGTAGCGAGGCTCACCGACGGCACGGCGGCCGTCCTGCTCAGCCTCGCCCCCGACCAGGACGCCAGGGCACTGACCGCCCACTTCGCGACACGGCTGCGGTCGGAACCGGACTCCTCCCGCGCCGTGGTCGCGGCGGCCGACGCGCGCGCCGACTGGACCGCCGTACCCGCCGGACTGCGCGAGGCCCAGCACGTCGCGGACGCCGTCGCCGACTCCGCGGCCGCCCTCGACCCGCCACCCGTGGTGCGCCTGCGCGACGTCCACCTGCGCGGGCTCGTGCGGCTGCTGCGCGACGACCCGCACGTGCAGTCCTTCGCCGAGCGGGAGCTGGACGGACTGCTGCGCGGCGCCGACCCGGACCTGCTGCCGGTGCTGCGCACCTACCTCGCCACCGGACGCAACAAGTCCCGCACCGCCCAGCTCCACCACGTCTCCCGGCCCGCCCTCTACCGGCGTCTGGAGGCGATACAGGGCCGCCTCGGCGTCGACCTCGACGACTTCGAACAGGCCGCCTCCGTCCACATCGCGCTCCTCGCCCACGACGCGCAACAGGGGTGACACCGTGCCATGCCCGAGCCCCGCAGACGTGACACCGTGCCACTCATTCCGGCCACCCGCCGTCCCTAGTCTCGCCGTACACCGAGCGCCACACCGAGCGAGTGGAGGCCGAAGATGAACCGAGTGATCCGTGCCGCGCTCTTCCAGACCGCCTGGACGGGCGACAGGGAATCGATGATCCAGGTCCACGAGCAGGCGGTGCGCGACGCCGCCGCCCAGGGCGCACAGGTCATGTGCTTCCAGGAGCTGTTCTACGGACCGTACTTCTGCCAGGTCCAGGACCCCGGGTTCTACGCCTACGCCGAGCACGTCCCCGACGGCCCGATCGTCGAGCGCTTCCAGCGGCTCGCCCGCGAGCACGGCATCGTCCTGGTGCTTCCCATGTACGAGGAGGAGCAGCCCGGCGTCCTCTACAACACCGCCGCCGTCATCGACGCCGACGGCTCCTACCTCGGCAAGTACCGCAAGACGCACATCCCGCAAGTACGCGGCTTCTGGGAGAAGTTCTACTTCCGCCCCGGCAACTCCGGCTGGCCGGTCTTCGACACCGCCGTGGGCAAGGTCGGCGTGTACATCTGCTACGACCGGCACTTCCCCGAGGGCTGGCGGGCCCTGGGCCTGGCGGGCGCCGAGGTCGTCTTCAACCCGTCGGCCACCTCGCGCGGCCTCTCCGGCTACCTGTGGCAGCTGGAACAGCCGGCGGCGGCCGTCGCCAACGAGTACTTCGTCGGCGCGATCAACCGCGTCGGCGTCGAGGAGTACGGCGACAACGACTTCTACGGCACCTCGTACTTCGTCGACCCGGAGGCGCGGTTCGTCGGCGAGGTCGCGAGCGACAAGGAGAGCGAACTCGTCGTCCGCGACCTCGACCTGGGCAAGCTGCGCGAGGTCCGCGACCGCTGGCAGTTCTACCGGGACCGCGCGCCGGGCGCGTACTCCCCGCTGACCGCGCCCTGACCCACCGGGGCCCCTGACAGGAGGGAACAGCAGCATGAGCAGCCGTACCGTCATCCGCGGCGGCCTCGTCGTCACCGCCTCCGACGAGATCCACGCCGACGTCCTCGTCGAGGACGGCCGCGTCGCCGCGCTCGCCGCGACCGGCACCCCGGCGGCCGGCGCCTTCACGGCCGAGCACGTCATCGACGCCACGGGCAAGTACGTCATCCCGGGCGGTGTCGACGGGCACACCCACATGGAGATGCCCTTCGGCGGCACCTACGCCGCCGACACCTTCGAGACCGGCACCCGGGCCGCCGCCTGGGGCGGTACGACCACCATCGTCGACTTCGCCATCCAGAGCGTCGGACACTCCCTGCGCGAGGGCCTGGACGCCTGGCACGCCAAGGCCGAGGGCAACTGCGCCGTCGACTACGGCTTCCACATGATCGTCTCCGACGTGAACCAGGAGACACTCAAGGAGATGGACCTGCTGGTGGAGGAGGGCGTGACCTCCTTCAAGCAGTTCATGGCGTATCCCGGCGTCTTCTACTCCGACGACGGCCAGATCCTGCGCGCCATGCAGCGCGCCGCCGGAAACGGCGGCCTGATCATGATGCACGCCGAGAACGGCATCGCGATCGACGTACTCGTGGAGCAGGCGCTCGCCCGCGGCGAGACCGACCCCCGCTTCCACGGCGAGGTCCGCAAGGCCCTCCTGGAGGCCGAGGCCACCCACCGCGCCATCAAGCTCGCCCAGGTCGCCGGGGCGCCTCTCTACGTCGTGCACGTCTCCGCGACCGAGGCGGTCGCGGAGCTGACCCGGGCCCGCGACGAGGGCCTCAACGTCTTCGGCGAGACCTGCCCCCAGTACCTGTTCCTGTCCACCGACAATCTCGCCGAGCCCGACTTCGAGGGCGCCAAGTACGTGTGCAGCACCCCGCTGCGCCCGCGCGAGCACCAGGCGGCACTGTGGCGGGGCCTGCGCACCAACGACCTCCAGGTCGTCTCCACCGACCACTGCCCCTTCTGCTTCACCGGACAGAAGGAGCTGGGGCGCGGCGACTTCTCCAAGATCCCCAACGGTATGCCGGGTGTCGAGCACCGCATGGACCTGCTCCACCAGGCCGTGGTCGACGGGCACATCAGCCGCCGCCGCTGGATCGAGATCGCCTGCGCCACCCCGGCCCGCATGTTCGGTCTCTACCCGAAGAAGGGCACCATCGCGCCCGGCGCGGACGCCGACATCGTCGTCTACGACCCGCACGCCGAGCAGGTCGTCTCCGCCGAGACCCACCACATGAACGTCGACTACTCGGCGTACGAGGGCAAACGGATCACCGGTCGCGTGGAGACCGTGCTCTCGCGCGGCGAACCGGTCGTCACCGAGCGGGAGTACACCGGGCGCAAGGGCCACGGCGTCTACACCCCCCGCGCCACCTGCCAGTACCTGAACTAGGAGCGGTGCCCATGGACTTCGGACTCGTCCTGCAGACCGACCCGCCGGCCTCCCGCGTCGTCAGCCTGATGCAGCGGGCCGAACGCAACGGCTTCCGGCACGGCTGGACCTTCGACTCCGCCGTGCTGTGGCAGGAGCCGTTCGTCATCTACAGCCAGGTCCTGGCCAACACCACCACACTGAAGATCGGCCCGATGGTCACCAACCCGGGCACCCGCACCTGGGAGGTGACCGCCTCCACCTTCGCCACCCTCAACGACATGTTCGGCAACCGCACCGTCTGCGGCATCGGCCGCGGCGACTCCGCGATGCGCGTCGCCGGCCGCAAGCCCAACACCCTCGCCCGTATGAGCGAGGCCGTCAAGGTCATCCGCGCGCTGGGCAGGGGAGAGGAGGCCGACCTCGGCGACGGCACGGTCGTCAGGTTCCCCTGGGTGAGACCGGGCGCCGAACTTCCCGTGTGGATGGCGGCGTACGGCCCGAAGGCCCTGAAGATGACCGGTGAGGAGGCCGACGGCTTCATCCTCCAGCTCGCCGACCTCTACCTGACCGAGTACATGGTCAAGGCCGTCCGGGACGCCGCCGCGGCCGCCGGACGCGACCCCTCCGAGGTGACGGTCTGCGTCGCCGCCCCCGCCTACGTCACCGCCGACGGCTCGCCCGGGGCGCTCGCCCACGCCCGCGAGCAGTGCCGCTGGTTCGGCGGCATGGTCGGCAACCACGTGGCCGACCTGGTCGCCAAGTACGGTGCCCACACCGGCGCCGTTCCCGACGAACTCACCGACTACATCAAGGCCCGCGAGGGCTACGACTACGCCCACCACGGGCGCAGCGGCAACCCCGACACCCGGTTCGTGCCGGACGAGATCGTCGACCGGTTCTGCCTGATCGGTCCGGTGGAGACACACATCGCGAAGCTGACCGCCCTGCGCGCCCTCGGCGTCGACCAGTTCGCGCTCTACGACATGCACGACGCGCAGGAAGCCGTGATCGACACCTACGGCACGAAGGTCATCCCCGCCGTCAACGCCTGACCCCGCCCGACCCCGCCCCTCTTCCCTTCGGGGAAGAGGGCCCGGGACGCGTCCGCACACACCCCTCGGCACCGGCCGCACGGCCTCTCCCGTCCACCGCATGACTGGCCTGCCATGACCGACACAGCGCCCACGGCCATACCGCCGTCCGCCCAAGTCACCCTCCCCGACGGACGCGTGGAGCTCGCCCCGGGCTCTGGGACGCCAGCCCGAAGGCCCTCAGCCTGGGCAGCGTCGGCGGTGGCGTCGCCATCAAGGAAGGCGCCGACGCCCGCATGGGCGTCGCCACATTGGCCGGCGGCACGGTGACCGTGGCCAACACCTCGGTGACTGCGACGACCCGCGTGGCCGCCTTCCGGCAGACGGCCGGCGGAGCCGTCGGCCACCTGTCCGCCGAGACGGACGCCGGCGTTGGATTCACCGTCGACTCCAGCAGCGCGACCGACACGTCGACCGTGGTCTGGATCCTGTTCGAACCCGCGTAGCCGCAGGCTGAACCCGCCGCCCCGCGCCCCACGGCCGGGGGCGGCGACCGGCGCCGTCGGCGCCATCAGCATGGGCGCCTGCTACCTCATGCAGTACCTGATCCCGTAGCAGCCTCACGGCCCTGGCTCTCCCCACGAGGGAGGCCAGGGCCGTTTCGTCGTGTCCGGGGTCAGCCGAGACGGAGGCGGTGCAGCATCAGGAGCGCGGCGACGGCGTTGGCGGACCGGATCTCGCCGCGGGCAATCAGGTCGGGGACCGTGGACAGCGGGACCCACTCACGGCGGGAGGACTCGAAGTCGTCGCGCGGCTCGCCGATGCGCTCGGCCTGGTCCGACCAGTACACGCGGTGGTGGCTCGTCGAGATCCCCGGCATCGGATCCACCGCCAGGAGCAGCCGCATCGGGCCTGGGCGCCAACCCGTCTCCTCCTCGAACTCGCGCGCCGCGGCCGCCGCCGGATCCTCATCCTGACCGGTACCACCGGAGGGGAGTTCCCACCCCCAGGCGTCCGTGATGAACCGGTGCCGCCACAGCAGCAGCACCTCGTCCGCGTCGTTCACGACGGTGGCCACGGCGACGGGCCGGAGGCGAATGACGGTGTGGTCCAGGTGCCGGCCGCCGGGCAGCTCGACGTCCGCCATGTTCACGGTCACCCACCGGTTTTCGTACACGGTGCGCTCACCGAGGTTCTTCCACACAGACACGCGTGCGCCTTTCGTCGGGTACCCACCCAGTCCAGCACCCCCGCTACAGCGGGATCCGCAGGGTGTCGTCGATCCGCTCCACCACGCTCGAGGTGGCGTGAGCGTCGAGTGTCGACATGGTGCGACGCAGGCGTACGAGGCGATCACTCAGCCGGCGGGACTCCATGCCCTGCATGGTGTCCAGCATGCTGGTGGCGGTGGACGCGGCCAGCTCGGCCTCGCCCGCGCGCAGCTGGCAGTCGGCGAGCGTGGCCAGGCGGTGGACGCGGCCGCGCTCGTGGGTCTGCGTGGCGACGGCCTCGGCCGCGTACTGCTGCGCGGGGCTGGTGTCCCCGAGCCGCATCAGCGCGTCGGCAAGATTGGCCTCGAGGAGACCGGGCTGCACGTAGCCGGTCTCGGCTGGCTCCTCGTCCCGGCGGATCTGGCCGGCCGCCGTCTCGGCGAGCGCCATCACGCGGTGCGCAGAGGTGTGGTCACCCATGCGGGAGAAGGCCTTCGCCTGCATCGCGTACAGGTCGCACGCGAGTGCGTGCGATATGGCGTGCCCGGCGGTCCGTACGCCTGCCTCGGCGAAGGCGACAGCTTGCCGGTACTCGCGCAGGTACAGGGCTTGGTTGACGAGCAGAGCGAGGACGTAGCCGCCGAAGGCGCGGTCGCTGGAGGCCTTCGCCATCCGCAGCGCCTGGTGGAAGTAGCGCTGGGCCAGGCCTTGTGCGTCGGAGTCGTACGAGCAGATCCCGGCGATGGCGACCAGGCCGCCGATGGCGCGGTGAAGCTCTCGCCCGGTCGTGTCTGTGTAGGCGCCGCGCATGAGCGGCGCCGTCTCCGTGTTGAGGAACAGCAGGACGCGCGTGCGTGTCGCGACGCCGCCGGCCTTGCGGTACATCTGCTCATAGTGGTTGCGGGCACCGGCGAGGAGCTCGACGTCGGACATGCCGACCTGCGGCGTACCGGCACGGGAGACGTCGCCGTCGTCGGGCGGGTTCTCCCACTCCCAGACAGGACCGACGGCCGGCAGTCCGGTAATGACGGGCGCCGCCTGGACGTCGGACCGCTGCTGCAGGTCGCCGCGCCACAGGGCCGTGGACCGGTCGATGAAGCCGGCGAGTGGGGTGGACGGTTGAGGTGCGCTGCTGTGGCCCATGCCGATGTCCTCAGGTGTGAGCGGCCGCCCGAGGCGCGCGCTCAGGATCTCGCAGATGAGGTCCGGGGTGATGCCCCTCGGTCGTTGTCCGCGTAGCCAGCGGATCACTGAGCTGTGGTCGTAGCTCATCGTCTGCCCGCGTAACTCGCCAGCGCGGTTGATGCGCGCGGCCAGTCCCTTCCGGGACATCCCGGCCTCATCGAGGAGGGAGTCGAGCAGGGTGTTGGGTTCCGGCCCCATGTGTGCCCCCGAATCACTCAGTGTGTGGAGCCTAGCCACAGCGCGTTCACACAGTGTGTGAATCGACCGATGCAACTCACGTCACGTACACACTCCCGCACCCTCTGTCAGGCAGACAGCATCGCGGCATGACGGAGACTCAGAGATCACGGGCACTGAGCCCAGTGGAGACCGCTCCCGGTGTCCTCGTACATCCCACCGCCGACCGGCAACTGGCCACCGCGCACTGGCTGCTCTCCACCCATCGCGACCCGCGTCGCGCCCGGCTGGAATGGGAGCAGCACGGCCTCGCCCTGCTGCCCCTGGGCACGCTGTTCTCCGCCGTGCGACTGCCGGAGCGCCTGGTCCTCGCGGTGACCGGCGGCATTGGTCCCTCGGGTGCGGTGGACACGGTCCTCGACGAGGCGTTCGGGGGCGGCCCGGTGATCTGCGACCCGGACGGCCGGCGGTACTACGCCCTCGTCCCGGCCAGGGTGCCCGTCACGTGGCACCAGGCGGTCGACGAATGGCGAACCACGGACGTCGACTGCCTCGGCCGCGACGCGTACCTCGGCGTGCCGCGCGTCGACCTGGTCCGGTTCGACCAGCGCACCCGGGCGTCGTACTGGTCGGTGCCCATGTCGTCGGCGGCGATGCTCTGCGCACCGCTCGCCGTAGCGCGGTTCATCGCAGCTGGCCAGCACCAGCTGACCGAGCAGGCGGCCGACGAGGTGGGCCCGGCGTGAAGCGCGACCCGCGGTTCTGCATCCGCCTCGACGCCCTGGCGGTGCTCGGCGGACTGTTCATCTGGGGCATCGCCAACAGCGGCTGCTGATCGCGCCGCCCACGAACTCCCGCCCAGGCCAGGCAGCCGGACAGTTGCCCCCGGCCCGGGCGGGCCATCCCTTTCCGCAAACAGCGAAGGAGATCCCGTGACGATACCTCCGGGCCCACCCCGCCGCCCGCCCTGGCACTGCCCGCCCTCGTGCGCATGCTCGTCACCGACGCTCAGTTCGCCAGCGTCCGCAGCACCGTCATGGACGCCAACCCGGACATGGCCGAGGAGATGGCCGGCCGCATCGTCGACGAGGGCTTGAAATTCGTGACCGCCTGCGCCACGCACCCCGGCCACGGCCTGGCGCCGTCGCGGATCGTCGACGAAGGCTGGCACGCCCTGATCCTGCACACCGGCATGTACGCCGAGTTGTGCGAGCGGCTCGGCGGCGAGGGCGCGTTCGTGCACCACTCCCCGGGCTACGACCCCACCAGCTACGACCCGCCGATCCTGGACCGGACCCGCGAGACGATCGCGGCGCTCGGCTGGGACGCGATCCGGAGCTGTGGGGGCCGCCGTCCGACGAGACTCTCGTCTCCGTGGCAGCGAAGTGCCGGCACGCCCCGGACTGCACCATCGTCATCACGCCCAAGCCGAAGCCCGGGGCGGCGTGGCCTGCCTGTGAAGGGAGGCGCCGTGTCCGAATGGATCGACCCGCGCTACGCGGACCTGGCGAAGGCGTGGAAGCGCTCGCAGCAGCCCGCATCGCGTGACCCGAAAGAGCAGCGGCCTGTCCGGGGATTCGTGACCCCGCCCAAGCCGTAGCCGGCAGCACCCAGCCCCGGCCGACGCTGGACGTCGACCGGGGCTTTCTCATGTCCTGCTCATCAGCGATAGGTTCGGGCCTCATAGGAAGCTGATTGCGGGGAGGCCGTCTGGGACCCGGTACAGCTCGCCGCGAAGACGGACAACGTGGTGGGGCTGCTGTTCGCCCTCGTCACCGTCCTGGTGGCGACGCTGTCCGTGAACATCGCGGCCCACCTGGTCTCACCGGCCTTCGACCTCTCCAACGTCGCACCGCGCAAGGTGAGTTTCCGGGCCGGTGCGCTCGTCACCAGTGTCCTGGCGGTACTGATCTTCCCGTGGAAGCTGTACTCCGACCCGCAGGGCTACATCTTCACCTGGCTCGGCCTGGTAGGCGGGCTCCTGGGCACGGTGGCCGGCATCCTGATCGCCGACTACTGGATCCCGCGCCGCGCCCGTCTCGACCTCGTCGACCTGTACCGCAGGGGCGGACGCTACTGGTACGACGGCGGCTGGAACTGGCGGGCGGTCGTCGCCCTCCTCGTGGGCGGCGTCCTCGGCGTCGGCGGCGACGACTTCCCCCGCTGGTCGACGGCCGCCCCGTGCCGTTCCTCGAACCGCTGGCCGACTACGGCTGGGCGGTCGGCCTCGGCACCTCCATGGTGCTCTACCTCGCGCTGATGCCGTCCCGGGGCCGGAGACGGCCGGCCGGCTGACGTGCCCCGGAGGACGGTCAGCCGGACCCGCCGTCCTCCAGCGCGGCCACCGCCTCCTTGGCCGCCTTGATGGCACCCTTGTTGATCTCCGTCGTACCGGGTGCCTTCTTCGACTCGAAGTCACTGCCGTTGTACGTGATCATCACCAGGGCGTTGGACGCGCGGACCAGCACGGTGCCCTCGCGCGTCTGCTGCTTGTCCTCGGTGGTGAGGTTCACGACGGAGTAGCCCGCGTCACCGAGCCCCGGCACCTCGCCTCCGCCGCTGCGGTCGGCGACCCGCTCCCTGTACGACTTCTGCGCCGCCTCGTCCGTATCCATCACCTCGAAGGAGACGTCGAGCCAGCGGTAATCGTATCCCTTGAGCGCGTTCCAGGAACAGGTGCGACGCGCCTTGGTGTCCGTGGACGGGATCTCCTTGCCGGCCGCCTTCGAACCCGGCACCAGCGAGGTGACCGTCTTCCCGGCAAGACTCCCGCACGGTGCCGGGGCGGCGGCGTACGTCTTGACCGCCGCCTGCGTCGCCGGTGCGGAGGCCGATCTGCCGGTGGTGCCGGGCGGCGTCCTGTCCTTCGCGGCCGGTGACGTGTCGGGCCCGGACGACATCGCCCAGCCCGCCGTGGCGAGCACGGCGACCGGCGCCAAGCGGGCGGTCAGGGCGAGCGGCAGGGGAAGAGAACGCACGGCGCACTTCTCGTGGGGAAGGGTGCGGAGGGAGCCCGCACTGCGGACGGGACGCCAGTGTCACACGACTCCCTGTGGGGCGGAAGGGCGAACTCGGTGCGTGGCCGCACGGTGACGCAGACGTACGCGAGACCGGGGCCGCGCCGGGAGGCGTCACGGCCGGGCGGCGGTCACAGCCGCACACCGGGCCTCCTCCGACTCCGGCCCCGGGGGCGGGAGGCCGCACCTGATCCGGGTCGCCGCGCCCGCTCCGCAGCCGACGTCGGAGACACGGCCGCCGGGGGCGACGGCCGCCGTGCCGACGGGGGTTATGAAGTCTCCCCCGCGGTCGGCCGGGCGGCCGGCCGGGTGCCGGGAGCCACCAGGGCGGTCTCGACGCGGTCCACGGCGACGAACGCGCCGTACGCGACGAGGTGTACCAGGCAGTGGTCGGTGTGCTCGGGCCGCCGCCACGCCGAGACGTCCGCGTCCGTGATCCGGTACGGCGCGAGCGCGGCCAGCAGCGCCAGCCGTGCGCCGGGCCGCTCACGCCGGTCGGGGAACGGGTCCGGCGTGACGGGCGGGTGCGATCCGTCCCAGTCGCGCAGGGTGGTGCGTACGAGGGCCTGGTCGTCCGCGTCCAGCAGGCCGGCGCCCATCGTGGCGGCGGAGCTCAGCGCCGCGTACGCGGGCCCGACCGGCGTCCCCGCCGCCCACGCCGGTCCCCGGCCCGGGTCGTCGAGCAGGGGCAGGGCGGCGCCGGGCACGGCGGTCCGGCGGACGGTGCGGGACAGCGACCGGCCCGCCACGCTTCGCACCGGACGCAGCCGCTGTGCGTCGCGCGGGAGCAGGTTCTCGGTGACGAGGGACGACACGACGCGGTTGATGAAGTGGAAGGCCAGCACGGTGCCGAGGTAGCCGGGAGCCTCCTCGGGCGGGAACGGAAACGGCTCCCGCGCGGCCCCCGGGACACGGGTGCGCCGCGCCCAGTCGAGCACGCGCGCGTGCTGCTCGTCCGCCGGTTCCCGGCCCCTGGCCAGCCGCTCGGCCAGGGAGTGGTCGCCGGTGGCGTGCAGCAGCATGGTGTGCGCGTCCACGCAGAACCTGCACCTGTTGGCCTGCGACACCCCGAAGGCGGCGACCTCCTTGCCGGTCCGGCCGCCGGGGCCGGCGATCAGGGACTCGCGCATCAGCGCCCAGGCCGGGGCGACGAGGGCGGGAGCGGAGGAGAGGACCACGAACGGGACGGGCCCGGGAACGCCGAAGTCCCGCGCGGCCTGGGCGTAGACCTCGGCGACGCGGCCGGTGGCCGCTTTCGGTGGCAGCGGATCGGTGTGACGGAAGGGTGTGGGCATGGACGGCATCGTGCACCGCCGCGGTGCCCGCGGTCGTCGTACGGCCGGATGCGGTCGGCGCTGTGCCGCCGGGTCCCGGCCGGAGCGCCGACTACTTCGCCGGGAGTAGTCCACAAGCCGTCCACAGGGCCGACGCGGCCGTCGGCCGGGCCGTCTAGGGTGCGGGCATGAGTGGGCGTCAGGTCGATCGCAGGCGGCTCGCCGACGTGGTCCTCGCGGCCGTCGTCGGCGCCCTCGGCACGGGGGTCGCCGCCTTCGACGACGGCACCACGGCACTCGACCACGCGCTCATCGCCCTCGCCTCGGCGGCGCTCGCCTTCCATCGCACCGCACCGCGCGCGGTGCTGGCCGTCGCCACCGTCCTGGGCACGGCGTACGCCGTGCACGCCCACCCCGGTCCGCTGTCCGCACTGCCCGTGCTGGGCGCCGTGCACACCGCGGCCCGGGTCGGCCACCGGGGCGTCGCGGCGGCCGGCAGCGCCGTGTTCCTGGCCGGGTACGTGGCCACCGGCCCCGGCACGCAGAACGTGGCCGAGCGGGCCGGGCTGCTCGCCGGCTGGTTCCTGTGCGCCGTGGTGACCGGGCTCGCCGACCGTAACTGGCAGGCGTACCTGCGCCAGACCGAACAGCGTGCCCTGGAGGCGGAGCGCACCAGGGAGGAGGCGGCCCTGCGCCGCGCCGGGGAGGAACGGCTGCGGATCGCCCGCGAGTTGCACGACTCGCTGACCCACAGCATCTCCATCGTCAAGCTCCAGGCGGGAGTCGCCGTCCACCTGGCCCGCAAACGCGGCGACGAGGTGCCGCCCGCGCTGCTCGCCATCCAGGAGGCCAGTGGCGAGGCGATGCGCGAGCTGCGCTCCGCCCTCCAGGTGCTGCGCGCCGACGAACCGGCCGGCACCCCGGCGCTGCTCGTGGAACGGGCTCGCGCGGCCGGGCTCGCCGTCGACCTGACGGTCACCGGGGACGAGCGCCCGCTGCCCCGGGCCGTCGACCGGGCCGCCTACCGCATCGTGCAGGAAGCCCTCACCAACGCGGCGCGGCACGCCGGACCGGCGAAGGTGCGGGTCCGCATCGGCTACGGCACGGGGGACACGGGGGAGGCCACGGTCCAGTCCATGGGGGAGTTGACGATAGACGTGGACGACGACGGAGCCGCCGATCCGGCCCGCCCGCCGGTGCCGGGCACCGGCCTGACCGGCATGCGCGAACGCGTCACGGCACTCGGCGGCACCCTGTGCGCCGCCCCGCGGGCGGAGGGCGGCTTCTCGGTGCGGGCACGGCTCCCGCTCGCGGAGACGGCATGAACGGCGCGGTCCGGGTCGCGCTCGTCGACGACCAGGCGCTGATCCGGGCCGGCTTCCGGGCCCTGCTCGACGCCGAGGAGGGCATCGAGGTGGTCGGTGAGGCCGCCGACGGGGAGCAGGGGGTCGAGCTGGTGCGGGCCGAGGTGCCGGACGTGGCACTGGTCGACGTGCAGATGCCGGTGATGACGGGCATCGAGGCGACCCGCCTCATCGCCGCCGATCCGGCCCTCGCCGCCGTACGGGTCGTCATCCTCACCAACTACGGCTTCGACGAGTACGTCTTCGAGGCGCTGCGGGCGGGAGCCAGCGGCTTCCTTCTCAAGGACACCGAGCCCACCGACCTGCTCCAGGCCATCGACGTGGTGGCACACGGCGAGGCACTGCTCTCCCCGTCGGTCACCCGCACGCTGATCGGCGAGTTCGTCGCCCGGCCCCCTGACCGGTCCACCGCACCCGGCCTGGACTGCCTCACCCGCCGGGAACGCGAGGTCACCGCGCTCGCCGCGCGCGGCCTGAGCAACGAGGAGATCGCCGCCCACATGGTGATCAGCCCGCTGACCGCCAAGACGCACATCAGTCGCGCGATGACCAAGCTGGGTGCCCGTGACCGGGCCCAACTCGTGGTGTTCGCCTACGAGTCGGGACTGGTCGCGGTACGCACACCCGGAGGGCCTCAGGGCACCCGCGCGGTCCATTCGGGAGCGGAGAACTTCGCGCGCGCCAACTCCAGGGCCCGGGACAGCTCGTCGTCCGTCACCTTGCCCCGGGACAGCCCGTAGCGCCCGCCGAAGGAGGCGATCATCCGCTCGATCACGGCCTCGCGTGCCAGTCCGGTCTGCCGGCGCAGCGGGTCCACCCGCTTCTTCGCCGACTTCGTGCCCTTGTCGGACATCTTCTCCCGCCCGATGCGCAGCACCTCCAGCATCTTGCCGGCGTCGATGTCGTAGGACATCGTCACGTGATGGAGGACGGCCCCAGGACCGCCATCAGGGCCGACCATGCGCTTCTGGGCCGCACCGGCAATCTTGCCGGCGTCGGTGGCGATGTCGTTCAGGGGTTGGTACCAGGCCTTGATGCCCATGTCGCCGAGTGCGCCGAGCACCCAGTCGTCGAGGTAGGCGTAGCTGGCTGCGAAGGAGAGGCCCGAGACCAGAGACTCCGGCACGGACAGGGAGTACGTGATCGTACTCATGGGCTCTACGAACATGGCCCCACCACCGGAAATGCGGCGAACCACGGTCATGCCGTGCTTCGCGGCCCCTTCGGGGTCCACCTCGTTCCGCAGGGACTGGAAGCTGCCGATCACCACGGAAGGCGAGGCCCACTCCCATACTCGTAGGGTCGGGGCTCGTCGCCCGGCGGCTACCTCGGCGGTGATCACCTCGTCCAGCGCCATGTGCAGGGCCGGTGCCTGCGGCTCCATGTGCACCAGCTGCCAGTCGTAGTCGCTCCACTCGGTCGCGTGGCCCAGAGCGCGCCGGACTGCGATGCCGACGCCCTCGGCCGTCAGCCCGAGCATCACGGTCGACTCCGGCAGCGCCGCCGTGATCCGGGCAGCCAGCCCTTCAGCGTCCGTCGATGAGGGTGAACCCTCAAGGGCTGCGTTGATCGCGAGGATCGCTTCGTCCGGCTCCAGGAAGAAGTCCCCGGCGACTCGTACGTTGCGCAGAACACCGTCCTTGACATTCAGATCCACGACGACAAGCTTGCCGCCGGGCACCTTGTACTCGCCATGCACGGCTTCGGTTCCTTCCAGTGCGCTGTACGTGCCCTGAGCTTGCTGCTCTGGCACTCGGACAGATAAGTACATCTGCCGGAATGCACCTTAGAGGTTGTCTCACGTGGTGAGTTTCGCGAGCTTCTTGTAGCAGGTGAGGGCTGCGGCCAGGCCGAGGAAGGCGAGGAAGTGACTGCCCTTGCGC
>NZ_JBICYB010000024.1:0-95053 GCF_043200575.1 Streptomyces sp. NPDC048392
TCGGCGTCGTCCTGCGTGGGACAGGCCACCCGGACGATCTGGCAGCCGGACGCCGTCAGCTCGGCGATCTGCTGGAGCGTCGCCCCGATGTCGGACGTACGGGTGGTCGTCATGGACTGCACCGACACCGGGGCGTCGCCGCCCACCGCCACCGGCCCGACCTGGATCCGCCGCGACACGCGCCGCTCGGCGATCGGCCGGGCCGGTACCTCGGGCAGGCCCAGCCGGATGGCGGTCATGCCGTCACCCCCGGTTCGAGGAGACGGTCTCGCGCATGGCCCGCAGGGACTCCTTGAGCGAACCCATGGTGGCCAGGACAGCGGTGGGCTCGTAGCCGCAGTGCGCCATGCAGTTGGCGCAGCGCGGGTCCTTGCCGCGGCCGTACTTGTCCCAGTCGGTGTCCTCGATCAGCTCCCGGTAGGTCGGGACGTACCCGTCGCTCATCAGGTAGCAGGGGCGCTGCCAGCCGAAGAGGGAGTAGTTCGGGATAGCCCACGCGGTGCACGGGAAGTCGACCTTGCCCTCGAGGAAGTCGAGGAACAGCGGGGAGTGGTTGAGCCGCCAGCGGGCCCGGTTGCCGCCCGAGAATGCCTTCTTGAACAGCTCGCGGGTCTGCTCCACGCCCAGGAAGTGCTCCTGGTCGGGCGCTTTCTCGTAGGCGTAGGCGGGCGAGATCATCATCTCGTCGACCTGGAGGTCGTCGTTGAGGAAGTTGAGGACCTCGACGATGGTCTGCGGGGTGTCGGTGTTGAAGAAGGTCGAGTTGGTGGTCACCCGGAAGCCGCGCCGCTTGGCCTCCTTGATGGCCTCCACGGCCTCGTCGAACACTCCCTCCTTCGCCACCGACTCGTCGTGCCGCTCGCGCAGCCCGTCGATGTGCACCGCGAAGGCGAAGTACGGCGAAGGCTTGAACTTGTCCATCTTCTTGCGCATGAGCAGCGCGTTGGTGCAGAGGAAGACGTACTTCCGCTTGGCCACCAGCTGCCGCACGATCTCGTCGATCTGCGGGTGCATCAGGGGCTCGCCGCCCGCGATGGAGACCATCGGCGCACCGGATTCCAGCACCGCTCCCACGGCCTGCGCGACCGGCATGCGCTGCTTGAGCACCCCGGCCGGGTGCTGGATCTTGCCGCACCCCTCACACTTCAGGTTGCAGGCGAAGAGCGGCTCCAGCTCCACGATGAGCGGGAACTTGTCCCGTCGGCGAATCTTCTGTTCGGCCAGGTATGTAGCGACCTTGATGGACTGGCGCAGCGGCATGGCCATCTGGACTCACCTCCGGGGGAGCAACAAAGAACGGTGCCATTCGAAAAATGCGGGAAGAACGGATCGAAGGACGCGGAAAGCCGATATTCCACCGCGCACCGTACCGATCCGGACGAGTTCGTGTTCTGGAGCGTCCACGACCACCCGGACGGCCGCAACCGGGCGCGGGCCCCCGCGGACGGCGCTCAGGAGCGTGGCCGCGGACTCCATGTCCACGGCGATCGCGCCGGTGGCGAGCAGGTCGGCCCGTTCGGGGCCGCGGACGACGTGGTCCGAGCCGGTCAGCGGCCCGGTGTGGACGGTGCGCCCCGGGACGGCTCGCGCGAGTTCTTCGACGAGCCGGCCGGTCGCCACGCATGCGACGGTGCAGCGCGGATCCCGGGTCTCCTCGGCGACGACCAGGTCGCCGGGGTGCATGCCGGGGGCGAGTCCCGCGCAGAAGCCCGTGGCGAGCACGGCGGCGGTGTCGAGCTCCGGGTCCGCGAGGACCCGGGCGACCGAGCGCTCGGCCGCCTTCGGGCCCATTCCGGTGCGCAGGACGGTGACCGGCCCGCCGGCGCCACCGCGGTCGCCGGTGCGCAGGGCGAGGTGCTCGATGCCGAGCGCGCAGGCGATCAGCAGCGGCGTCGGGCCGGTCTGCGGGTTCATCGGCCGCCCTTCACCTCCGTCACGGAAGCCTCGGCCACGGAAGATTCGGCCGCGGCAGGGGCGGTGGCGACCGGGGCGGTGGCGGGCCGCTCGGTGGGGGGCTTCGCCGCCCGGGACCTGTCGGCGAAGGGTTCTCCGTGGAGGTACCGGCCGAGGGCGGTGAGCGGGAACACCTGGCGGTAGAGGTGGTAGTTGATGGAGAAGTCCCACGGGAAGCCGGTGCCCGTGAAGTACGGCTCGTCCCAGGAGCCGTCCTCCCGCTGAGTGGCCGCGAGCCACCCGATGCCGCGCTCCACGGCCTTGGACTCCCGCTCCCCCGCCGCCAGCAGGGCCATCAGCGCCCAGCCCGTCTGCGAGGCGGTCGAGGCGCCCCGGCCGCTCCACTCCCGGACGTACCGGTAGGAACGCAGGTCCTCGCCCCAGCCGCCGTCCTCGTTCTGGACGGACTCCAGCCAGGTCACCGCGCGGCGGATGGCCGGGTGCGAGGTGGGAAGACCGGCGGCGGTCAGGGCGGGGATCACGGACCCGGTGCCGTAGACGTAGTTGACGCCCCAGCGGCCGAACCACGAGCCGTCCGCCTCCTGCGCGTCGAGCAGCCACCGGATGCCGCGCCGGGTGCGCGGGTCGTGGGCGAGGCCCTCGACGGCGAGCATCTCGACGACGTGCGCGGTGACGTCCGCGGACGGCGGGTCGATGACCTCGCCGAAGTCGCAGAACGGCAGCCGGTTGGGGAAGGCGCTGGTGTTGTCGGCGTCGAACGCGCCCCAGGCGCCGTTCTTCGACTGCATGCCGAGGTTCCAGCGCACCCCGCGGCCGATCGCCTTCTCCACCCGCTCCGGGTCGTGGTGCTTGACGCGGCGCAGGGCGAGGACCACCTCGGCGGTGTCGTCGATGTCCGGGTAGTTGTCGTTGTGGAACTCGAACGCCCAGCCGCCGGGCGGGAGTCCGGGGCGCTTCACCGACCAGTCGCCGGGGCGCACGATCTGTTCGCCGAGCATCCAGTCCGAGGCCTTCACCAGCTGCGGGTGGTCCTCGGGCACTCCTGCGTCGGCCAGCGCGATGGTGGCCAGGCAGGTGTCCCACACCGGGGACTGGCAGGCCTCGATCATCCGGGCCCCGTCCTCGCGCCACACGGCGAAACGGTCCAGCGACTCCAGGCCCGCGCGCATCACGGGGTGTTCGAGGTCGTAGCCGAGCAGGTAGAGGGCGATGACGGAGTAGACGGCCGGGGGCTGGATGCCGCCCCAGCAGCCGTCGTTCTCCTGCCGCTCGATGATCCAGCGGGCGGCGCTGTTCATCGCGGCCCGGCGCAGCCGGCGCGGGGCGACCTTGCGGTAGGTGTGCAGGGCCCTGTCGATGCGCTGGAAGGCACCGTCCCAGCTGGCCGCCGGTGCCAGGGGGCGCTGGGGGTTGGGCCGGGCCGGGTCGGTGTGCAGTTCGTCCAGCGGGAAGGGCGCGGGACGCACCGGCCGCTTCGCGGAGACGATGGTGAGCGGCACGATGGTCTGCCGGGCCCAGCAGCCGAAGTCGTAGATGTTGAGCGGGAACCAGGTGGGGAAGTAGATGAGCTCCGGCGGGAGTTCGGGCAGGTCGTCCCATTTCCACCAGCCGAAGAGGGCCAGCCAGATCCGGGTGAAGACCCGGGCGGAGGCGATTCCGCCGCGGGACCTGATCCACTCGGAGGCCCGCGCCATGTGCGGCGCGTCGGGCGTGTCACCGGCCAGGCGGAGGGCGACGTAGGCCTCGACGGTGGCGGACAGTTCGCCGGGCCCGCCGTAGAAGGTGGCCCAGGTGCCGTCCTCGCGCTGCTCGCCGCGGATGAACAGGGCGGCGGCGCGGGTGGTCTCCTCGTCCTGGATGCCGAGGAACTGACGCAGGAGCAGGTCCTCGGCGTCCATCGTGACGTTGGTCTCCAGGTCGCCCTTCCACCAGCCTTCCGCGTCCTGCCTGGAGAGGAGGAAGTCGGTGGCACGCCGGGTGGCCCGTGCGGCGGCTTCGGGTACCCCGGCCGCCGCGGCGGGGATCGTGATGTCGGTGTCGCTGGCCGAGGGCGCCAGGGGCCGCAGGGAGGCCCCGGTGCTTCCGTCGGTCGTCGCTGTCATGGCTTCCCCTTCGTGCAGTGTGCATACGGTGCGTCTGCTGTGGGTCCGCCGTCGGCCGGTGCTCGTGCGTTCACGACACCGGCCGGCGACTACGCGAGGGCTATTCGACCGATAATGATCATCTCTTTCGTACGACGACGAAGTCCGCGAGCGCCGTGAACCGGTCCCGCACCCGGTCGGGCATGTCGACGGCGTCGAGGGCTTCGATGGCGATGGTGTGCTGGCGGCGCGCCTCGTCGGCGGTCCACTCCCGCCCGCCCGCTTCCTCGATGAGGGCGGCGCGGGCCGCGAACTCCTCCTCCGAGAAGTTCGCGAAGTCGCTGGCCTTGGCGTCGGCGGCGAGGATCTCGCCGAGCCGCTCCGAGGCGGGCCCGCCGGCCGCGAGGGCGGCCACGACCGGCAGCGACTTCTTGCGCTGGCGCAGGTCGCTCCAGGTCTGCTTTCCGGTGGCGTCCGGGTCGCCCCAGACGCCCAGCAGGTCGTCGACGGCCTGGAAGGCGAGGCCGAGGTGGTAGCCGTACTTCTCAAGGGTGTCGGCGGTGTGCTCGTCGGCGCCGCCGAGCACCGCGCCGATGGAGCTGGCGCAGGCGAGCAGTGCGCCGGTCTTGTTGCCCTCCATCTCCAGGCACTCCTCGACGCTGACGCGGTCGCGGTGCTCGTAGGAGATGTCCTGGGCCTGACCGTCGATCAGGGAGCGGCTGGCCTTGGTCAGCCGGCGGGTGGCGCGGCCGGCCTCGGCGGTGCCCAGTTCGAGGAGCACCTCGTTGGCGAGGGCGAACAGGGCGTCGCCGACCAGGATGGCCTGGGCGGGGCCGTGCACCTTCCAGACGGTGTCGCGGTGGCGGCGCTGCTCGTCGCCGTCCATCAGGTCGTCGTGCAGGAGGGAGAAGTTGTGCACCAGTTCCACGGCCACCGCGCCGGGTACGCCGGCCTCGGGCGCGGCGCCCGTGACCTCGGCGGAGAGCACGGCGAGGGCGGGGCGGACGGCCTTGCCGCCGTCGCCGTCCGCGGGGTTGCCCTGGGCGTCGATCCAGCCGAAGTGGTAGGCGGCGACGGTGTCCATGGGAGGGGCCAGCCGGTCGACTGCAGCCCGCAGGACCGGCGTGGCCAGGGTCCGGCCGCGCTCCAGAAGCGCGGTCACGTCCACCGTGGTCCGTCGGTCGGCCTTCGGGGCCGGGGGCACAGTGGGCACAGTCTTTCCTCCAGTTGCGGTACCGGGAGTGCGGGAGTCGGCCCCCCGCGGATCGGCTCTCACGCCGCCTCCTCGAAGAAGTCGGGGAGGAGGCCGCGGGACCGGCCCAGGGCACCGAGCGCGGCGGCCGCCGCCCCGACGCCGCTGCGAACCGCACTCTCCATGGTCGCGGGCCACCCGGTGGCGGTCCACGCTCCGGCCAGGTAGAGGCCGGGTGCCTTGGTGCGGGCGCCGGGCCGGAGGCGGCCGACGCCGGGGGCGGGGGCGAACGTCGCGGTGCGCTCCCTGGTCACGAAGAAGTCCCTCACCTCGGCGCCCCGGGTGCGGGGCAGCAGCCGCTCCAGTTCGGGCAGGTACCGCTCGCGCAACGCGGCCACGGGCTCGTCGATCTCGTGCTGCGCGGTCGACTGGGACAGCGCCAGGTACTGACCCTCCTTCAGTCCGGAGGCCTCGGTACGGTCGAACACCCACTGCACCGGGGTGCCGAGGGCCGTGAGGAACGGCGTGGCGAGCACCTTGCGGTCGTAGATCACGTGGATGTTGAGGATCGGCGCGGTGCCGATCCGCAGAAGACGGTCGGGGGCGTCGAGCGCGCCGTCCGGCAGCAGGTCGTGCGCCTCGCGCTGGGGCACGGCGAGGACGACCGCGTCCGCGTCGAGCGCCTCCCCGGGAACCTGAACGCTCCAGCCGCCGTTCTCGTTCATACGGAGGGAGGTGACGCGTGTACGGACCTCGGTACGCACGCCCGCGGAGTCGAGCGCCTTGCGGGCCAGCCGGTCGTGCAGTTCACCCAGCGGGACCCGGGCCCAGCCGATGTCGGCCGCGCCCGGGTCGGAGAGCAGACCGGTCTTGAACACCATCGCGGCGAGCCCCAGCGAGGCGTCGCCCGCGACCGCGTTGAGGGTGGCGACCCCGACCAGGTCCCACAGGGCCTCGATGGCACGCGCGGACTGGCCGTGCGCGGTCAGCCAGCTGCCGAAGTCCTGGGTGTCCAGGGTCGGGTCGGCGAGGTCGAGCCCCTTGAGCGCGAGCGCGGCCCGCCCCACCGAGGCGCGTTCGGCGAGGGAGAGGTGCGGGTAGACCGCCAGGCTGCGCCCCAGGTGCAGGGGCACGGGCAGCGCGTCGCGCCGCAGCCTGCCGAGCCGGCGTCCCTCCGGCCGGGCCAGGTCGAGTACGGGCACGTCGAGACGGTCCTGCACCGGCGCGAGTGCCGCTGCACCGATCCGGTCGAGGAACCAGCGGTAGGCGGTGCAGCAGCGCAGGTAGACGTGCTGGCCGTTGTCGACGGTGAGGTCACCGCGCTGGAAGGAGAAGGCGAGTCCGCCCAGCCGCGGGCGTCCTTCGAGCAGGGTGACGCGCACCCCGGCGCCGGCGAGCGCGAGCGCGGTGGTGACCCCGGCGAGTCCGCCGCCGACCACGACGGCGTGCCCGCCGGGCCGGAGGGCCGAGACGTCGGCGAGCCGCCCGCCGTCGCGCGTGCCGTTGCCCTGCGTCATGGTGCGCCCTTCCCTGTCCGGTCGCCGTGGTGTGTGAACGGCGTACGGCCGACCGTCTCAGTCAGGGACGCCGACCGCCACCGCAGGGTTGCCCGTCGTTCCGCGCCGGTGCTCTTGTGCGAATCCGGTCTGTCGAGTGTGCCGGGTGTGTCCATCAGGCGCGCCTCCTGACGGTCCGCCGGGTGACGTGCCGGGTGTCGAGGCCGGACAGGCCACGCACGGCGACGTACGCCTTCTCGTGTCCGGGCAGGGAGACCCGGCCGCGCAGCACGGCCTCCGGATCGCGCTCGATGCGGTCCAGGAGACGGCGGTAGATGCCGGCCATGGCCGCCACGCAGGCGCCGCTGCGCCGGTCGAGCATGGGCAGCAGCCGGTAGCCCTCGGCGAAAAGGGCGCGGGCCCGACGCACTTCGAAGTGCACGAGGCCCGCGAAGTCGGATCCCTCGGGTGGTGTCGGCCCGTTGAACCCGGTCGAGCAGCCGAACTTGGCGAGGTCGTCGGCGGGCAGGTAGGTGCGGCCGCCCTGGGCGTCCTCCCGGACGTCGCGCAGGATGTTGGTGAGCTGCAGTGCGAGTCCGAGCGTGTCGGCGTACTCCGGCGCGCGCTCGGCGCCGCGCGGCCCCGGTTCGGTGCCGAACACGCCGAGCGAGAGACGGCCGATGGCGCCCGCCACGCAGCGGCAGTAGACCTTCAGATCGTCCCAGGTCTCGTAGGTCTCGCCGCGCAGGTCCATCTGAACGCCGTCGATCAGCTCGTCGAGGCCGCCGAGCGGGATCGGGAACTGCCGGGCAGCGTGGGCGAGGGCGACGGCGACCGGGTCGGTGTCGTCCTCGTCGACCTCACCGTCGTGGATCCGGGCGAGCACCGCCCGGGTGTCGTCCAGCCGGGCGACCTTGACGTCGTCCGCCAGCACGCCGTCGCCGATGTCGTCGACACGGCGCGAGAACGCGTACAGCGCCGACATCGCCCGCCGCTTGGGCGTGGGCAGCAGCCGGATGCCGTAGGCGAAGTTGCGTGCCTGCCGACCGGTGACGGCCTCGCAGTAGCTGTAGGCGGCGAGCACCGGTGCCGGCATGTTCGCTGACGACTCCACGGACCCGATCACCCCTCTCCTCGCAGGACCACGCCCGCCTCGCGCAGCAACTGGACCTTGCCGGGCTTGGGCGGGCCGGGAAGTACGTCGTGATCCGCCGCGGCGATCGCCCGGAGCGCCGCCCTTCCCCCCGCCACGAACCCCGCCAGCAGCAGCCGCAGCCTGCCGCGGACGCTACCCACCAGGGGGGCGCCCTGGTTCAGCAGGTCGCGGGCGCGCTCCGCCTCGTACGCGATCAGCGCGCGTACGGACGCGTTCGCGGTGGGCGCGGCAAGGTCCGTCCGACGGACGTGGAAACGCCTCATGTCCTCGGCGGGCAGATAGATCCGGTCCCGGCCCAGGTCCTCGGCGACGTCCTGCAGGTGCTCGACGATCTGCAGGGCGGTGCAGATCTCGTCGGAGCGGCGGATCCGTTCGGGGGTCGAGGTGCCGGTGACGCCGAGCACGAGCCGGCCGACCGGGTTGGCGGACAGTTCGCAGTAGGCGAGGAGGTCGTCGTAGGTCTCGTACCGCGTGACCAGTTGGTCCTGGCGGTTGGCGGCGATCAGGCCGAGGAACGGCTCGGGGGTCAGCGAGCGGCGGCGCACGGTGGGGCGGAGGCGGCGCAGCAGCGGGTGGCGGGGCGTGCCGTCGAAGACCCTGCGCAGGTCCTCCTCGAAGGCGTCCAGCATCAGCAGCCGGTCGCCGGCGTGGTCCGAGGGGACACCGAGGAGGCGGGCGTCCGCGCCGCCGGGGGCGAGGTCGCCGTCGCCGATGTCGTCGACGAGACGGGCGAAGCCGTACACGGCCATGAGGTCGGTGCGCCAGTCGCGGGGCAGGAAGAACGGCGCGACGGGGAAGTTCTCGTCCGCGGCCTTGGCGAGGGTGCCGCGCTCCGGATCGGCGGCCCGCGCCGCGTCGGTGACCGTCATCGCGGGCTGCCCTGGGCGGGGACGGCGCATGCTTCGCGGAGCCGGGGAGTTTCCGTAGCCATTGCCGTCACATCTCCCGTTCTACACTGCCGACCCAATACACACTATTTCGGACACGCCGCTTCGCCACCCGCGCGGCAGCCGTGCTCAAGGGTGTCGGGCATTATCGCCCCATGTGCCGCGTTTCGGGACCGGTACAGCTTACGTTGTACAACCAACGGCCGTCCGTCGGGGTGCACCGCGCATCACAACAACACACCGATTGAGTTCAAGATTCCTGAGAACGCCAGGAGTTGACGTTTCCTTTGCAGACGCGGGGCCTCGCCGGGCCGGTTCCGGCGAGGCCCCGCGGGCCGGGTCACTTGCCCGTGAACTTCTCGTACTCCTTGAGCACCTCGTCCGTCGGGCCGTCCATGCGCAGCTCACCGCGCTCCAGCCACAGGACCCTGTTGCAGGTGTCGCGGATGGACTTGTTGTTGTGGCTGACCAGGAAGACGGTACCGGCCTCCTTGCGCAGTTCCCGGATGCGCTCCTCGGAGCGGGTCTGGAACTTGCGGTCGCCGGTGGCCAGCGCCTCGTCGATCATCAGGACGTCGTGGTCCTTGGCGGCGGCGATGGAGAAACGCAGCCGGGCGGCCATGCCGGAGGAGTAGGTGCGCATCGGCAGGGTGATGAAGTCGCCCTTCTCGTTGATGCCCGAGAAGTCGACGATGTCCTGGTAGCGCTCCTTGATCTGTTCGCGGGTCATCCCCATGGCCAGGCCGCCGAGGATGACGTTCCGCTCGCCGGTCAGGTCGTTCATCAGGGCCGCGTTCACACCGAGCAGGGAGGGCTGGCCGTCGGTGTAGACCTTGCCGCGCTCGGCGGGCAGCAGGCCGGCGATGGCCCGCAGCAGGGTCGACTTGCCGGAGCCGTTGGAACCGATCAGGCCGATGGCCTCGCCCCGGTAGGCGGTGAAGGAGACGCCGCGCACGGCGTGCACCTTGCGCACGCCCCGTGCCGCGTCGTCGGAGCCCCGCTTGATCATCCGGCTCAGGGCGGCGGTGGCACTGCCCTTGCCGGTCCTGGTGCCGTTGACGCGGTAGACGATGTGCAGCTCGTCCGCGATGACCGTCGGCACCCGCTGGTCCTGCTGCTGTTCAGCCACGGCCGTACCTCTCCTCCGCCTTCCAGAAGTACACGAAGCCGCCCGCGGCGAGGAGCACGGCCCAGCCGAGCGCGACCGCCCACACGTGCGGCGGCAGGTTCTCGGAGCCGTACCCGTCGATCAGCGCGAAGCGCACCAGGTCCATGTAGACGGCGGCGGGGTTCCACTGGAGCACGTCGGCGAGCCAGGCGGGCTTGTCCTTCAGCATGACCGGGATGGAGAACATGACGCCCGACGCGTACATCCAGGTGCGCATGATGAACGGCATCAGCTGGGCCAGGTCCGGTGTCTTGGCCCCCATCCGGGCCACGATCAGTGACAGCCCCACGTTGAAGAGGAACTGCAGGACGAGCACCGGGACGACCAGCAGCCAGGACAGCGAGGGATAGCTGCCGAAGCCGATGACCACCGCGAACATGACGATCATCGAGGCCAGCAGTTGCTGGAGCTGCTGGAGCGCGAACGAGACCGGCAGCGAGGCGCGCGGGAAGTGCAGCGCCCGCACCAGTCCGAGGTTGCCGGCGATGGCCCGCACGCCCGCCATCGCGGAGGACTGGGTGAAGGTGAAGACGAACACACCCGTCACCAGGAACGGGATGTACACGTCCTTGGACATGCCCCGGCCCGCGTTCAGGATCAGACCGAAGATCAGGAAGTAGACGCACGCGTTCAGCAGCGGGGTGGCCACCTGCCACAGCTGGCCGAGCTTGGCCTGGCTGTACTGGGCGGTCAGCTTCGCCTGGGAGAAGGCGAGGATGAAGTGCCGCCGTCCCCAGAGCTGACGGACGTACTCCATGAGGGACGGCCTGGCACCGCTCACGGTCAGCCCGTACTTGGCGGCGAGCCGGGCCGGTGTGAGGCCCTCGTCGGGCGACACGGGCTTGGTCATGGCGACCGTGCCGTCGTGCGTTGTCTCACTCACTGGTGGAAACTTTCGTCTTCGGAATGCTCGGCCGCGTGGGCCTGGCACGGACCTTTGACCCCGGACGGGGCCCGAACGCTCTCGGTACGAGCTTGTCAGATCACCGGGGGGCGGCCCAGCCGGGTCAGGCGCCACACCGTACGCCACCTCATGGGCCGACGTGGGCCACAGGAAGTGGCCCAGCCCTCCCGGAACCCGCCGAACCAGGCCTTCAGCGCCGGTCGCGACGGGCGGCGCAGCAGGGTGAGCAGCATCCAGACGCCGAGGTAGACCGGGACCAGGAGCGCGGGGAGGTTGCGGCGGGCGAGCCAGACGCGGTTGCGGGCGACCATGCGGTGGTAGACCGCGTGCCGGGACGGCGCGGTCGTGGGGTGGTTCAGCACCATGTCGGACCGGTAGTCGATCATCCAGCCCGCGTCGAGTGCCCGCCAGGCCAGGTCGGTCTCCTCGTGGGCGTAGAAGAAGGCGTCCGGCAGACCGCCGACCTGGGCGAGGACGCGGGTGCGGACGGCGTTGGCCCCGCCGAGGAAGGTCGTCACCCGGGAGGAGCGCATCGGGTCCGAGGCGCGCAGCCGCGGGACGTGCCGCCGCTGGGTCTCGCCGGTGTCCGGGTCGGCGATGCGGAAGCTGATGATGCCCAGCTCGTCGTCGGCCGCGAACGCCTCGCGGCACAGCTCGGCGGTGTCGGTGCGGGCGAGCAGGCCGTCGTCGTCGAGGAAGAGCAGGATGTCGACGTCCCGGCCGCCGGGACCGAAGGCCTCGATGCCGACGTTGCGGCCGCCGGGGATGCCCAGGTTCTCGGGCAGCTCGACGGTGCGCACGCCCTGCGGCACCTCCGGAACGGGCGAGCCGTTGCCGACCACGACCACCTCGACCGGGTCGCCGTCCTGCCCCGCCACCGAGTCGAGCAGGGCGCGCAGCTCGTCGGGGCGGTTGCCCATCGTGATGACGACGGCGCCGACCTTCATGGCCGCGCTCACCTCAGCCTGCTGGAGGCGAGGATGGACACCAGGTGCAGCAGGGTCTGCAGCAGCGCGATGCCGGCGAGTACGGCGGTGCCGAGGCGGGTGAAGAACAGGTCGCCGCGGCTCTCGTCGACGATCGCGAGGACGAGGATCAGCAACGACGCCTCGATGCCGAGGATCAGCCGGTGGAACTTGAGCGCCCCGGCGGCCCGGCGGGCCAGCGCCATGCCGGAGGAGCGCGGCTCGGAGGCCGCCTCCTTGACCGGCGCCAGTCCGGTCTGGTGCCGGGCGACACCCACCAGGTCGGTCTCGGCCTTGATCAGGATGGCGCCGAGGGCGGCCAGGGTGCCGAGGAAGGCCCACAGCCAGTCGATCCGCCCGGTGCCGAACACGTCGGCCGCGCGCAGACCGAGGCCGACCAGGACCGCGGCGTCGGTCAGGTAGGCGCCGACCCGGTCCAGGTAGACGCCGGCGAGCGAGTACTGCTTGCGCCAGCGGGCGATCTCGCCGTCGACGCAGTCCAGCAGCAGGTACAGCTGGACGGCGACCACGCCGAGTACGGCGCCCGGGATGCCCGGCACGAGCAGCGCCGGGGCCGCGAGCACGCCGCAGACGGTCATCAGGTACGTGAGCTGGTTGGGCGAGATCCTGGTGTTCACCAGGTAGCGGTCGATCCGCAGCGAGACCTCGCGCATGTAGAGGCGTCCCGCCCAGTGCTCGCCGCTGCGCCGGTCCTTGACCCCCGCGGGATGGACGACCGGGCGTAGTTCAGCTACCGATGGCCTTGACATAGTCGGCGTACAGGTCCTTGATCTGGTCGGGGTTGAGGGCGAGGTGCTCGAGGATCGTGTAGCGGCCGGGCCGCGTCTGGGGGGCGAACTCCACGGCCCGGAAGAACTCCTCGGGCGTGAACCCGATCTCCTCGGGCAGCACCGGCAGCCCGTGCCGGCGCAGGACCCCGGCCATGTGGGCGGACTCCTCGTGGGCGCCGCGCAGGTACATCGCGAAGGCCGCGCCCAGGCCGCACTGCTCGCCGTGGGCGGCCGCGCGCTCGGGGAAGAGCAGGTCGAAGGCGTGGTTGATCTCGTGGCAGGCGCCCGAGGACGGCCGTGAGTCGCCGGAGACCGACATGGCGATGCCGCTGAGCACCAGCGCCTCGGCCAGGACCTGGAGGAACTCGTTGTCGCCGATGCCGCCCGGGTGCCGGAGCACGGCCTCGCCGGCCTGGCGGGCCATCGCGGCGGCCAGGCCGTCGATCCGCTCGCCCTTGACCCGGTTGGCCAGCTCCCAGTCCGCGATCGCGGAGACGTTGGAGACGGCGTCGCCGATGCCGGCGCGCACGAAGCGGGCCGGTGCCGCGCGGATGACGTCCAGGTCGATGACGACGGCGATCGGGTTCGGCACACCGTAGGAGCCGCGGCCGGCGTCGTTGTCGAGGGTGGCGACCGGGGAGCACAGTCCGTCGTGCGCGAGGTTCGTGGGCACGGCGACCAGCGGAAGGCCGATGCGGGCCGCGGCGAACTTGGCGCAGTCGATGATCTTGCCGCCGCCGAGTCCGACGACCGCGTCGTAGTGGCCGCCCTTCATGGCGCCGGCCAGCTTGATCGCGTCGTCCAGGGTGCCGCCGCCGACCTCGAACCAGTCGGCGCCGGGCAGGGACGGGGCGACACGCTCGCGCAGCCGGGCGCCGGAGCCGCCGCTGACGGCGACGGCCAGCTTGCCCGAGTGGGAGATGCGCTCGTCGGCGAGCACACACCCCAGGTCGTCGAGAGCACCCGCGCGGATGTCCACGACGACCGGCGACGGGATGAGCCTCGTCAGTACTGGCACGCGATCTCCCTGCCCCTGGCGAGGTCGTCGTGGTTGTCGATCTCGACCCACTTGACGTCGCCGATCGGCGCCACGTCGACCTTGAAACCGCGGTTGACGAGTTCCTGGTAGCCGTCCTCGTAGTACAGCTGCGGGTCGCGCTCGAAGGTGGTCTTCAGCGCGTCGGCCAGGTCGGCGGCGGCCTCGCCCTCGATGAGGGTGACGCCGATGTACTCGCCGGTCGCCTCGGCCGGGTCCATCAGCTTGGTGATGCGCTGGACGCCCTTGTCGGGGTCGACGACGACCTTCATCTCCTCCTCGGCGAGGTTCTTCACCGTGTCGAGGGCCAGGATGATCTTCTTGCCGTCGCCGCGGGCGGCGAGCAGGGTCTTCTCGACGGAGACCGGGTGGACGGTGTCGCCGTTGGCGAGGATCACCCCGTCGTCGAGGGCGTCACGGCCGCACCACAGGGAGTAGGCGTTGTTCCACTCCTCGGCCTTGTCGTTGTCGATGAGGGTGAGCTTGACGCCGTACTTGCGTTCCAGCTCGTCCTTGCGGTCGTACACGGCCTCCTTGCGGTAGCCGACGATGATCCCGACCTCGGTCAGGCCGACCTCGGCGAAGTTCGCCAGCGTCAGGTCAAGGACCGTGATGCTGTCCTCCGCGCCCTCGGGGCCGACCGGGACCAGTGCCTTGGGCAGGGTGTCGGTGTAGGGGCGCAGACGGCGTCCGGCGCCGGCCGCCAGCACGAGGCCGATCATGCGGGTTCTCCTTCGTCGTGTACGGCGGGTGCGCCGACCTGATGGGCGGCGACCCAGAAGCGGATGCTCTCGACGAGCACCACGAGTGCCACAGCCACGGCGAGGACCGTGAGCGCGACCTTGAACTGCGGGGCGGTGAGCAGCACGGCGAGCACGGTGATCACCAGGGTGCGGCCCTCGTGCCCCCCGATCGTCCGCACCAGCCACCGGGGCGGCGTGCCCGCGCCGCCGCGGATGCGGTAGACCGTGTCGTAGTGATGGTAGGCGACCGCGGCAACCAGCCCGAAAGCCGCCGGAAGGGCCCCGTTCACGTCGGCTTCCGCCGCCAGTACCAGGACGGTGAGGTACTCGGCGGCACGGAAGAACGGCGGGACCAGCCAGTCGAGGGCGCCTTTGAGGGGGCGGGCGACGGCGAGGGCGGAGGTCAGCACGTGGACGATGGCGGCGACGAGCGGCCACGGACCGCCGAAGCCGGTGAGCGCGGCCGTGGCGACGACGGCCGCGCCGCCGAGGAGGGCGACGGCGGGGGCGGTGAAGCCGGGCATCCGGAGGGCGGTGTTCCGCAGGCCCTCGGCCGCGGCCTCGGCGAGCGGACCTGAGTCGGCGAGGTCGGCCAGCGCCGTCGCCGCCCGGTCGGTCCGGGTGGCCCGGCGGGTCAGCGAGCGCAGGACGCGGCCGGCGGTGGTGTACGTCGCGGCGAACGCGCAGCCGACCAGCAGCGCGTAGAAGGTGACGCGGGGCGTGGTGAGCGCGGTCAGGACGGCGATCATGGCCCAGCGTTCACCGATGGGCAGCACGATCATGCGGCGCACCCAGACCGTCCAGCCGACGCTGTCGAGCCGGTCGGAGAGGGCGGCGGTGGGGCTGGTGTCGGCCGCGGCGGCCGTGCTGTCGACGTTGGCCTCGTTGAAGGAGAAGTCGACGACGTGCCGGCAGGTCTGGAGGACCATCGCGCCGAGGGCGAGGGCCCATACGTCGTCCCCGCCGCGGGCGGCGCCGAGGGCGAGGCCCGCGTAGTAGGCGTACTCCTTGGCGCGGTCGAAGGTGGCGTCGAGCCAGGCGCCGAGCGTGGAGTACTGCAGGGAGTACCGCGCGAGCTGTCCGTCGGTGCAGTCGAGGACGAAGGAGGCGACGAGCAGGACGCCGGCGGCGACGAAGCCGCCGCGGGTGCCGGTGGCGGCGCAGCCCGCCGCTATGAGCGCGGTGACGAGCGAGGCGGTGGTGACCTGGTTGGGGGTCAGGCCGCGGCGCGCGCACCAGCGGGCGATGTAGCGGGAGTAGGGGCTGACGAGGTGGGTGGTGACGAAGCCGTCGCGGGCCTTGACCGCCGACTTCAGGCGTACGGCCTCGTCGTCGACGGCGGCGACGGCCTGCCGTGCCTCGTTGCGGGCCTGCGGGTCGGCGGGAACGGCTGCGACGAGGCTGCCGAGTTCGGGGAGGTGCACGTCGGCGCCGTCGGCGCCGAGGGCGGCGGTGATCCGGTCGGCGAGGCCGTCGGCGTCCGCCACGCTCGGCATCGCGCGCGAGGACGCGCCCGCACCGCCCTGCGCGATGCCGCCGCCCTGCGTGATGCCGCCGCCGACGGAGTTCTCGCGGGCCATCGCGCGGGTCAGCGCCTGGCGGGCGGCGGGCTGGGCGGTCACGGCGCCCGGGATCGCGGCCAGCGGGAAGCGGGGGTCGGTGAGGCCGAGGCGCAGGGCGTGCGGGTGGCCCACGAAGCGGGCGTCGACGACGGCGACCCGCTCCTCGCCCGGGACCCGGGCGAGGAGGGTCCCGGTGTCGGCGGCGCCGGAGGCGAGGTGCACGTCGAAGCCCAGGGACCGCAGCTCGCTCTCGATCGACGAACCGGGGACCGGCTGACCGGTGAGGATGGCGGTCGGCAACCGAACTCACTCCCTGGTGCCGACGCCTGGACGCCGGGCCTGTGCATGGTGGAGCGCCCGTGCCTGGGGCACCCGGGCGGTATGTCGGCAGAGGCTATCGGATACCTGGAACGCCGTGTTCACCGCCCGTTTCACGGTCGGTCGACGCCGCTTGCACCCGCCTTTGCCGCGATCATCATCGTGGATGCGGGGCCCGCCTCACAAACCGCGCTCGCAGACCGGGCATCGCGGACATCGCGCACCACCCCCGGACGCCGGCACAGGGTCGGCGCGGCCCTCGGCGGCCTCGTACCCCACTTGGCGGAGGCAGCGCTTCCGGATGCCTTCCAGCGCTCTGACCTGCATAACGTTTCCGCAGGTCAGGGCATACGACAACGGTGTTCAGTGCCGCGTTGCCGGGTACCCCCTGCCCGTAGTTGACTGTCAACCGGGCGCCGGGCACCGGACGCCGGAACACACAGGGAGGCGGCTTTCTCATGGGGGCTGGGCACGATCACGGGCACACGCACGGGGCGCACGCCGGCGGGACGGCGACCGCCGCGTACCGCGGCACGCTCCGGGTGGCGCTGGCGATCACCCTCACCGTCATGGTCGTCGAGATCGTCGGCGGCCTGGTCGCCGACTCGCTCGCCCTGATCGCCGACGCCGCGCACATGGCGACGGACGCCCTGGGGCTCGGCATGGCGCTGCTGGCCGTCCACTTCGCGAGCCGCCCGCCGAGCGACCGCCGCACCTTCGGCTACGCCCGCGCCGAGATCCTCGCCGCCCTGGCCAACTGTCTGCTGCTGCTCGGGGTCGGCGGCTACGTCCTGTACGAGGCGGTCGAGCGGTTCGTCACGCCGGCCGACACCGCGGGCGGTACGACCGTCGTCTTCGGCGCGATCGGCCTGGTGGCGAACATGGTGTCGCTGACGCTGCTGATGCGCGGCCAGAAGGAGAGCCTGAACGTGCGGGGCGCCTTCCTGGAAGTGGCGGCGGACGCGCTGGGGTCCCTGGCGGTGATCGTCTCGGCGCTGGTGATCCTGGCCACCGGCTGGCAGTCGGCCGACCCGATCGCGTCCCTGCTCATCGGTCTGATGATCGTGCCGCGTACCTGGCGACTGCTGCGCGAGACCCTGGACGTGCTGCTGGAAGCGGCTCCCAAGGGCGTGGACATCGCCGAGGTGCGGGCCCACATACTGGCGCTGGACGGGGTCGAGGACGTGCACGATCTGCACGCCTGGACCATCACCTCGGGCATGCCCGTGCTGTCGGCGCACGTGGTGGTGAACGGCGAGGCGCTGAGCGCGATCGGCCACGAGAAGATGCTCCACGAGCTGCAGGGCTGCCTGGGCGACCACTTCGACGTGGAGCACTGCACCTTCCAGCTGGAACCCAGCGGTCACGCGGAGCACGAGGCGCGACTGTGCCACTGAGTCGCTGAACGCGGTGGACGCGGTGAACGCGGTGAACACGGTGGACGCGGTGGACGACCGGGGACGCGCCGACGCTCGCGAACGGTCCCGGGGTGCGTACGCACCCGAACACGCGGGGGGCGCGTACGCACCCGAACAGCAGGGGACGGACACGCACCGGAACGCGCCGCCGTCCGCCGCGTGTCCGTCCCCTTCCACCACGGCGCCCCTGCCGGGCCCGGCCCGCGAACGGACGGTTCCCGGCGGGCGGCGGCGGGCACGATCACCAATCGGACCCCTCCTCGGTGTCCGACCGGTCGTACCCGGGCGTCCGCGCGGGAACGCAGGACATGCGGTGTGCCGGGAAGTGCCGAGAGTGCCGGGTCAGTACGGCACACTTGGGGCGCGAGGACCGATGTGAAGGATGGGTATGCCGATCACTCCTGCCACCGCGACGCCCAGCTCGTCGAACGGCACCGCAGACGCGATTTTGCTGGAACTGGTCGACGAGGACGGCGTGACGATCGGCACCGCGGAGAAGCTTGCCGCGCACCAGCCGCCGGGGCGGCTGCACCGCGCCTTCTCCGTGTTCCTCTTCGACGAGCGGGGGCGGCTGCTGATCCAGCAGCGGGCTCTGGGCAAGTACCACTCCCCCGGTGTGTGGTCCAACACCTGCTGCGGTCACCCCTACCCCGGTGAGGCTCCGTTCGCGGCGGCGGCCAGGCGGACGTACGAGGAGCTGGGGGTGTCGCCCTCCCTGCTCGCCGAGGCGGGCACGGTGCGCTACAACCACCCCGACCCGGCCTCGGGCCTGGTCGAGCAGGAGTACAACCACCTCTTCGTCGGTCTGGTGCAGGCCGAACCCCGTCCTGCGCCGGAGGAAGTGGCCGGGACGGCCTTCGTGTCCCCGGCCGAGCTGGCCGAACGGCACGCGAAGGACGCCTTCTCCGCGTGGTTCATGACGGTGCTGGACGCGGCCCGGCCGGCCGTCCGCGAGCTGACGGGCTCGTCCACGGGCTGGTGAGCGGGCGCCCTACCGCAGGGCGTGCTTGAGCGGCAGGGCGGCCCAGATCACCTTGCCGCCGCTCGCGGTGTGGGCCACGTCGCAGGCGCCGCCCGTCTCCCGGGTGATCTCGCGGACCAGGAGCAGGCCCCGCCCTCCGGTGCGGCCGTGGTCGGTCTCCAGGGCGGTCGGCCGGTAGGGGTGGTCGTCCTCCACGGCCACCCGCACCCACTCGGGCCCGACGGCGACCTCCACGGCGAGCGTGGGCGAGAGCACCGCCGCGTGCCGGACCGCGTTCGTGACCAGCTCCGAGACGATCAGCAGGAGGGCCTGCGTGACGTCGTCGGAGACCGGCACGCCCTGGCGTGTCAGCAGGTCGCGCACGGCATGCCGGGCCTGCGGGACCGACGCGTCCACGGCGGGGGCGGTGAACCGCCAGACGCCTTCGTACGGCAGCGGCCCGGCGGGCCCGGTCTCGTCCATCGTCCGGTCGCCACCCCTGGGCTCGATTGTCACCACACCTCGAGTGTTGGTAACGCGCCGCTCCACTCCGGAGAACTGAACACAAGTCAGCAGGTATCGAGCGGTTTCTGATCGTTGGCGGAAGACACAGTCAATTGTGGGACCGTTCCTGTCCTGCTTACCCGTCCACTCGAAGGAAGGGGGCCGGTGGATAGCATCCGGTCCATGGAGCCGCAGCTGCTGCACCGGGTCGCCGACTCGGTCGCCACCGTCGTCGTCCACCACCCGGCCAAGCGCAACGCCATGACGACCGCGATGTGGCGGGCGCTGCCCGGGCTGCTCGACGCCCTGGCCCGGGACCCCGGGGTGCGGGCGCTGGTGCTCACCGGCGAGGGGGCGACCTTCTGCGCCGGGGCCGACATCTCGACCCTGCGGGAGTCTGCCGAGCAGGCGCAGCGACTGGCGGTACGGGCCGAGGAGGCACTCGCCGCGTTCCCCAAGCCGACACTCGCGGCGATCCGGGGGCACTGTGTGGGAGGCGGGGCGCAGTTGGCGGCGGCGTGCGACCTGCGGTTCGCCGACGAGTCGGCGCTGTTCGGGGTGACCCCGGCCAAGCTGGGGGTCGTGTATCCGGCGTCCGCGACCCGGCGGCTGGTGGCGTTGACAGGGCCGGCCACCGCGAAGTACCTGCTGTTCGGCGGGGAGCTGATCGATGCTGCGCGGGCGCTGCGCACGGGTCTGGTGGACGAGGTGCTGCCGGAGGGCGAACTCGGCGGGCGGGTGGCGGAGTTCACCCGGTTGCTGACGTCCCGCTCACAGCTGACGCAGGCCGCGGCGAAGGAGTTCGCGGACGGGCGTACGGACCGGGACGCCCACTGGGCGGCGCAGGCACGCGGCAGCGGCGACACCGCGGAGGGGGTCGCCGCCTTCCTGGAACGCAGACAGCCGCGTTTCGGCTGGAGTGTGCCCACGTCAGGATGAACCGGCCCCCGGCACGGAACTCCTCGACGAGGTGCGCGGGCGCCTCGGCCGGGGATCCGGCGCCGTAGGGCGGCTGCGAGCCGTACTCGGTCAGCGGCTGGACCGCCCCGGGGTGGTCGTCCCCGGCGATCCGGCCGCCCTTTCCTGGCATGCGGTACTCACGCCTGGAGGACGTACTGAGCGGTTGGTAACGTGCGTGGCATGACAACTGCCGCCGCCGGCGCCCGCTCGGGCCGCCGCTGCCACAACGCGCTCAACTCGCTGCACTCGACGCACTACTTCTCGCCCGATCTGGGCCGGGAACTGGCCGCCCTCGGGGTCACCGACGCCCGGGCCGTCAACTTCGCGGTGCGCGCCGCCGCGCTGGGGCCGGTCGGGGCGGGTGCCGTGACGGCGGCTTTCTACAACTACAAGCACGACCTCGTCGCCCGGCACGTGCCCGCCGTGTGGAGGACGGTCACGCCGGAGCAGGCGCTGGCGGCACGCGCGCGCGCCGTCGACGCGACGCTGCGGCGTCTGCTGGGCGAGGAGACCCTCGCGTCGGCCGAGATGTCGGAGGCCGCCGGCCTGGCCCTGCGCGCCGCCGAGGGCTGCACGCGCAGCGCCCGCCCGCTCTACTCGGCCCATGCCGACCTGCCCGTTCCCGACGCGCCGCACCTGGCGTACTGGCACGCGGCGACACTGCTGCGCGAGCACCGGGGCGACGGCCACCTCGCCGCGCTCATGACCGCGGGGCTGGACGGCCTGGAGGCGCTGGTGACGCACACCGCGACCGGCAAGGGCATGGCGCCGAAGTGGATCTTCACCACCCGGGGCTGGACCCGGGAGGAGTGGGACGCGGCCACCGGGCGGCTGCGCGACCGCGGGCTGATCGACGCGGCCGGTGGGCTGACCGAGGAGGGCACCGCGCTGCGCGAGAGGATCGAACGGGAGACGGACCGGCTGGACGCGGCGCCCTACGCGCACCTGGGAGCGGAGGGCGTGGCCCGCCTGACGGAGCTCGCAACAGCCTTCGCGCGTACGGCACTCGGCGCGGGCGCCTTCCCCGCGGACCTGCTCGCCGGGCGCTGAGGACGCGCCCGAAGGTACGACCCGGCATACGAACAGACACGCGAGGGGGCGTGCGGGGCCGATTCGGAGGTACCCGTAAGGCTCCCGGCCGGAGGGGCCGGGATAGGAAAGGGGCTCCTCGTGTTCCGTGCCATCGCAGACGTGCTGCGCCAGATCGGTGGCGCGATCGCCACCGTGGTGACGCTTCCCTTCCGGGCCCTGGCCCGGCTCTTCGGCGGGGCCTCGTCCTCGACGCGGGGCCACAGGAGCTGACCCCGGTCCCGGTTTCGGTCGCGGTCCCGGCTTCGGTCCCGGTCCCCGTCGCGTCCGACCGGCCGGGGCGGCGCCCAGATCCCCGATTGTCGGTGTCACCTGCCACAATTGCCGCGCAACCTCAGTGAGAAGGCGGTAAGGGATCGTGACGACACCCGGGCCCAGCACGTCCATCGACGTGAGGTCCATCGAAAGCAGGATCGCCGACGAGCTCGGCGTGCGGGAACGGCAGGTGAAGGCCGCCGTGGAGCTGCTCGACGGCGGCTCGACGGTGCCTTTCATCGCCCGCTACCGCAAGGAAGCGACCGAGATGCTCGACGACGCGCAGCTGCGCACGCTCGAGGAACGGCTGCGTTATCTGCGGGAGCTGGAGGAGCGGCGCACGGCGATCCTCGACTCGGTGCGCGAGCAGGGCAGGCTCACCGAGGAGCTGGAGGCGCGCATCCGCGCGGCGGAGACGAAGGCGCGCCTGGAGGACATCTACCTGCCGTTCAAGCCGAAGCGGCGGACGAAAGCGCAGATCGCGCGCGAGGCGGGGCTGGAGCCACTGGCCGAGGCCCTGCTCGCCGACGCGTCGGTGGACCCGCTCACCGCGGCGGCCGCGTTCGTCGACGCCGACAGGGGGGTGGCCGATCCGCAGGCCGCCCTGGACGGCGCGCGCTCGATCCTCACGGAGAAGTTCTCGGAGGACGCCGACCTGATCGGCGAGCTGCGTGAGCGGATGTGGGCCCGCGGGAGGCTCGTCGCCAGGGTCAAGGACGGCAAGGAGGAGGCCGGCGCCAAGTTCGCCGACTACTTCGACTTCGCCGAGCCGTTCACCCAGCTGCCCTCGCATCGCGTCCTCGCGATGCTGCGCGGCGAGAAGGAGGACGTGCTCGACCTCGTCCTGCAGCCCGAGGAGGCCACCGAGGGCCCGTCGTCGTACGAGGCGACCGTGGCGAGCCGGTTCGGGATCGCCGACCGCGGCCGGCCCGCGGACAAGTGGCTGGGGGACACCGTCCGCTGGGCCTGGCGGACCCGCATCCTGGTGCACCTCGGCATCGACCTCAGGCTGCGGCTGCGCACCGCCGCCGAGGACGAGGCGGTCGACGTCTTCGCCGCCAACCTGCGCGATCTGCTGCTTGCCGCCCCGGCGGGCACCCGGGCGACGCTCGGCCTCGACCCCGGTTTCCGTACCGGCGTGAAGGTCGCCGTGGTCGACGCGACCGGCAAGGTCGTGGCCACGGACGTGATCCATCCGCATGTCCCCGCCAACCGCTGGGACGAGGCGATCGCCAAGCTGGTGCGGCTGGCGAAGGAGCACACGGTCGACCTGATCGCCATCGGCAACGGCACTGCCTCCCGCGAGACCGACAAACTCGCCGGGGAACTCATCGCCAAGCACCCGGAGCTGAAGCTCACGAAGGTGATGGTCTCCGAGGCGGGCGCCTCCGTGTACTCGGCCTCCGCCTTCGCCTCCCAGGAACTGCCGGACATGGACGTCTCGCTGCGCGGCGCGGTCTCGATCGCCCGGCGGCTGCAGGATCCGCTGGCCGAGCTGGTGAAGATCGACCCGAAGTCGATCGGCGTCGGTCAGTACCAGCACGACCTGTCCGAGGTGAAGCTGTCGCGCTCGCTTGACGCGGTGGTCGAGGACTGTGTGAACGGCGTGGGTGTGGACGTCAACACGGCCTCCGCGCCGCTGCTCGCCCGGGTCTCCGGCATCACCTCCGGGCTCGCCGAGAACATCGTGGCGCACCGCGACGCGAACGGCCCGTTCACCTCGCGCACCGCGCTGAAGAAGGTGCCGCGGCTCGGCCCCAAGGCGTACGAGCAGTGCGCGGGCTTCCTGCGGATCCGGGGCGGCGACGACCCGCTCGACGCGTCCAGCGTGCACCCCGAGGCGTACCCGGTGGTGCGCCGGATGGTGAAGACCGCGGGGCAGGAGGTGGCTGGGCTGATCGGCAACACGTCGGTGCTGCGGTCGCTCGAACCGGCGGAGTTCGTGAACGAGACGTTCGGTCTGCCGACGGTCACGGACATCCTGCGGGAGCTGGAGAAGCCGGGGCGCGACCCGCGGCCCGCCTTCAGGGCGGCCACCTTCAAGGAGGGCGTGGAGAAGATCTCCGACCTGTCGTCCGGGATGGTGCTGGAGGGCGTCGTCACGAATGTCGCCGCCTTCGGGGCGTTCGTGGACGTCGGTGTGCATCAGGACGGGCTCGTGCACGTGTCCGCGATGTCGAAGACGTTCGTGAAGGACCCGCGGGACGTGGTGAAGCCCGGGGACATCGTGAAGGTGAAGGTGATGGACGTCGACATCCCGCGGAAGCGGATCTCGTTGACGTTGCGGTTGGACGACGAGGCTGCCCCGCGGGACGCGCAGGGGGAGCAGAAGCGGGAGCGGGGCGGGAAGCCGCCTCGGCAGCGGCAGCAGCGGTCGGCCTCCGGCGGGGGCAGGGGGCGGCCGTCCGCAGCGCCCGCTCCGGCCGACGGGGCGATGGCCGAGGCGCTGCGGCGGGCCGGACTGGCATAGGCGCGGGGTGGGGCAGGCGCGGGGTGGAGTGCGCGCCCGGCGCCTGCCGGGGCCGCCGGGCCCACCCGTGCCGCCCAGCGCCAGGACTGCCCGCAGCCGGGGGCCCCGCACCACGGCCCGTGGTCGCGGCGGCGCGTCCGGCCGCGGCTAGGTGCGGCTCTCCGCCACCTTGCCGTCCGTCACCTCCAGGCGGCGGGTGACCTTCACCGCGTTCAGCATGCGGCGGTCGTGCGTGACCAGGAGGAGGGTGCCCCGGTAGGTGTCGAGGGCCGACTCCAGCTGTTCGATGGCCGGTAGGTCGAGGTGGTTGGTCGGCTCGTCCAGGACCAGGAGGTTGACGCCGCTGCCCTGGAGGAGGGCGAGGGCGGCCCTCGTGCGTTCGCCCGGGGAGAGGGTGGAGGCCGGGCGCGTGACGTGGTCCGCCCTGAGGGCGAACTTGGCCAGGAGGGTGCGGATCTCCGCCGGTTCCATGCCGGGGACGGCGGCACGGAAGGCGTCGAGCAGACCCTCGGGGCCGTGGAACAGCTTGCGGGCCTGGTCGACCTCGCCGAGCAGGACCCCGGAGCCGAGCATCGCGTGTCCGGCGTCGAGCGGGACGCGGCCCAGGAGGGCGCCGAGGAGGGTGGACTTGCCCGCGCCGTTGGCTCCCGTCACCGCCACCCGGTCCGCCCAGTCGATCTGGAGGGAGACCGGGCCGAGCGTGAAGTCGCCGCGCCGGACCTCGGCGTCGCGCAGCGTGGCGACCACCGCGCCGGAGCGCGGCGCCGACGCGATCTCCATGCGCAGGTCCCACTCCTTGCGCGGTTCCTCGACGACCTCCAGGCGCTCGATCATGCGCTGGGTCTGGCGGGCCTTGGCGGCCTGCTTCTCGCTGGCCTCGCTGCGGAACTTGCGGCCGATCTTGTCGTTGTCGTTGCCCGCCTTGCGCCGGGCGTTCTTGACGCCCTTGTCCATCCAGGTGCGCTGCGTCTGGGCCCGGTCCTGGAGGGAGGACCGCTTGTCGGCATACTCCTCGAAGTCGTCGCGGGCGTGCCGGCGGGCCACCTCGCGTTCCTCCAGGTACGCCTCGTAGCCGCCGCCGTAGAGGTTGATCTGCCGCTGGGCGAGGTCGAGTTCGAGGACCTTGGTGACGGTGCGGGTGAGGAACTCGCGGTCGTGGCTGACGACGACGGTGCCGGCGCGCAGGCCGGTCACGAACCGTTCGAGGCGCTCCAGGCCGTCCAGGTCGAGGTCGTTGGTCGGCTCGTCGAGCAGGAAGACGTCGTAACGGGACAGGAGGAGGGAGGCGAGACCGGCGCGGGCTGCCTGGCCGCCGGACAGCGAGGTCATGGGCTGGTCCAGGTCGACCGTCAGGCCCAGCGCGTCGGCGGTCTCCCCCGCCCGGTCGTCGAGGTCGGCGCCGCCCAGGGCCAGCCAGCGCTCCAGGCCGGTCGCGTACGCGTCGTCGGCGCCGGGGGCGCCGTCGACCAGGGCCTGGGTGGCCTCGTCCATGGCGCGCTGGGCGTCGGCGACGCCGGTGCGGCGGGCCAGGAACTCCCGGACGGTCTCGCCGGGGCGGCGCTCCGGCTCCTGCGGGAGGTGGCCGACGGCGGCGGCCGGCGGGGACAGGCGCAGCTCGCCCTGTTCCAGGGCGGTCAGCCCGGCGAGCATCCGCAGGAGGGTGGACTTGCCCGCGCCGTTGGCCCCGACGAGGCCGACGACGTCGCCGGGCGCGACGACGAGGTCGAGCCCGGTGAACAGGGAGCGGTCTCCGTGGCCGGCGGCGAGGTTCTTGGCGACGAGGGTGGCAGTCATCAGACCGTCGATCCTAGCGGCGCTCCGGCGTCCGCTCAGCCGGGTCTCCCCGGCCCCGGCCGGTCTCCCCGGCCCGCCCGGGTCTCCCCGCGTCACCGACGCCACCAGCACGCTTCCGGTGTCCCGGCCACGACGCAGGCCTCCCCTCCACCGCGACCGCCTCCCGGGCGGCGCGGTGGCCGCCCGGCCCGGGCACGCCGTCGAAGACCCCGTGGGCGTGGGTCCGGCGGAGGCGGACGAGGCGGCACGCGGCGAGCCGCACCCGGCACGACGAGGTGACCTCGCCGGCCGCGGCGGCGGCATTCGCCGTCGGGCGGATCCGGCGGCGGCGTGCGGCCGGACCGCGGTCCGGGCGTGTTCGATCCGGGCGCCGGGCAGCGGGACGACCGGGGCGAGGCCGTCGCCATGGGCCGGGCCCACCCCGGCGTCCGCGAAGACCCGGCGTACGGACGCGCGCCCCCCTCGGTGACCGCGCGGCCGAAGGCGACGGCCCCGGGGACCCGCAGCTCGTCGGCCGGCACCCCGCGGGCGTCGTGGGCGATGCCGGCGCCGACGCCGACGCCGACGCCGAGACCGAGGGTGCGCAGTGCCCCGGCGAGCCGACGGGCAGGGCGACGCGGGCACCGACGGGCAGGGCCCGGCGGCGGAAGTGCGCAGGGAGCCGACGGGCAGGGCGGCGGGGGTGCGCACAGAGCCGACGGCCAGGGCGACTCGGGCACCGACGGGCAGGACCCGGCAGCGGAAGTGCGCGCGGAGCCGACGGCAGGGCGGCGGGGGCCGTGCGGTACTCGGCGCCGGGGAACCGGTACGGCCGATGCCGCGATGGGCGGTCCCGCGACCGGGGCGTGATCCGCCGGGCAGGCCCTATCGTCCTGGTGTGGAAACCGAACTGGATGGCGAAGTCGTCGTGGTCGGCGGCGGGGTGATCGGGCTGACGACGGCCGTCGTCCTCGCCGAGCGGGGCAGGCGGGTGCGGCTGTGGACGCGGGAGCCCGTCGAGGAGACCACCTCGGTGGTCGCGGGGGGACTGTGGTGGCCGTACCGGATCGAGCCGGTGGAACTGGCGCGCACGTGGGCGCTGCGTTCCCTGGACGTGTACGAGGAGCTGGCGGCGCGGCCCGACGTGACCGGCGTGCGCATGCGCGAAGGGGTGCTCGGCGAGACCGGCCCGGAGGAGGTGGGCGCGTGGGCCGCGGCCCGGCTGCCGGGGCTGCGTGCGGCGACCGCCGCGGAGTACGCCGGGCCGGGACTGTGGGCACGGCTGCCGCTCATCGACATGTCGACTCATCTGCCCTGGCTGCGGGGGCGGCTGACGGCGGCCGGCGGCACGGTGGAGGCCCGTGCGGTGACCGACCTGGCCGAGGCGGACGCGCCGGTCGTGGTCAACTGCACGGGCCTGGGAGCCCGTGACCTCGTGCCGGACGCGGCCGTGCGTCCGGTGCGCGGGCAGCTGGTCGTCGTGGAGAACCCGGGCATCCGGACGTGGCTGGTCTCCACCGATCCCGTCTCCGGTGAGCTGACGTACTTCCTTCCGCAGCCGGGCCGGCTGCTGCTGGGCGGCACGGCCGAGGAGGACGTCTGGTCGGCCGAGCCGGACCCGGCGGTCGCGGAGGCCGTCGTGCGCCGGTGCGCGGCCCTGCGGCCCGAGATCGCCGGGGCCAGGGTGCTCGCGCACCTGGTGGGCCTGCGGCCGGCCCGGGACGCGGTGCGCCTGGAGCGCGGGACACTTCCGGACGGGCGGCCACTGGTGCACAACTACGGTCACGGCGGCGCGGGCGTGACCGTGGCCTGGGGCTGCGCTCAGGAGGCGGCCCGGCTCGCCTGCTGACGCCGTCGTTCCGGCCGGCCGGCCCGGGGGTCAGCCGTGGTGCTTGCCGATCGGGTCGCCCTCCACCTCCGTGCCGGGGCCGGGCCCGATGCGGATCTCGAAGTCGCCCTCGTACTGCTTGTGGCCCTCGATGACGGCCAGACCGACCGCCTCGGAGGCCATCTCGCCGCGCACGATGAGGGGGTCACGGCGCAGGTCGCGCATGAGGGCGACGCACATGAAGATCATCACGATGACGAAGGGCGCCGCCGCGAGGATCGTCAGGTTCTGCAGACCGGTGAGCGCGTCCGCCTCGCCGCTGCCGATCAGGAGCATGATGGCCGCGACCGCGCCGGTCACCACACCCCAGAAGACCACCACCCAGCGGCTGGGTTCGAGCGCGCCCTTCTGCGAGAGGGTGCCCATCACGATGGAGGCCGCGTCGGCTCCCGACACGAAGAAGATGCCGACGAGGATCATCACCAGCAGGCTGGTGGCGGTGGCGATGGGGTACTCCTGCAGCACGGCGAAGAGCCGGCCCTCGGGGGTCGTGTCGTCGCCCAAGCGGTGCTGCTCCTGCAAGCGCATCGCCGAGCCGCCGAAGATCGCGAACCAGATCAGGCTGACCGTGCTGGGCACCAGGATGACGCCGCCGATGAACTGGCGGATGGTCCGGCCCCGGCTGATGCGGGCGATGAACATGCCGACGAAGGGCGTCCAGGAGATCCACCACGCCCAGTAGAAGACGGTCCAGCTGCTCAGCCAGTCCGCGACGCCCTTGCCGCCGCTGATCTCGGTGCGGCCGGCCATTTCGGGCAGGTCGCCGAGATAGGCGAAGACCGAGGTCGGCAGCAGGTCGAGGATGAGGATCGTCGGGCCCGCGACGAAGACGAACACGGCGAGCAGGAGCGCCAGCACCATGTTGGTGTTGGACAGCCACTGGATGCCCTTCTCGACACCGGAGATCGCGGAGGCCACGAAAGCCACCGTCAGCACCGCGATGATGCCGACGAGCAGCCCGGTGCTGACCTTGTCCATCCAGTCGAGCTTCTCCATGCCGGAGCCGATCTGCAGCGCGCCGAGGCCCAGGGAGGCCGCGGATCCGAAGACCGTCGCGATGATGGCCAGGATGTCGATGACCCGGCCGCCGACGCCGTTGGCGTGCCTCTCGCCGATGAGCGGGGTGAACACGGCGCTTATGGTCTGCCTGCGGCGCCTGCGGAAGGTGCTGTAGGCGATGCCGAGACCGACCACCGCGTAGATCGCCCACGGGTGGAGCGTCCAGTGGAACAGGGTGGTGGCCATGGCCGTCGCCATGCGGTCGCCGGAGTCGGCCGGGCTGGTGCCGGGCGGGGGCGTGGTGTAGTGCGCCAGCGGCTCGCTCACGCCGTAGAACATCAGACCGATGCCCATGCCGGCGCTGAACATCATGGCGACCCAGGACACGGTCCGGAACTCGGGTTCCTCGCCCTCGGCCCCCAGGTGGATACGGCCGTAGCGGCTGGCCGCGAGCCAGAGGGCGAAGACCACGAACCCGGAGGCGGCCAGCATGAACCCCCAGCCGCCGTTGTGGATGAGGCCGCCGAGCATGGTACTGGAGACGTCCTCCAGCGAGTCGGTGGCGGCGGCGCCCCAGATGACGAACGCCAGGGTCAGGGCGGCCGTGACGCCGAAGACGACGCGGTCGGTCCGGGGCTTGTGCTCCTGCCCCGGCAGGCCCGTTTCCGAACCCGGAAGCGCGCTCCCCTCGTGCTCTTCCATGTCGCTTGGTCGGTCCTGCGTCACAGGCGGCACCTTTCAGGTCGATGAGGCCGAAAATACTCCTCCGCTACGCCCCTACCACGCACGACGCGGAACTCACCTCTCAGCAGTCGGTGTCAGGCTCACCCACCGTCAGGTGGTACGTCGCACGCTCGTCCAGGAGCAGCGGCACCAGGGCGCGCTGCGACTGGCGCAACGGTACGTAGGCGCCCTCCTCCCCGGCCGGGCGCGCTTGTACACCGTGCAGGGCGAGTTCATCCTGGATGTCGGCGTACCGGGCGGGTGTCAGCCGGCGGCCGCAGGCCGGGACCCGGACGACCTCGGACGCCCTCGGCCGGGTCGTTGTCCGCGCCGCCCGGGTACACGGGCCCGGTGTCGGCCAGGCCCGCCCGGGGCGCGGCACCGGTGGCCGCCCCGACCCGCCCGACCCGCCCGCACCGCCGGTCCGCGAAGCGGGACATGCCGTCCAGGGCGGCGAGCCGGGAGTCCGCCCGGCGCCGGGGGTTGAGGGCCGGGTCCTCCCGCTCGGCGTCCGTGAGGGCGTCGACGCGGCTCTCGACGAGCAGGCCGACCGCGTGCTTCACGCCCGGCACGTTGCGCGGGATGCGTTCCTGGCCGTCGCCGGCGGTCTGCCCGCCCGGGTCGCCGGTGACGGGGCCGGTCCAGGTCCCGTAGGTGCCGGCCGGGTACCCGGCGCGCTCGGCGGCGGGGCGGACGTGTGTCCCGGGCCCGCACCGCTCCTCGACGGCAGGGACGACACGGCACCTGCCCAGGCTCTGCGTGGCTTTGGGGTGGCTCATGCCACCCAGCGCGTCTTCGCACAAAGATCAGCCGACGGCCCGCACGGGGCGGGCAAGGGGGGGCGGGAGCTTTCACAGCACTGGTGGGACAGCGATACTGCTGCACATGACGACGACCGACACCGAGGAGCCGACCCTCACGATCGACGAGCTGGCCGCGCGGGCCGGTGTCACGGTGCGCACGGTCCGCTTCTACGGCACCAGAGGGCTCCTGCCGCCGCCGGTGCTCGGTCCGCGCCGGGTGGGGCACTACGGCCGGGAGCACCTGGCCCGCCTCGCGCTGATCGAGGAGTTGCAGCACCAGGGCATGACGCTGGCCGCGATCGAGCGGTACCTGAAGCGGCTCCCGGACGACCTGAGCCCCCACGACCTGGCGCTGCACCGCGCGGTGGTGGCCTCCTGGGCGCCGGAGACGGTGGAGCGCGTCACGCGCGAGGAACTGGGCCGGCGAGCGGGCCGGCCGCTGACCGACGAGGAGGTGGAGCGGCTGACGGCGATGGACGTCGTCACCCGGTACGCGGACGCCCCGGACGGCGGTGCCTACCGGGTCGACGCGGGTCTGCTCCGGCTCGGCGTCGAGCTGCTCGACGTCCCCTTCTCCCCCGAGACGGTCCTCGCCGCCCGTACGGCCCTGCTCGAGCACTCCCGCGCCGCCGCCCGCGACCTGTCGCGGCTGCTGCGCGACGCGGTCGCCGAACGCGACACGCCGGACGTGCGGTCGCTGTCGGCGCACATGCACCCGCTCGTGGTGCAGGCGCTGCTGACCACGTTCCAGCGGTCGCTGCGCGAGGAACTGCGCGAGTGGCTCGACGGGGGCGGCGAGGGCTGAGGCGTCCCCGACCGAGGCGGCGCCTCGGCTGAGGCGGCGCCTCGGCCGGGGCGGCGCCTCGGCCGGGGCGGCGCCTCAGCGGCCGTCGGTGAAGATCTCCCCCTTGTCCGCCTTCTCCACCAGGAGCGCGGGCGGCGTGAAGCGCTCGCCGTAGCGGTCGGCCAGCTCACGAGCGCGGGCGACGAAGCCCGGCAGGCCGCCCTCGTAGCCGTTGACGTACTGGAGGACGCCACCGGTCCAGCCGGGGAAGCCGATGCCGAAGATCGAGCCGATGTTGGCGTCGGCGACGGAGGTCAGCACGCCCTCCTCCAGGAGCTTGACCGAGTCGAGCGCTTCCGCGAAGAGCATGCGCTCCTGCATGTCCGCGAAGGGGATCTCGCACCCGGGCCTGGTGAAGTGCTCGCGCAGGCCCGGCCAGAGTCCCGCCCGCCTGCCGTCGTCCCCGTACTCGTAGAACCCGGCGCCGCCGCTGCGGCCGGGGCGCCGGAACTCGTCGACCATGCGGTCGATGACGGACTCGGCGGGGTGGGCGGTCCAGGTGCCGCCCGCCTCCTCCACGGCGCGCTTCGTCTCGTTGCGGATCTTTCGCGGGAGGGTGAGGGTCAGCTCGTCCATCAGGGACAGGACCTTGGCCGGGTAGCCCGCCTGGGCCGCCGCCTGTTCGACGGAGGCGGGCTCGACGCCCTCACCGACCATCGCCACCCCCTCGTTGATGAAGTGGCCGATGACCCGGGAGGTGAAGAAGCCACGCGAGTCGTTGACGACGATCGGCGTCTTCTTGATCTGGCGGACCAGGTCGAAGGCCCGCGCCAGCGCCTCCTCCCCGGTCCGCCCGCCCTTGATGATCTCGACGAGCGGCATCCTGTCGACCGGCGAGAAGAAGTGCAGCCCGATGAAGTCCGCCTGGCGCTCGACGCCCTCGGCCAGCGCCGTGATGGGCAGCGTCGAGGTGTTGGAACACAGCAGCGCGTCCGGGGCGACGACGTGCTCGATCTCCTGGAACACCTTGTGCTTGAGCGAGGTGTCCTCGAAGACCGCCTCGATCACCGCGTCGCAGCCCGCCAGGTCGGCCGCCTCGGCGGTCGGCGTGATGCGGGCGAGGAGCGCGCCGGCCTTCTCCCGACTGGTACGGCCCTTGGCGACGGCCTTGGCGCACAGCGCCTCGGAGTAGGCCTTGCCCTTGAGCGCCGCCTCCGGCGAGACGTCCTTCAGGACGACGTCGATGCCCGCGCGGGCGCACGAGTACGCGATGCCCGCACCCATCATCCCGGCGCCGAGGACGGCCACCTTGGTGACCTCGCGGGGTTCGACGCCCTTGGGGCGGTTGGCGCCGGAGTTCACCGCCTGGAGGTCGAAGAAGAACGCCTGGATCATGTTCTTGGAGATCTGCCCGGCGGCCAGCTCGACGAAGTAGCGGGCCTCGACGACCTGGGCGGTCTCGAAGTCGACCTGGGAACCCTCGACGGCGGCGGCCATGATGCTGCGCGGCGCCGGATAGGGGGCGCCGTTGGTCTGCTTGCGCAGGTTGGCGGGGAAGGCGGGCAGGTTGGCCGCGAACTTCGGGTGGGAGGGCGTACCGCCGGGGATGCGGTAGCCCGGCCGGTCCCAGGGCTGCGCGGATTCGGGGTGGGCGTCGATGAAGGTGCGGGCCTTGGCGAGCATGTCCTCGCGGGTGTCGGCGACCTCGTCGACCAGGCCGTTCTCCTGGGCGCGGCGCGGGGAGTACTGGGTGCCCTGGAGGAGCACCTTCAGCAGGGCGTCGGTGATGCCGAGCATGCGGACGGTGCGGACGACGCCGCCGCCTCCGGGAAGCAGGCCGAGGGTGACCTCGGGGCAGCCGATCTTGGAACCGGGGGCGTCGAGGGCGACGCGGTGGTGGCAGGCGAGGGCGATCTCGTAACCGCCGCCGAGGGCCGCGCCGTTCACCGCGGCCACGACGGGCCTGCCGAGGGTCTCGATGCGGCGCAGGTTCCGCTTGATGGCCATGCCGCCGTCGAAGAGGTCCTGGGCCGTCCCGGGCGTGACGCGGATCAGGTCGCGCAGGTCGCCGCCGGCGAAGAAGGTCTTCTTGGCGGAGGTGACGATGACGCCGCGGATCGAGTCCTTCTCGGCCTCCAGGCGGTCGGTGATCGCCGCGAGGGACTCGCGGAACGCCCGGTTCATGGTGTTCGCGGACTGGTCGGGGTCGTCGAGGACGAGGGTGACGATTCCGGTGTCGTCCTGTTCCCAGCGGATGGTGGTGGGCTCGGTGCTCATGAGGGTGTGCTCCAGGGAATCCGTCGGGAGGGGGTCAGATGCGTTCGACGATCGTGGCGATGCCCATGCCGCCGCCCACGCACAGGGTGGCGAGGCCGTACCGCTTGTCCTGGCGCTCCAGTTCGTCGACGAGCGTGCCGAGGATCATGGCGCCGGTGGCGCCGAGCGGGTGGCCGAGGGCGATCGCGCCGCCGTTGACGTTGACCTTGTCCAGGGTCAGGCCCATGTCCTTGACGAAGCGCAGGACGACCGCCGCGAACGCCTCGTTGATCTCGACCAGGTCGATGTCGTCGATGGTCAGCCCGGCCTTGGCGAGCGCCTTCCGGGTGGCCGGGGCGGGGCCGGTGAGCATGATGGTGGGCTCGGAGCCGGAGACTGCGGCGGAGACGATCCGGGCGCGCGGGGCGAGGCCGTAGCGGTCGCCGACCTCCTTGGTGCCGATGGCGACCAGGGAGGCGCCGTCCACGATGCCGGAGGAGTTGCCCGCGTGGTGGACGTGGTCGATCCTCTCGACCCAGTGGTACTTCTGCAGCGCCACGGCGTCGAAGCCGCCCAGCTCGCCGATGTCGGCGAAGGACGGCTTGAGCCCGGCGAGGGAGTCGGCGGTGGTGCCGGGGCGCGGGTGCTCGTCGTGGTCGAGCACGGTGAGTCCGGCGCGGTCCCGCACGGGGACCACGGAGCGCTCGAAGCGTCCGTCCTTCCAGGCGGCGGCCGCGCGTTCCTGGGAGAGGGCCGCGTACTCGTCGACGTCGCGGCGCGAGAAGCCCTCGATGGTGGCGATCAGGTCGGCGCCGATGCCCTGGGGGACGAAGTTGGTGGCGAGGTTGGTCATCGGGTCGTTGAACCAGGCGCCGCCGTCCGAGGCCATCGGCACCCGGGACATGGACTCGACGCCGCCCGCGAGCACCAGGTCCTCCCAGCCCGAACGCACTTTGGCGGCGGCCAGGTTGACGGCCTCCAGGCCCGAGGCGCAGAAGCGGTTCTCCTGGACACCGGCCACGGTGTCCGGCAGTCCGGCGGCGACGGCGGCGATGCGGGCGATGTCGGAGCCCTGGTCGCCGACGGGGCCCACCACGCCGAGCACGATGTCGTCGACGGCGGCCGGGTCCAGGCCGGGGAAGCGGGCGCGGATCTCGTGGATGAGGCCGACGACCAGGTCGACGGGCTTCGTGCCGTGCAGGGCGCCGCTCGCCTTGCCGCGTCCGCGCGGGGTGCGGATCGCGTCGTACACGTACGCTTCGGTGGTCACTGGCAGGCCTTTCACTGGGGGTTGTGCACTGCGGGGTTCGGGAGGGACGCCGGAGGCAGGTCCCAGTCGCGGGCCACGGCCTCGGCGTCGGCGCCCGGCAGGGCGGGCCCGGTGCGTACGGCGGTGGGGGTCGCGGAGAAGCGGGGCGCGGGGGCGGGCTGGGTGATGCCGCCGTGGTCGGTGAAGGTGCCGCGGGCGGCGAGGTGCGGGTGGTGCGGGGCCTCGCGCAGCGACAGCACCGGGACGGTGCAGGCGTCGGAGTCCTCGAAGACGGCCGTCCACGCGTCGCGGGTACGGGACCTGAACCGGGCGGCGACGGCCGCGCGCAGCTCGGGCCAGCGGGCCGTGTCGTCGCGCGCCGGTGCCTGGCCGGGGATGCCGAGGAGTTCCATGAACTCGGCGTAGAACCGCGGCTCCAGGGCGCCGACCGCCATGTACCGGCCGTCGGCGGTCTCGTAGGTGCCGTAGAAGGGGCAGCCGCCGTCGAGGAGGTTGGCGCCGCGCCGGTCCTGCCAGGCGCCCGCGGCGAGCATGCCGTGGATCATCGAGGAGAGGTGGGCGGTGCCGTCGACGATGGCGGCGTCCACGACCTGACCGGTGCCGCTCGCGCGCACGTGGTGCAGGGCGGCGAGGACACCGACGACCAGGTAGAGGGAACCGCCCGCGTAGTCGCCGAGAAGGTTGGCGGGGACGGCCGGTGGCTCGTCGGGGCTGCCGATCATGCCGAGGGTGCCGGTGAGCGCGATGTACCCGATGTCGTGCCCGGCGCGCTGGGCGAGCGGGCCCTGCTGCCCCCAGCCGGTCATGCGGCCGTAGACGAGGCGCGGATTGCGGGCGTGGCAGGGCGTGGGGCCGACGCCGAGCCGTTCGGCGACACCGGGGCGGTAGCCCTCGATCAGGACGTCGGCGCGTTCGGCGAGGTCGAGGACCCGGGCGGGGCCGTCCGGTGCCTTGAGGTCGACGACCACGGAGCGCTTGTTGCGGTGGGTGACGTCGCTCGCGGGGTCGATTCCGAGGCCGGGCCCGCCGGGGCGGTCGACGCGGACGACGTCGGCGCCCAGATCGGCCAGGAGCATGGCGGCGAAGGGCCCGGGCCCGATGCCGGCCAGCTCGATCACGCGCACACCGGCGAGCGGGCCCTCGGCGCCCGGCGTCCGCGTCTTCGCTTCCGACATCCAGCCCCCAGCTCCGTGACACAACCGATGTAACACCAGTGATGCTAAGAACGTGTTCCACTGGGCACAAGGCCCGGGCGAGCAAGCGCTTAGCCAATTATGGTGCAGGCTCCTCTCCGGCTTCGCGGTCCTCACGCTAGCCTCGGCCACCGGCGACGGCGCGTGCTGCGGACCCAGGGGCTGCCGACGGGTGACGAGGGGTCGCCGGGTGAGCGGGAAAGGGATGTCATGAACAGGCTGAAAAGGGCCGACCGGCCGTACGACGTCGTGCTCTTCGGGGCGACGGGGTTCGTCGGCGAGCTCACCGCGCGGTATCTCGCGGCACACGCGCCCGACGGGCTGCGCTGGGCAATCGCCGGCCGCAGCGAGGAGAAGCTGCGCCGGCTGCGCGAACGGCTGCCCGGCGCGGCCGACGCCGGTGTGCTGCTCGCGGACGTGTCCGATCCGGCCTCGCTGCGGGAACTCGCCGAGCACGCGCGCGTGGTGGCCACGACGGTCGGTCCCTACGTCCAGTACGGTGACGCGCTCGTCGCCGCCTGCGCGGACGCCGGCGCGGACTACCTCGACCTCACCGGTGAACCCGAGTTCGTGGACCTGACGTACGTCCGCCATGACGCCCGCGCGCGCGAGACCGGCGCCCGCCTGGTGCACGCGTGCGGCTTCGACTCCGTCCCGCACGACCTCGGCGTGCACTTCACCGTGCGGCAACTGCCCGAGGACGTGCCGCTGGCCGTGGACGGTTTCGTGACCGTCGGCGCCACCTTCTCGGGCGGGACCTTCGCCTCGGCGCTGGGTCAGTTCGCGCGCGGGCGGCAACTGCGGGCCGCCGCACAGGAGCGCCGCCGGTGCGAGCCCCGCCTGGTGGGCCGCCGCGTGGTGACACCGGCGGGGGCGCCCCGGTTCGCCTGGGAGGTGGGAGCCTGGGCGCTGCCACTGCCGACCATCGACGCGCAGATCGTGCGGCGCTCCGCGAGGGGCCTGGACCGCTACGGCCCCGACTTCCGCTACCGCCACTACGCGGCCGTACGGCGCCTGCCCGTCGCGGTGGGCGGGGCGGCGGCCGTGGGCGCCCTGGTGGCGGCGGCCCAGGTGCCGCCCGCGAGGCGCTGGCTGTCCGGCCGGCTCAAGCCGGGCGACGGGCCGGGCCCCGAGAGGCGGGCGGAGAGCTGGTTCTCGGTCCGCTTCGTCGGCGAGGGCGGTGGCAAGAAGGTGTTCACCGAGGTCGCGGGTGGCGACCCCGGGTACGACGAGACGGCCAAGATGTTCGCCGAGGCGGCACTCTGTCTCGCCCTCGACGCCCTGCCGCCGACGGCCGGGCAGGTCACGACGGCCGTGGCGATGGGCGACGCGCTGACCGAGCGGCTGCGGGCGGCGGGCATCGGCTTCCGGGTGGCCGCGACCCGCTGACGGGCCGCCCCGGGCCCGGTCGGACCGACGAGCCGGTCGGACCAACGGGCCCGGTCCCGGCCACCCGGCGCTCCTGCGCATCATCCCGCCGGTGCGGGCAGTCCCGCGACCACCGCCGCCACCAGCCCCGCGACCGCGATTGGGGACTTGCACGCCCTTGTGTCGGCACCACCGGGAGCGGGGCTCGGAAAAGTACCAACAAGGAGTTCAATGAAACCCTTGAAGGTATGAAGTTCCTTCTCGAAGTGACCATGGACGAGGGCGCGCTCGCCGAGGACCCCACCGGCGAGCTGCAGCGGATCCTGCGGTACTGGGGCGGCAACCTGAAGCACTACGGACTGCGGCCCGGCGACGGTTCGGAGATCTACGACTCGGCGTACCGGGAGGTGGGCCGCTGGAGCATCGAGGGCCGGGCCGGTTAGGCGGCGGTCAGGCGGCCGCCCGCAGGGCCTTCCGGCACAGGGCGTCGGCCCTGCGGGTGGTCTCCGGCAGCCGGTAGGCGGGAGCGAGGGCAGGCGTGTGGGCGCAGGCGTTGCCGAGGCTCACCCGGTGCCCGACGGAGACGAAGACCGGCTTCACGGCGTCGCGGGTACGCACCGCACGACCGACCTCCTCGGCGCCGGCGAGCAGCGGGGAGGTACTGCCGCGCGGGGTGTCCGGGTCCTCGTACGTGAAGGCGAACGGGTTCTTGGCCACGCCGATCGTGGGCAGGCCGGTGAGCACGCCCAGGTGGCTCGCGAGGCCGAAGCGGCGCGGGTGGGCCAGGCCGTAGCCGTCGCACACGACCAGACCGGGCGGGCAGGGCAGCGCCTCCAGGGCGGCGAGCACGGTCGGGATCTCCCGGAAGGCGAGCAGACCGGGCACGTAGGGGAAGGAGATCCGCCCGACGGCCGTGGCCCCGGCGACGACGGCGAGGGCGAGGGTCGCGGCGTCCAGCACGACGGCCGCCGCCGCGACGACGTCGCGTTCGTCGTCGTAGGCGACGTCCACGCCGGTCACCCGGCCGGTGCCGGACGGCGGGCCGGGCTCGTCGAGCACCACGCGGGCGCGCAGTTCGTCCTGGACCGCGCTGGCCCGCTCCCCGGTCGCGGACCAGTCGGCGGGGATCCGCACGGTCACGGTCGTCATGATGGCCGCAAGCCTGCGGGAGCCCGGGAGTAGGCTCGCGATCAAGTTCGTACTGGAGCTGTCCTACACCGCCCCGCTCGAAGCCGTGGACGCCGTGCTGGAAGACCATGTGGCCTGGCTCGACGGACTGTACGAGCAGGGGGTGGTCCTGGCGTCCGGGAGCAACGAGCCCCGCGACGGCGGAGTGATCCTCGCCATCGCGGGGGACCGCCCGGGCGCGGGATCCGGTCCACGTTGTCGTACGACCCGGTGTCGACCGTCCGCCCGGTGCGGCAGCCGTCCGTGGTGAGGTCGGTGCCGGTGGGCCGGCGCGAGGGACGTCGCCCGCCTCCGTCTGCTTCGCCTGCCTTGTCTTTCAGTGCGGCCGCTGGTGCGCCTGCGCGGGGGTGACCGCCGTCCAGCGGGCCGCGGCCGCCACGCGCGCGAGCGCCGCGAGTGCACCGCGGCGCTCGCGGCCCACGCGAGGAGAGCCGCGTCACTCCCGCGCATGAACGCGGTGACAGAGGTCACTCGCTTCTCGTGTGCACGGATTGGCTGATTCCGTCGTCTCTTCCAGTGCCCGGCCCGCACCACCCCCGAAGCCCGTCCAGCCGTCACGAGGGAGCAAGGCGTTGTCAACCGTCATCGAGCAGCCCGTCGAGGCGCGTCTCGTCGCCGCCGCACCGCGTATGCCGAGCATTCCCGCCACCCTGCACTACGACCGCTGCGACCCGTTCGCCGTCCGCATGACCTTCCCGGCCCCGGCCACCCTGGAGGGCGTGGAGGTCTGCTGGACCTTCTCCCGCGAGCTGCTCATCGCCGGGATGCGGGAGCCGGACGGTCACGGTGACGTCCGGGTGCGCCCGTACGGGTACGACCGCACCGTCCTGGAGTTCCACGCGCCCGAGGGCACCGCGGTGGTCCACGTGCGCTCGGGCGAGCTGCGCCGTTTCCTGCAGGCCACCGGCGAGCTGGTGCCGGTGGGCCTTGAGCACCTCCAGCTGGACCTGGACCACGAGCTGGCGGAGCTGATGCGCGGGAGCTGCTGACCCCCGGGGGTTCCGCGGTGGCGGGCGGCCGCTCAGCGGCCCGCGGAGGCCGGTGCCCGGGCGGTCTCGGCGCTCACCGCGCCCCACACCTCGCCCACGATCTTCCGCATCCCGGGCTCCGCCGCGCCGCACCGCCCGGTCAGCTCCGTGATCCGGTCCCGCCCGCGCGCCCCGCTCCCCGCTCCCTCCGTGACCCCCAGTCCGGCGGCGGCCGCCAGTGCGGCCAGGGCAGCGTCCCGCACGGAGACTTCCCCGGCCGGCCGCGGCCCCTCCAGGACGTACCGCGTCTCCTCGCGGAGGGCCTGCGCCACGGCGACCCGCTCGAGTACGTGGTCCACGGACGGGAAGACACCGAGCACACGCTTCTTCTCGGCCCGCAGGTACCCCTCGGCCACCAGCTGCTCCCGGACGGCGTCGAAGGTCACCCGGGCGTGCCGCCGCACCCAGGTGCGCCACCGGTGCGGCAGCGACTCCCGGACGAGCTCCAGCAGCCCGTCGAGCACGGCGTCCCCGGTACGGGAGTCCAGGTCGACGGGGGTCGCGATGCCCTCGTCGTCGGTGAGCAGACCGCGCTGGGCCAGTTCGGTGAGCGCGCCGGCGCGCACCAGGTGGTGGACCCGGGCGGTGTCGGCCGTGGACCGCGCGGGGTCCCAGGCCAGCAGGCAGAGCCGGGCCGGCAGTGAGAGCGATCCGTCGGGCACGGGGCCTCCTCGGGGCCGTGGGACCGGGGCCGGGTCCGCGTTAACGCGTTGACACGCCGACCGGTCTCTCTTAGGTTCTGTATCGCTTCTGTTGCCGCCGATCGGAGAAGGACGTTGCTCGTCTGAGGTCCTGAGACACCGCGTCACACGTATCTCACGTGTGTACGCCGCGTGCGACCTCGGCGTTCGAGCCGTCCCTTGCGGAGCAGGGCCCTTTTCGTGCCCGGCCCTCCGGCACCCCAGAACCCCCGGCACTCCCGGGGCCTGCCCTCGGGACGTTTCCTCCCCTCGTCCGACGGCGGCCGACCGCTTCGCGGTGTCTCGATACGCGTTTGCCCCTGACCGCTTCGAGCAACCGCGGAGACCCCGTATGTCCACTTCCCTCACCTGTACGTCCCTGTCCTTCGCCTGGCCCGACGGCACCGCCGTGTTCGAGGGGCTCGACGCCGCCTTCGGACCCGGCAGGAGCGGACTCGTCGGCGCCAACGGGGCGGGGAAATCCACCCTGTTGAAGCTGCTCGCCGGCCGGCTCACCCCGGCCGACGGCACCGTCGAAGTGGCCGGCGAGATGGGGTACCTGCCGCAGAGCGTCACACTCGGCACCGCCCTGCGGGTCGACGAGGCGCTCGGCATCGCCGGACGGCGCGCCGCGCTGCACGCCATCGAGGCGGGTGACGTGAGCGACGAGCACTTCGAGACCGTCGGCGACGACTGGGACGTGGAGGAGCGTGCCCTCGCCGCGCTCGGCGAACTGGGGCTGGGCCACGTCGGGCTCGACCGCACCGTCGGCGAGGTCTCGGGCGGCGAGTCGGTACTGCTGCACCTGGCCGCGCTGCTGCTGCGCCGGCCCGACGTCCTGCTCCTGGACGAGCCCACCAACAACCTCGACGTGTACGCGCGCAGGCGGCTGTACTCGGCCGTGTCCTCCTGGCCGGGCCTGGTGGTCGTGGTCAGCCACGACCGCGAGCTGCTGGAACTGGTCGACCAGATCGCCGACCTGCGTTCCGGCTCGCTCACCTGGTACGGCGGGAACCTCTCGGCGTACGAGAAGGCGCTGGCCGTGGAGCAGGAGGCGGCCGAGCGCATGGTGCGGGCCGCCGAGTCGGACCTGCGCAAGCAGAAACGCGAACTGGCCGACGCCAAGGTCGTTCTGGCCCGGCGCAAGCGGTACGGGCAGAAGATGTACGACACCAAGCGCGAGCCGCGGGCGGTGATGAAGCTGCGTGCGCGCTCGGCCCAGCAGTCCGCCGGCAAGTACCGCGTCATGCACGAGAAGAAACTCGCCGAGGCGAAGGGGCGCCTCGACGACGCCGTGGAGGCCGTGCGCGACGACGACGAGATCCGCGTCGACCTGCCGTACACGGCCGTGCCGCACGGCCGGGCGGTGCTCACCCTGCGGGACCTGGAGCTGGTCCACGGCGCCCGCGTGAAGAACGGCTTCGATCTGCACGGCCCCGAACGGATCGCGCTCATCGGGCGCAACGGCGCGGGCAAGACCACGCTGCTGCGCACGGTCGCCGGGGAGCTGGAGCCGGTGGCGGGCGAGGCGACCGCACACGTGCCGCTGCGGTTCCTGCCGCAGCGCCTGGACGTCCTCGACGGCGAGCTGAGCGTCGCGGAGAACGTGGCCAGGTTCGCGCCGGGCGCCACCGGCAACCGGATCCGCGCGCGCCTGGCGCGCTTCCTGTTCCGGGGTGCCCGCGCCGACCAGCGGGCGGCGACGCTGTCCGGCGGCGAACGCTTCCGGGCGGCACTGGCCGCGCTGATGCTGGCCGAACCCGCGCCGCAGCTGCTGATGCTGGACGAGCCGACCAACAACCTGGACATGGCCAGCGTGCGGCAGCTCACCAGCGCGCTCGACGCGTACGAGGGGGCGCTGATCGTGGCCGGCCACGACATACCGTTCCTGAAGTCGCTCGGCATCACCCGCTGGCTGCTGTTCGAGGAGGGGGAGCTGAGGGAAACCACGCCGGAAGAAGTCGGGTGTCCCGCCTGACGTCCCCGTCGTGAGCGGGTTCCTCAGCGTCACCGGGGCCTGGGACAACAACCTCCAGGGCGTCACGCTCCGCATCCCGAGGGGCCGGCTGACGTGTCACCGGCGTCTCGGGGCCGGGGAAGCCGTCGGTCGTGTCCGACACGGTCGCGGTGGAGTCGCGGCGGCAGCCGAACGAGACGTCCACCCGGCTCGTGCGCAACCGGCCGCCCCCGTACGAGCGGCACCACGCCGACGCCCTGGAGGGCCTCACCCCGGCGATCGTCGTCGCCCAGCGGCCGGTGGGCGGCCCGCCGAGCGCGCGGTCGTGCTGCGCGGGCGGCCCGGCAACACGGTCGTGGTCGTGGTCGTGGTCGTGGTCGTGGTCGTGGAGCACAGCCTGGACGCGGTCGCGCACACCGACCGGGTGGTCGGCCTCGGGCCGGACGGGGGGCGGGGCGGCGGCCGGGTGATCTTCGAGGGCACCCCGCGCGAACTGCTCACCGCCCGGCCGCCCCAGCACCGCGGAGCGTCTCAGGAGGGCTACGAGGGGCTGACGGGGGTTCCGTCCGCGCAGGGGCCCGCTGCATGATGGCGAACCGGCGCCTTGTCACGGGCGCCGGAAAGCCCGAGCCGCTGCGCGCCGATCCGCGCCGATCCGAAAGGCCCCGCGTGCCCAGCAAGAAGGCCCTCGTCCGCCGACCCAGTCCCCGGCTCGCCGAAGGGCTGGTGACGCACATCGAGCGGGAACGGGTCGATCACGACCTGGCCGTCGAGCAGTGGGACGCCTACGTCGAGGCCCTGGGGGCACACGGCTGGGAGACCCTGGAGGTGAACCCGGCCGACGACTGTCCGGACTCGGTCTTCGTCGAGGACACGGTCGTCATGTACCGGAACGTCGCGCTGATCACACGGCCCGGCGCCGAGTCGCGGCGCGCGGAGACGTCCGGCGTCGAGGAGGCCGTGGCCCGGCTCGGCTGCTCGGTCAACTGGGTCTGGGAGCCGGGCACCCTGGACGGCGGCGACGTCCTCAAGATCGGCGACACGATCTACGTGGGCCGCGGCGGGCGCACCAACGCGGCCGGCGTCCAGCAGCTGCGGGCCGTCTTCGAGCCGCTGGGCGCCCGGGTCGTCGCCGTGCCCGTGAGCAAGGTGCTGCACCTGAAGTCGGCGGTCACCGCGCTGCCGGACGGGACGGTGATCGGACACATCCCGATGACGGACGTGCCGTCGCTGTTCCCCCGGTTCCTGCCGGTGCCGGAGGAGTCGGGGGCCCACGTGGTGCTGCTCGGCGGCGGCAAGCTGCTGATGGCGGCGAGCGCGCCGAAGACGGCGGAACTGCTCGCCGACCTCGGGCACGAACCGGTGCCCGTCGACATCGGTGAGTTCGAGAAGCTCGAAGGCTGTGTGACGTGCCTCTCGGTGCGGCTGCGGGAGCTGTACGCCTGAACACGGGCGCGGACGACCCCCCGTCCCGCCCCGGACCTGCGGGTCTCGGCGCCTCGCCGTACCCCCCGAACGGCTGCTGATCAGCGACCTTTACAGTGCATTTAACCTACGCTCTCGTAACCTACGGTTTCGTAGCCTACGATCCCGTAGGTTCCCGGCTTCGCTCGCCGGCTGCTCGTTCTGTCGCACGTCCCCTGGAGTTCTCCGTGACGATCGTCTCCCCGCACCTCGGCACCTCCGCCGACTGGACCGACGCCCGGCTGCTGTACGCGCTGGAGGAAGTGGTCGAGAACGAACTCAACCGCCATCTGACGGTCGCCAAGGACTGGATGCCGCACGAGTACGTGCCGTGGACCGACGGGCGGAACTTCCCGGGAATCTTCGAGGACGGCGAGGCCTGGGAGAAGGGGCAGTCCAAGGTCACCGAGATCGGCCGGATCGCCCTCGTGGTGAACCTGCTGACGGAGGACAACCTCCCCAGCTACCACCACGAGATCGCCAGCCTCTTCGGCCGCGACGGCGCCTGGGGCACCTGGGTGCACCGCTGGACCGCCGAGGAGGGCCGGCACGGCATCGTGATGCGCGACTACCTGCTCGCCTCGCGCGCCGTCGACCCGGACCAGCTGGAGCAGTTCCGCATGGCCCACATGAGCGAGGGCTTCGAGTCGGACAACCGGCACTCCATGCTCCACTCGGTGGCCTACGTCGCCTTCCAGGAGCTGGCCACCCGCATCTCGCACCGCAACACGGGCCACCAGTCCGGCGACCCGGTCTGCGACCGCATGCTGGCGCGCATCGCGACCGACGAGAACCTGCACATGGTCTTCTACCGGAACCTGCTCAAGGCGGCCTTCGACCTGGCGCCCGACCCGACGATGCAGGCGGTCCGGGACGTGGTCGTCAACTTCCGGATGCCGGGGCACGGCATGCCCGGCTTCGAGCGGGCCGCAGCGCAGATGGCGATCGGCGAGGTCTACAACCTGCGCATCCACCACGACGACGTGATCCAGCCCGTGCTGCGCTTCCTGAAGATCATGGAGATCGACGGCCTCGGCCCCGAGGGGCAGCAGGCGCAGGAGGAACTGGGGCTGTACATGGGCGGGCTGGACGCCGAGGCCGCCAAGTTCGACGAGAAGCTCGCGGCGCGCAAGGCGCGGATGGCGGCCCGGAAGGCGGGCTGACCGCCCACCGGGGCCCGCGCGCGGTCCGACCGGGCCCTTGTGCCCGCACCCGGCGCTCCATGGGCGTCACTCGTGGACGGTCGTCTCCTCCAGTGCCGCGTCGCCGCACGTCGGGGACCGGGTGGCGACGCAGGGCGCGCGGCAGTTCACGCCAGGCTGCGGGCCGGTCCTCGCGCCCCCCGAGCGCACCGGTGACGGCGGCGGCCATGAGTCCCTGGGCATGGCCGCCGTGCTCGGCCAGCGTCATGGCCCCGGTCGGCAGCGCCTCGGCGTGGCCCGGCGCCTCCCGGCCCCCGCAGGCGCTCGCCGACTGACCGGCGATCCGCGCGGCGGGTGCCAGGCGGTCGGGTCCGGCACGGGCGGCCATCCCGCCGAGGCGCTGCGGTACGGCGGTCAGGTCGTTCCAGCTCGGCGAGCGAGGGCCGCGGGTCGGGCGATTCCCGGGTGCGCGCCGGAGTTCCCGCATGCGCCGCGGATGAGCGAGCGGTTCGCGGATGAGCGAGCGGTTCGCGGGTGTGCGGCAGGCTCTCGGCCTCGTGCCGTGCGGCGGTTCGGGACATGCGGGGGCGCGTCCGCCTGGGCGGGCGCGGCACAGCGGATCACGGGCGCGGGCGGGCCGCCGGTCACCGACGCGGGCGGCGGGCCGGCAGTCGCGCTCAGGGCGTGGTGCGCCGCAGTGCCAGCCGCTCCTTCTCGGACAGTCCGCCCCAGACGCCGAAGCGTTCGTCGTTGCTCAGCGCGAACTCGAGACAGGCCGAGCGGATGGGGCACAGGGCGCAGATCCGCTTTGCGTCCCGTACGGAGCTGCCGGGCTCGGGGAAGAAGAAGTCTCCCCCGGTCTGTGCGCACAACGCCTCCTCCTGCCAGCTGAGGTCGGGCGTCGCGGTCGTCTCGGTGTGCATGGACAGGAGCGTGCCGGGACGTGAAAAACGTTCGATCAACGTGCCATCAACGCCGCGCGTTTGACACCCCCGGCCGATCAGACCATCCGATCGGATGGTCCTGCGCCTCGCACGGCGGCGCACGGCGGCGCGCGGAAGCGGTGGTCAGCGGTCGGTGGAAGACTCGGCAGTCCAGGCAGCGGGACCCTTCCGAGGAGGGCGATCATGCTCACCACCCGTTTCGTCACCGGCGCTCCCAACTGGCTCGACGTCGGCACCGTCGACCTCGACGGCGCCGCGTTCTTCTACGGTGGCCTCTTCGGCTGGCGGTTCCGGTCGGCGGGACCGGAGGCCGGCGGCTACGGCTTCTTCGAGCTGGACGGCCGGATCGCGGCCGGGGGCATGCGCACGACCGAGGACCAGGGCCCGCCGTCCTGGACCGTGTACTTCCGCGTCCCGGACGCGGGGGCCGCCGCGCAGGCCTCGGAGCAGGCCCGCGGCGGTGTCCTCGTGCAGCCGGCGGAGGTCATGGACCAGGGCACCGTGGCGGTCCTCGCCGACCGGGCCGGGCTGCCGTTCGGCATCTGGCAGCCGGGGCTGCGCAGCGGCCTGGACGTGGCCGGCGAGACCGGCGCGCTGTGCTGGGTCGAACTGCACACGGCGGACATCGCGGCCGCCGCCGCGTACTACCGGGCGGTGCTGGGTCTTGAGACGTCCGCCGTCTCCTTCCCCGGCGGCTCCTACACCTGTGTCAATCCGGCCGGCGAGGGTGAGGACGCCATGTTCGGCGGCTTCGTCCCGCTCGCCGAGGACCCGGCGGACACGGACGCCGGGTGGCTGCCGTACTTCGCGGTCGCCGACGCGGACGCCGCGGTCGCCCGGACCACGGAGCTGGGCGGCACGGTGCGGATGCCCGCGACGGACATCGAGGGCGTCGGCCGCGTCGCCCGGCTCGCGGACCCGTACGGCGCCCGGTTCGCCGTGCTCAGGCCGGCGCCTCGCCAGGGGTAGGGCGCCGGGGCGTGTCCGGCGTTCGCGCACACGCCGGAAATCCGGCCCCCGCGCCCCCGCCCACGTCAGCGTCCGGCCCCCGCGACCGCGCCCACCTCGGAGGTCCGGCACCCCCGCGCCCGTGCGGCGGCGAGCCCGGCGTCGGGGCTCGCGCAGTGACACGTCCCGCATCGGGCCCGGCCCGGCGACCCGCACCCGGGCCCCGGGCTCCGCACCCCGCACCCCGCACCCCGCACCCCGCACCCCGCACCCCGCACCCCGCACCCAAGGGACGGTGCCAGGCGTCCGCACTCGGCCCGGGTTCCGGCGCGGTTACTCACGCGACAGCGCACCCGGCAGCCGTGCCCGGCCCGGCACCCGGGCTCACCCGGCGACGCGCCCGGCACCCGGGCTCACGCGGTGGCGCGGCGGACCAGGGTGGTCGGCAGGACCACGCCGGACGGGGTGGCCGCCGGAGGCGCCGAGCCGTCGGCGTCGTCCTCCCGGCCGTCGTCGGCCGTCCCGCGGTCCAGGCCGCGCAGCAGCAGACGGGCCATCAGCCGGCCCATCTCCTCGATGTCCTGGCGGACCGTGGTCAGCGGCGGGTCGGTCTGCTCGGCGACGGGCAGCATGTCGTCGAAGCCCACCACGGCCACGTCGTCCGGCACCCGGCGCCCGCGCTCGCGCAGCACCCGCAGGGCGCCCGCCGCGGTGAGGTCGTTGGCCGCGAACACGGCGTCCAGGCCGGGGCACCGGTCGAGCAGTTCGCGCATCGCCCGCTCCCCGCCGCCCGACGTGAAGTCCCCCCGCGCGACCAGCCCGGGATCGGCTCCGGCCCGGACGTCCCGGAAGCCCGCGAGCCGGTCGGCCGCGGAGGTCTGGTCGAGTGGGCCGGTGATGTGGGCGATGCGGGCGCGGCCGAGCGCGGCCAGGTGGTCGACGGCCGCACGGGCGCCGCCGCGGTTGTCGCTGTCCACGTAGACCACGTCGTCCCGCCCGTCGTCCCAGTCGGGGCGCCCCCCGAAGACGGTCGGCACGCCGGCGCTGCGCACGAGCCCGGGCAGCGGGTCGTGCAGGTGCAGGGAGAAGACGAGAGCACCGTCGACGTGGCCGCCGGCCAGATAGCGGCCGACCCTGGCGTGGTCCTCACGGCCCTCGGTGAGCAGCAGGACGAGCTGGTTGTCGTGTGCCGTCAGCTCCTTGCTGATGCCGCGCAGTTGCTGGGCGAAGTAGGGGTCGGCGAAGACCCGCGTCTCCGGTTCGGCGGCGACGACGGCGACGGCCTGGTGCCGTCTGGTCACCAGGGAGCGGGCGGCCTGGTTGGGCACGTATCCGAGTTCCTCCACCGCGCGCCTGACCCGCTCGGCCAGCGCGTCCCGCACCCCGTGCGCCCCGTTGACCACGCGGGACGCGGTGGCCCGCGAGACCCCGGCGCGTTCGGCCACGGCCTCGAGGGTGGGACGCGGCGCGGTCTCGGTCACGGGCGCTCCTCCTCGGCGGCTGCCGCTCAGGATAGCGGCAGGCCGTGGGGCGGGAGGAGCGCTCTCCGGGTGGCGACCTCCATGTGCGGGGGTGGGCGCCGCGCCACCATGGACGCATGTGCCCATGAAGGACCCACGACGGCTGGCCGGGAACCCGGGCCGGGCCCGGCGGGTGCCGTGGCACCCGCCCCGCGTCCGGAACCGGCCCGGCACCGCGGGGGCACCGCACGGTTTCGGCGAGGCCGGAGCCCGCTCAGTGCTCGTGCCCGGTGGCCTCTCCGGAGCCCGCACCGGCGGCCTCGCCCGCCGCGCCGTGCTCGTGCGGTTCGTACCCGGGGATCGTGCCGTCCGGCTTCTTCACCAGGAACAGGCCCGCCATCCCCATGTCGGAGTGGCTCTGCACGTGGCAGTGGTACATCCACGCCCCGGCGCCCACGCCCTCCCCCGCGATGACCTGGAAACCGAAGGAGTCGGCCGGGCCGGTGATCTTGTTGTCGACGACCCGGGTCGGGTCGTCGGGGCCGGTGAGCACACCGGTGCGGTTGTCCGCCCAGCGGTGACCGTGCATGTGGAAGGTGTGGTAGTACTCGCCGTGCGTGATCATGACGATCTCCACACGATCGCCCACAGTGGCCTCGAAGTCGGGTCCGGTGTGAGGAGCACGGTTGTTGATGGTCATGTCGTTGAAGACGATCGTGTGCGTGGCGTCGGGCAGCACGTCGCCCTTGCGGCGCACGATCACCGGACCGTACAGGCCTTTACGGATGCCGCCGGTGCCGTGTTCGGTGCCCACGACGTGGTCGTGGTAGTGCCAGTAGCCCGCGCTGCCCGGCCGCCAGGTGCCGTCGGTCCGCCGTCCGGGTCTGTGGGTGCGCCAGGTGTAGGTGCGGGTGCCGCCGGGCTCGACGTCGCTCCTGTTCATCGCCGTGCCGTCGCTGGAGATCTCGTAGTCCAGGCCGTGGACGTGCAGACTGGCCCGCACATCCATCGTGTTCGTGAACTCGATGTGGAGCGTGTCGCCCTCGTTGAGTTCGATCAGCGGGCCCGGGACGGATGCCTTGCCCTTCTCGAAGCCGTAGCCCATGCGGCCGTCCGGCAGCTTCTCGGCGTACATCTTGAGGTGCCTCACCTCGCCCCCGGCCGGCGCCGTCTTCGCGGTGACGCCCTTCGCCGCGGCTGCCGCGCCCGCGGCCTCCGGGGCGATGGACAACGATGTCGCGGCGGCCGCGCCGCCCAGCAGCACGCGTCGGTTGAAGCCTCGCCTGTCCATGCCGAACTCCCCACGCCGATACGGAATATGCGCAGACTCGTGGCCTGATTGGCTGTGACGAACCTGTGGGACCGTACCGGTTGCCGCCATGTTTATCCACAGCCAGGACAAAGTTCGTCGGATCCCGGTCATACCTATTGGCGAGCCACGAAAAGAGGTCTAGCTTCCTTGGCGCTGCTGCCGTGACCGAGGAGGTGCCCATGCACTTACGAGGGTTGAGCACGAGAAGGAAAGGCTGGGCGGCGTTCGCGACCGCCGGATTCGTGGCCGCCGGACTGCTGGCGGGCCCTGCCGCCAGTGCGCGGCCGGCGCCGGACCCATCCCTGACAACGATGTCGATCAAGTCGCCCCCGGGCGGCTCCAACGTACGTGTGCTGATCTTCTACGGGTCCGCCGCGGCCGGGGACGAATCACCGGTCGTGAACGCCGGGATCGCGGCCATCGAGCGGATCGGGCTGTCCGGCCCGGCCAAGGAGCGCTTCAAGGCCGAGGCCACGGACAACGCCGGCGTCTTCACCAACGAGAAGAGGCTCGGCCGCTTCAACGCGATCGTGTTCATGACCGGGGGCGGCGATGTCCTCGACCCGGCCCAGGAGGCGGGCCTGGAGGCGTACATGGAGGCCGGCGGCGGGTTCGTCGGCGTCCACGACGCGGCCCGCGCGGAGCCGTACTCGGACTGGTTCACCGGTCTGGTCGGCGCCCGCCCGGCCGCCGACAGTCCGGCGAAGGTCCAGCGCGCCACCGTGGAGGTCGGTGACCGGCGCCATCCGGCCACCAAGGACCTGCCGATGGAGTGGAAGCGGCCGGACCAGTGGCTGAACTGGCGGAAGAACCCGTCCGGTGACGTCCACACCGTGGCCCGGGTGCGCGAGTCGACGTACGCGCCCGGAGCGAGCGCCAACGGGGCGGACCACCCGGTCAGCTGGTGCCGTGACTACGACGGCGGCCGGTCCTTCTACACCGGCATGGGCGGCACGGTGTCGTCGTACGACGAGACCGACTTCCGCACCCATCTCCGCGGCGCCCTGCTGTGGACGACCCGGCTGTCGCAGGCCGACTGCAAGGCGACCATCGACGGCAACTACAAGGCCGAGCGGCTCACCGAGCCCAACCAGCCCGGCCAGAACGACCAGATCGGCGAACCGCACGGCCTGGTCACCGCTCCCGACGGCCGCGTCCTCTACATCGGCCGCGGCGGCGCGGACTCCTCCCAGCCCGTGGTGACCGACTGGAACGACCCGGACGTCGGCAAGGGCAAGGGCCAGATCCACGTCTGGGACCCGGAGACCGACAAGGTCACGCTCGCCGGTGAACTGACCGTCTTCGGCAACAAGGGCGGCGGCGACGAGCTGACCAAGGTCGAGGAGGGCCTGCTCGGCATCGAGCTGGACCCGGGGTTCGAGGAGAACGGCTGGGTGTACCTGCACTACACGCCGCACTCCGGGATCAACCGGGACACCCACATGGCCGAGCGGCGGGTCTCCCGCTTCACGCTCGACCGGGCGAGCAACAAACTGGACCTCGGCAGCGAGAAGGTGCTGCTGAAGTGGCCGGTACAGATCCACAGCTGCTGCCACGCCGGCGGCGGGATGGCCTGGGACTCCAAGGGGAACCTGTACATCGCCACCGGTGACAACAACTCCAGCGGCTTCAGCGGTGGTTACTCGGGCAACAACCCGGAGCCCGACTTCAAGGGCGTGTCCTTCGCCGACGCGCGCCGCACCGCCGGCAACACCAACAACCTCAACGGCAAGATCCTGCGCATCCACCCGGAGCCGGACGGGACGTACACGCTCCCCGAGGGCAACCTCTTCACCGGCGAGGAGACCGCCGAGGGCGGTGGCAAGACACGCGGCGAGATCTACGTGATGGGCGTGCGCAACCCGGCGCGCATCTCCGTCGACAAGAAGACCGACATCCTGTACGCGGGCTGGGTCGGCCCGGACGCCGGCGCTCCGTCGCCGACGTGGGGTCCGGCCAAGTACGACACGTTCGCCACCATCACCAAGGCGAGCAACCGGGGATGGCCGTACTGCATGGGCAACAAGCAGCCGTACCGGGACCGGAACCTGCCGGACCCGTCGAAGCCGCTGGGCTGGTACGACTGCGACCACCCGAAGAACGAGTCGCCGAACAACGACGGCCTGGTCAACCTGCCGCCGGTGACCGGCAACAACATCTGGTACTCGCCGCAGGGCGGCGGCCCCGACTACCCGCGCGACGAGAACGGCATCCCGTCCTACGAGCAGGACGAGGCCACCTACAGGCTGCCCTGGCTCAAGGGCGGCGGCCAGGCCGCGATGAACGGCCCGGTCTACCGCTACGACGCCGACAGCACCAGCGCGACCAAGTGGCCCGCGTACTGGGACGGCAAGTGGTTCGTCGGTGACTTCTACGACGCCGACCAGCCGCGCAACGCGGTGCTGATGGACCCGAAGACGCAGGGCGACGGCGGTCTGCCGGTGCACTCGGAGTCCCTGAAGAAGATCGTGCCGGTCGGCAACGACGGCATCAAGAACCTGATGGGCTGGAAGTTCGGCCCGGACGGCGCGCTGTACGTACTCGACTACGGCCGCGGCTTCTTCACCTCGGACTCCAAGTCGGCCCTGTGGCGGGTCACCTACGAGGGCGGCGGCCCGACGCCGGCCGCCGGACAGCTGGCGAGGAGGACCGAGTGATACGCCAACGAAGAATGTGGGCCGCGCTGCTGGCCGGCCTGCTGATGGTGCTCGGCCTGCAGGCGACGTCCGCCTCCGGGCAGCCCGCGGCGCCCACCGCGGCGGCCGCCGACCAGGTGCTGACCTGGACCGCGGGCGACGACATCACGCACTACACGTCCACGCCCGAGACGGCGGTGGCCGGTCCGGCCACGATCGTCTTCGAGAACAGTGAGGCCACCGGCAACACGACCGGTATGCCGCACACGCTGACGTTCGTGACCAGCGATCCCGAGTACAACCAGGACGTGCAGCTCAACATCCTGGCCAACCCCTTCGACGACCAGGGCGGCAAGCACACCGCCGAGGTCACCCTCACCCCCGGCCGCTACATGTACCACTGCACGATCCCCGGCCACGGCCAGATGACGGGCGTGCTCGTGGTGACCGAGGGCGGCGGTGGCGAGGACACCACCGCGCCCGCGACCTCGGCCGAGGTGGCCGGCACGCAGAACACCGACGGCGCGTACGTGGGTTCCGCGACCGTGTCGCTCGCCGCCACCGACGAGGGCGGCTCCGGTGTCGAGCGGATCGAGTACGCCATCGGTGCCGACGGCGCCTGGCAGCCGTACACCACGCCGGTCGTCGTCGACCAGGTCGGCGAGCACACGGTGCGCTACCGGGCGTTCGACAAGGCGGGCAACACCGCCGAGGAGAAGAGCGTCACGTTCGCCGTGGCCGCCCCCGACACCGACGACACGACCGCGCCGGAGACCTCGGCGACGGTCAGCGGTCAGAAGAACACCGACGGCGCGTACATCGACATGGCGACGGTGACCGTCACCGCCTCCGACACCGGTTCCGGCGTCAACACCATCGAGTACGCGGTCGGTGACGGCGCGTGGACGGCGTACACGGCGCCGGTCATGGTGCACGAGGTCGGCGAGCACACCGTCCGTTACCGGGCCACCGACAAGGCGGGCAACGTCGCGGCGGAGAAGAGCGTCGGCTTCACCGTGGCCGCCGCTCCCCCGCAGGACACCACCCCGCCGGTGACCGGCGCGACCGTGGACGGCACCAAGGACTCCGACGGCGCCTACGTCGGCAGCGCGAAGGTGACCGTGAACGCCGCGGACGAGGGCGGTTCCGGCGTCGCCGGGGTGGAGTACTCACTCGACGCCGGGCCCTATCTGGCGTACACCGACCCCGTGGTCGTCGACCGGGTGGGCCGGCACACGGTGGCGTACCGGGCGAGCGACAAGGCGGGCAACACCTCCGAGCCGCTGACCGTGAGCTTCACGGTGGTGGCCGGCGGAGTCCCGGCGCCGCCCTGCCCGGAGTACGACGAGCGGCTGACGGTGATCGTCGGCACGGTCGACTCGGGGGTGCCGAACCGGGTCACCGACAACCGGTGCCGGATCAACGAGATGATCGAGGACGAGAAGGAGTGGACGTCCCAGGCGCTCTTCCTCAAGCACGTCCGTGAGGTCATGGACGGCCTCCTGGACGAGGGTGTCGTCGACAGGCGGGAGTACCGGGCGATCAACAAGGCCGCCCGGCAGTCGAAGATCGGCAAGCCCGGTCAGACCGAGGGCTACCGCGCGATCCTCGACGGCACCCAGGCGTCCTTCGCCAAGTGGGAGCAGGTGGGCGGCGGTTCGTTCGGGCTGAACGCGGACGGGTCGATCACCTCCAGCACCAGCACGCCGGGCATGGGCATGCTGTGGTTCCCCGAGCGCAAGTACGGGGACTTCTCGCTGAAGCTCCAGTGGCGTGACGACGCGCCGGGCACCGCGAACACCAACGGCGGCGTCTTCGTACGCTTCCCGCAGGTGCACGACCACCCGGAGGAGTCGCGTCCGGAGTGGGTCGCCATCAAGTACGGGCACGAGGTGCAGGTGTTCGACGGCCCGACCGGCGACATGTACAAGTCCGGCTCCCTCTACGGCTTCGACCGGGTCGGCCTCGCCGGCGCGGGTGTGACGGAGAAGGGCACCTGGAACGACTACGAGATCCGGGTGGTGGACCAGCACTACTCGGTCTACCGCAACGGTGTGCTGATCAACGAGTTCGACAACTTCGGCGGCCAGACCTTCTACCCCGAGCGCTCGGACGACCCGGGCACCGACGGGCGGCGGTTCGCCTCCGGCTACATCGGGCTCCAGGTGCACAGCACGTCGGACGTGGTCTCGTACCGGGACGTCCGGATCAAGGAGTTGTAGGAACGGGAGAGCGGCGGAGACCAGATCCGGGAGTTGTGGCTCAGTCCGGGTCAGGAGCCTGTTTCCTGGCCCGGCTGGGCTGTACCCGGCTCGGCTCACCGGGCATCTTCGGATACTCGGGCGGGTAAGGGAGGTCACCGAGCCCGTGGTCGTGCTCGTCCTTCGTCGCCAGCTCCAGCAGCGCGTCGAGGGAGTACCGCTCGTCGTCCATGCCCGCGTGCACGTCGCCGAGTTCGGCGAAGCGCGCGGGCATGGTCGTGATGTCGAAGTCCTGCGGGTGCGCGACGCCCACCTCGTCCCAGCCGAGCGGGGCGGAGACCGGCGCGTTCGGGCGGGGTCGCACGGAGTAGGCGGAGGCGATGGTGCGGTCGCGGGCCGTCTGGTTGTAGTCGATGAAGATGCGCTCGCCACGCTCCTCCTTCCACCACTTGATGGTGACCCGCTCGGGCATCCGCCGTTCCATCTCGCGGCCGACGGCGATGGCGGCGCGCCGCACCTGGGTGAAGGTCCAGCGCGGCTCGATCGGCACGAAGACGTGGATGCCGCGCCCGCCGGAGGTCTTGGGCCACCCGCGCAGCCCGCCGAACTCCTCCAGCACCGCGCGCAGTTCGTGTGCGGCGCGGGCGGCGTCGTCGTAGTCGGTGCCGGGCTGCGGGTCGAGGTCGACGCGCAGCTCGTCGGGGTGGTCGACGTCGTCGCGGCGCACCGGCCAGGGGTGGAAGGTGAGGGTGCCGTACTGGGCGGCCCACAGCACCGCCGCCTCCTCGGTGGGACACATCTCGTCGGCGCTGCGTCCGCTGGGGAAGGTGATGTGCGCGGTCGGGATCCAGTCGGGCATGCTCTTGGGCGCCCGCTTCTGGTAGAACCACTCCCCGGTGACACCGTCCGGGTAGCGCTGGAGGGTGGTGGGCCGGTCGCGCAGGGCGCGCAGGATGCCGGGAGCGACGGCCTGGTAGTACCGGGCCACGTCGAGCTTGGTGTAGCCGCACTCCGGGAAGAAGACCTTGCCCGGGCTGGACAGCCGCACGGTCCGGCCGCCCGCCTCCAGTTCCACCGCTTCCGCCATGCGAGCCACGCTAGGCGCAGCGCGCCTGCTTCGCATATCAGGCCCCGGGGACGGCCACGGTGTGCGCACATCCCGGTTCGCCGGGCTCCTGCCGGCCGACGGTGATCGTTCCGTTGTCGGGGAGCGCGGTGTGCGGCGACGGTGACGATCAACGGGACCATGAGCGATCCGGGTCATCCCATCGGGTGTTGACCTGCACTTCTTGTGCGTCGCGCCCGACAGGCGGACGCCGTCGACCGCTCATAGAGTCGGATCATGGATCTCCCCGTCATGCCGCCCGTGAAGCCGATGCTCGCCAAGTCCGTGGCGAAGATCCCGCCGGGCATGCACTACGAGGCGAAGTGGGACGGTTTCCGGGCCATCGTGTTTCGCGACGGCGCGGAGGTGGAGCTGGGCAGCCGTACGGGTAAGCCGCTGACCAGGTACTTTCCGGAGCTGGTGGCGGCGGTGCGGGAGCGTCTGCCCGAGCGGTGCGTGGTGGACGGGGAGATCGTGATCGCGCGGGAGGGGCACCTGGACTTCGACGCGCTGTCCGAGCGGATCCATCCGGCCGACTCGCGGGTGCGGACGCTGGCGGAGCGGACGCCGGCCTCGCTGGTGGCCTTCGACCTGCTGGCCCTGGCCGACGAGTCCCTGCTCGACGTGGGGCTGGAAGACCGGCGGGCGCTGCTGGTGCGGGCGCTGTCGGGGGTCACGCCGCCGGTGCACGTGGCGCCGGCGACGGACGACATCGAGGTGGCCCGGCAGTGGTTCGAGCAGTACGAGGGGGCGGGGCTGGACGGCGTCGTCGCCAAGCCGCTCGACCTGCGCTACCGGCAGGACGAGCGGGCCATGTACAAGATCAAGCACGAGCGTACGGCGGACGTGGTCGTCGCCGGTTACCGCTTCCACAAGAGCGGCCCCGTGGTCGGCTCGCTGCTGCTCGGCCTGTACGACGACCGGGGCGCCCTCCAGCACGTCGGTGTGAGCGCGGCCTTCACCATGAAGCGGCGGGCCGAGCTGGTGGAGGAGCTGGAGCCGCTGCGTATGGACGACGCGCGGGGCCATCCGTGGGCCGGATGGGCCGAGGAGGCCGCCCACGAGTCGGCCCGGCTGCCCGGCGCCCCCAGCCGCTGGTCGAGCAAGAAGGACCTGTCCTGGGTGCCGCTCAGGCCGGAGCGGGTGGTCGAGGTGGCGTACGACCACATGGAGAACGGGGCGCGCTTCCGGCACACGGCCCGCTTCCGCCGCTGGCGCCCGGACCGGACCCCGCAGAGCTGCACCTACGCGCAGCTGGAGGAGCCGGCCCGGTACGACCTGACGGAGATCCTCGGCGGGCCGTGAGGCTCCCCGGGGCCCGGGGGCCTACGGCTTCATCAGCACCTTGATCGCGCCGTCCTGCTTCTTCTGGAACATCTCGTAGGCGTGCGGCGCGTCGGCCAGCGGCACCCGGTGGGTGGCGAAGTCGTCGACGCCGAGCGGGTCCTCGTCGGTCAGGTACGGGACGATGTCGTCGCTCCAGCGGCGCACGTTGGCCTGGCCCATCCGCAGCTGGATCTGCTTGTCGAACATGGTGAGCATCGGCATCGGGTCGGCCATGCCGCCGTACACGCCGGAGAGCGAGATGGTGCCGCCGCGGCGCACCAGGTCGATCGCGGTGTAGAGGGCGGCGAGCCGGTCGACGCTGAACCGCTCCGCCAGGGGGCCGCCGACGGCCCGGGGCATCACCGCGGCGGTCTGCTGCACCAGCTTGGCCACGGCGCCACCGTGCGCCTCGGTGCCGACCGCGTCGATCACCGCATCGGGGCCGCGGCCGCCCGTCCGGTCCTGGATCGCGGCGACGAGATCCTTCTCCTTGTCGAAGGACCGCAGGTCGAACGTCTCCACGCCCCGTGCGCGGGCCCGCTCCAGCCGCTCCGGCACCAGATCGACGCCGAACACCTGGTCGATCCCCTTGAGCCGGGCGATCCGGCAGGCCATGTCGCCGATCGGGCCGAGGCCCAGCACGGCGAGGCTGCCGCCCTGCGGGACGGCGGCGTACTCGACCGCCTGCCAGGCGGTGGGCAGGACGTCGGAGAGGTAGACGAAGCGGTCGTCGGACGGTCCCTCGGGCACCTTGATCGGGCCGTACTGGGCCTGCGGCACGCGCAGGTACTCGGCCTGGCCGCCGGGCACCGCCCCGTACAGACGCGTGTAGCCGAACAGCGGGGCGCCCATGCCCTCGCCGGTGACCTGGGTGGTCTCGCACTGGGTCGGCAGTCCGGTGCCGCACATGTGACAGTGCCCGCACGCGATCTGGAACGGCACCACGACCCGGTCGCCCGCCTTCAGGCCGGTCACCTCGGGTCCGACCTCCTCGACGATGCCCATCGGCTCGTGGCCGAGGATGTCGCCGGGTGTCATGAACGGCGTAAGCACCTCGTAGAGGTGCAGGTCGGAGCCGCACAACCCCGAGGAGGTGACGCGGATGACCGCGTCGGTCGGTTCCTCGATCCTCGGGTCCGGCACGTCCTCGACCCGCACGTCCCGCTTGCCCTGCCATGTCACTGCCTTCATCGCCCCGCGCTCCCTCCGTCGCCGTGCTCGTCGGTTCTGCGTGGCGGCCGGGTACCCCTGGGCCCCCGCCGCCGAACCCGGCACTCGTTTCGGCCGAACAGCGGATTATCGGCACCGTTCCGTGTGCCGTATCGAAATCAGTCAGGTATGGCACTAAATGCTTCAAGAAGCGCACAATCATTGACACGGGATGGGTGGACGGATGGCCGGAACACGACGAGGGACGCGCAGAGGGCGGTGTGCCGCACTGCTGACCACGGCGGTGGCGGTCGCGCTGGCCGCGGGCTGCACGGCGGGGCCCGGCGCGAAGGACGACGCACGGTCGCCGAAGCAGGAGCGGTCGCCGAAGCAGGAGCGTTCGCACAGCGCGGCCCCGGCCGCCGGGCCGGTGCTCGCCGTGAAGGTCGACAACGTGCGCGCGGCCCGGCCGCAGACGGGCCTGGAGGCCGCGGACGTCGTCTACGCCGAACCGGTGGAGGCCGGCCTGAGCCGGCTGATGGCGATCTACGCCACCGGACTGCCCGAGGCGGTGGGACCGGTGCGCAGCGCCCGCGAGTCCGACCTGGAGCTGCTCGGGCAGTTCGACCGGCCGGTGCTGGCGTTCTCCGGCGCCCAGAGCAAGCTGCTGCCGCTCATCGACGAGGCCCCCGTGCGCGCGGAGCCGCCGGGCGAGGACTCCGGGGCGTACGTCCGCCACGAGGACCGGCGGGCCCCGCACAACCTTTACCTGCGGCCCGGCCGACTCCTCCAGGAGCCCTCGGGCGCCGCGGCCCTCACCACCGGGTTCACCTACGGCAAGGCTCCCGCGGGCGGGCGGGCGGAGTCCTCGCACACGGTGCGCTATCCGTCGGCGAGCTTCACCTTCACCTGGTCCGGAAGCCGGGACCGGTGGCTGGTCGCCATGGACGGCACACCGGCCCGCACCGCCGACGGCGGGCGCCTGGCGCCGGCCACGGTCGTCGTCCAGCACGTGACGGTGCGCGAGTCGGCCTTCCGCGACTTCCGCGGCAGCAACTCGCCCTACGTGGAGTCGGTGGGCTCCGGACGCGCGGAGGTCCTGCGCGACGGGCAGAGCTATGACGCGACCTGGAAACGCGGGGCGGCCGCGGAGGGCACGTCCTTCACCGCCGAGGACGGCACCCCGCTGAACTTCGCCGAGGGCCAGGTGTGGGTGGTCTTCACCGGCGACGCCTGAGCGGCCCCGCACCCGGACGAACCGGTGCCGGTCGGCCCGAAGCCGGTCGGCCCGAGACCGGTCGGCGCAATGCCGGTCGGCCCGGTGCCGGTCAGCCCGATACGAGTCGGCCCGGTTCCATACGAGTCGGCCCGGTGCCGGTCGGCCCGAAGCCAGTGAGCTGGAAGCCAGTCGGCCCGGTGCCGGTCAGCCCATCGCCGGTCGGCCCCCTGCCGGTCACCCCCTTGCCGCCGTCGGCTCGGCCGGGTTGCGGAGCCCTTCCGCGGCGTCCGCGACCCGGATGACGAGGTCGAAGAACACCGCCTGCTCGTCGGGGGCGAGCGGAGCGAGGAAGACCTGGTTCATGCGGGCGATGCGCACGCCCAGCCTGCGGTGGACGCGCAGCCCCTCGTCGGTCGGCCGCAGCAGCGACCGGCGGCCGTCCTGCGGGTCGCGGACCTTGTCGAGCAGTCCGCGGCGGCCCATCCGGCTGACCACCTCCGCGATGGTGGACCGGTCCAGGCCCACCCGCTCCCCCACCGTGCGCTGGTCCAGGCCCGGCTCGGCGACGAGGGCGTTCAGAACGGCGTACTGCGGCGAAGTGGTCTCCTCGGAGACCATCGTGTTCCACAGCAGATAGTGCGCCTGCTGCAGCCGCCGGGCCAGATGGCCGGGGTGGGTGGTCAGATCGACCGCTGCCATGCGCGCTCCCGTGGTCGCTTCCGTGGTCACTTCCGTGGTCACTTCCGTTGGTGCACTGACGATACATGGAGCAGACGGCAGCCAGCCGATAGCACCGCGCACGCTTCATCACCCCGTACTCTGCGGGCCTTGACGCCCCGACCGTCCGGTGGCAGCGCGTGGGACACCTCGCTGCAATACTCAGTGCCCTGACTATCTCGCGATCCGTTCGCGCTCCGGGGCGCGCGGAGGAGATGGGGCTCCTCGGATGGACAAGGTGGTGGCCACGGCCGGTGCGGCGGTGGCCGACGTGCCCGACGGCGCGTCGCTCGCGGTGGGCGGTTTCGGGCTGAGCGGTGTGCCGAACGTACTGATCCAGGCGCTGTACGAGCGCGGGACCGGCGGGCTGTCGGTGGTCTCCAACAACTGCGGTGCGATGGAGTCCGGGCTGGCCGTCCTGCTGGCCGCCGGGCGCATCGCCCGCGTGACCGGGTCCTACATCGGCGCGAACAAGGAGTTCGCACGCCAGTACCTCGGCGGGGAGCTGGAAGTGGAGATGATCCCGCAGGGCACCCTCGCCGAGCGGCTGCGGGCGGGCGGCGCGGGGATCCCCGCCTTCTACACCCCGGCGGGGGTCGGCACCCAGGTGGCCGACGGCGGGCTGCCGTGGCGGTACGACGGCTCCGGCGGCGTCGCGCTGGCGTCGCCGCCGAAGGAGGTCCGCGAGTTCGACGGGGTCCCGTACGTCCTCGAGCGCGGGATCCGCACCGACTTCGCGCTGGTCCGGGCGGCGAAGGGCGACCGGCACGGGAACCTGGTGTTCGCCAAGTCGTCGCGCAACTTCAATCCGCTGGCGGCGATGGCCGGGCGCGTGACGGTCGCCGAGGTGGAGGAGCTGGTGGAGCCCGGCGGGATCGACCCGGACGCGGTGCACCTGCCGGGGATCTTCGTGCGGCGGGTGGTGGCGCTGACGCCGGAACAGGCCGCCGACAAGAAGATCGAACGGCGCACGGTTACCGCTCCCGCGGCCCGAGGGACGGTGACTGCCTGATGTCCTGGACGCGTGAACAGGTGGCCGCGCGGGCCGCGCTGGAGCTCGAGGACGGCCAGTACGTCAACCTCGGCATCGGTCTGCCCACGCTGATCCCGAACCACCTCCCCGAGGGCGTGGAGGTCACCCTGGAGTCCGAGAACGGCATCCTGGGCACCGGCCGCTATCCGACCGAGGCCGAGGTGGACCCCGACCTGATCAACGCGGGCAAGGAGACGGTGACGGTCCGGCCGGGTGCCGCCTTCTTCGACTCGGCCCTGTCCTTCGGCATGATCCGGGGCGGTCACATCGACGTCGCCGTGCTGGGGGCCATGCAGGTCTCCGCCGCCGGTGACCTCGCCAACTGGGCCGTCCCAGGCAAGATGATCACCGGGATCGGCGGCGCGATGGACCTCGTGCACGGCGCCCGTACCGTGATCGTGGTCATGACCCACACCGCCAAGGACGGTTCCCCCAAGATTCTGGCGAAGTGCGCGCTGCCGCTCACCGGCAAGGCGTGCGTGGACCGGGTCATCACCGACCTCGGCGTCCTGGACGTCACCGACGGCGGCCTGGTCCTGGTGGAGACCGCACCGGGCGTGGGCGTCGACGAGGTCGTCGCCAGGACCGGCGCCGAACTCGTCATCGCGGAGGACCTGAAGGCGGAGGACCCGAAATGAGGGACGTCCACGTCGTCGACGCCGTACGCGCCCCGTTCGGCGAGTACGACGGCGGCCTGGCGGGTGTACGCCCGGACGAACCGGCCGCACACGCCATCCGGGAACTCCTGGGCCGTACCCCGTACCTGGACCCGTCCCGGATCGACGACGTGTACTTCGGCAACGCCAACGGCGCCGGCGAGGAGAACCGCGACGTCGCCCGCAGGGGCGGCGGCACCGCCATCGCCACCCTCCGCACCGGCGTCGGCCAGGGGCTCGCCCTGGTCCTCGGCCGCTAGTCACCCACGGGACCGTCCATGACTCTCACCCAGCACGACATCGACGCGGAGATCGCGGCCGAGCACGCCGCCTACGAGAGGCGGGTCGTTGAGGGCGCGCCCGTCGAGCACCACCCGCGCCGTGACTACGCCCCGTACCGCTCCTCGGTGCTGCGCCACCCGAAGCAGCCGCCGATCGCCATCGACGTCACCAAGGACCCCGAGCTGGTCGAGCTGGCCTCCCCCGCCTTCGGGGAACGGGACATCACCGAGACCGACAGCGACCTGACCCGGCAGCACACCGGCGAGCCGGTCGGCGAGCGCATCACCGTCTCCGGCCGCCTCCTCGACCGGAACGGCAAGCCCGTGCCGGGCCAGCTCGTGGAGATCTGGCAGGCCAACTCGGCCGGGCGGTACGCGCACCAGCGCGAGCAGCACGACGCGCCGCTCGACCCGAACTTCACGGGCGTGGGCCGTGCCCTCTCCGGCGAGGACGGCTTCTACCGCTTCACCACCGTGCAGCCCGGCCCCTACCCGTGGCGCAACCACGTCAACGCCTGGCGACCGGCACACATCCATTTCTCGGTGTTCGGTTCGGCGTTCACGCAGCGGCTGGTGACGCAGATGTACTTCCCGAACGACCCGCTGTTCCCGTACGACCCGATCCTGCAGTCGGTGACGGACGACGCCGCGCGGCGGCGGCTGATCGCGACGTACGACCACAGCCTGTCCGTGCCGGAGTTCTCACTCGGCTACCACTGGGACATCGTGCTCGACGGCCCGAACGCCACCTGGATCGAAGAAGGACGCTGACCCGCCATGACGAAGACCGACACCAGCCGCCCGGAGCACGTGCTGCCCACCCCGTCGCACACGGTCGGCCCCTTCTACGGGTACGCCCTGCCCTTCCGCGGCGGTGAGGAGATCACGCCCGCGGGGCACCCGGACACCGTCACCGTGCACGGGTACGTGTACGACGGCGGGGGCGACCCGCTGCCCGACGCCCTGCTGGAGCTGTGGGGGCCGGACACCGAGGGCGAGGTGCCGACGGCCGACGGCTCGATGCGGCGCGACCCGGCCTCCGGCGGCTTCCTGGGCCGCAACGGCGTGGAGTTCACCGGATTCGGACGCCTCCAGACCGACGCGAACGGCCACTGGTACGCGCGGACGCTGCGACCCGGGGCACGTGGGGCCGGCGCGCCGTACGTGAGCGTGTGCGTATTCGCGCGCGGGCTGCTCGTGCACCTGTTCACCCGGATCTACCTTCCGGGCGACGCGACGGTGCTCGCCGCCGACCCGCTGCTGTCCCGGGTGCCGGCCGAGCGCCGCGACACGCTGATCGCGGCCGACGAGGGCCGCGGGACGTACCGTTTCGACATCCGCCTTCAGGGCGAGGGCGAGACGGTCTTCCTGGAGTTCCAGTGACATCAGCTGCCGACGCCGACACGAGCCTGCTCGCCCCCGGGTGGGCGGGGTCGCCCGCCGCGTCCACGACCGGTGACCGCGCGTACCTGCGGGCCCTGCTCGACGCGGAGGCGGCACTGACCCGTGCCCAGGCCGCGCTGGGCCTCGCCCCCGCCGAGGCGGCGGACGCGGTGAGCCGGGCCGCCGACCCGGCCGCCCTCGACCTGCGCTCACTGGCCGAGCGTGCCCGCGGCGGCGGGAATCCGGTCATCCCCCTGGTGGCCGACCTGACGAAGGCGGTCGGCGAGCCGTACGGCCCGTACGTGCACCGGGGCGCGACCAGCCAGGACATCATGGACACGGCGACGATGCTGGTCTCCGCCCGCACCCTGGACCTGCTGCTGCCCGATCTCACGCGTACGGAACAAGCACTGGCCCGGCTGGCGGCCGAGCACCGGGACACGGCGATGCCGGGCCGGACGCTCACCCAGCACGCCGTGCCGACGACCTTCGGGCTGAAGGCGGCCGGGTGGCGCACGCTGGTGCTGGACGCTCGGGACCGGATCAGCGCGGTGCGTGACACGCTGCCCGCCCAACTCGGCGGGGCGGCCGGCACCCTGGCCGCCTTCGAGGCGTACGGCGCGACGGACCCGGTCGCGCTGCCCCCGGCGTATGCCCGTGAACTCGGGCTGCGGGCACCCGCGTTGCCGTGGCACGCCCTGCGCACCCCGGTCGCCGACCTGGCGGGCTGTCTGGCCTTCACGGCCGGAGCGCTCGGAAAGGTCGCCGCGGACGTGCTGACGCTGTCCCGCACCGAGATCGGCGAGGTCGCCGAGGCCGCCGAGGCCGCCGGCGGCGGTTCGTCGGCGATGCCGCACAAGGCCAACCCCGTACGGTCCACGCTGATCGCGGCCGCCGCCCGGCGTGCGCCGCAGCTCGCCGCCACGCTGTACGGCTCGCTGGTCGCCGAGGACGAGCGCCCGGCCGGAGCCTGGCACGCCGAGTGGGAGCCGTTGCGGGACCTGCTGCGCCTGACCGGCGGCGCAGCACGTGACGCCGCCGAACTGGCCGAGGGGCTGCGGGTGCGTCCGGACGTGATGCGCGCGCACCTCGGTCTCACGCACGGGCTCATCGTGTCCGAGCGGCTCTCCGCCGAACTGGCGCCGGTGCTCGGGCGGGCCCGCGCCGGGGAGCTGCTCACCGAGCTGGCGGCGCGTGCCTACGCCGAGGACCGGAGCCTGGGGGAACTGCTGGGCGAAGTACCGGAGTTGCGGGGCCTCGACCTCGGCTCACCGACCGATCCCGTCGGCTGCACCGGCTCCGCGGGAGCCCTGACCGACCGTGCTCTGGAGCGACGTTGACCATGCTCGACCACCTGACCGAAGGCCCCGCCTCCGCTCCCCCACTGCTGCTCGGGCCCTCGCTCGGCACCTCGCACGCCGTGTGGGCATCGGTGGCACCCGAGCTGTCCACAGGGCACCGGGTGATCCGCTGGGACCTGCCGGGGCACGGTGGTTCGGCAGCGGGCCTGATCGGGCCGGGCGCCACCGTCGGTGATCTCGCCGCCCTGGTACTGGCGCTCGCCGACTCGCTCGGGCTGGAGCGGTTCGCGTACGCCGGGGTGTCCCTGGGCGGCGCGGTGGGCCTGTATCTGGCCGTGCGCCATCCGGAGCGGGTGTCGTCCCTGGCGGTCGTCTGCTCGTCGGCGCACTTCGACGGCGCGAAGCCGTGGGAGGAGCGGGCCGCGCGGGTGCGCGCGGAGGGCCTGCAGAATCTGGCGGCAAGCGCGGACGCGCGGTGGTTCACGCTCGGGTTCACCGTGCCGCGGCTGGTCCGGGACCACCGGGAGGCGGATCCGGGCGCGTACGCCGCCTGCTGCGACGCGCTGGCCGCCTTCGACCTGCGGGACCGGCTCGGGGACATCTCCGTGCCGACGCTGCTGATCGCCGGACGCGAGGACCCGGCCACGCCGCCCGCGCATCTGCGGGAGATCGCCGACGCGGTGCCGGGCGCGGCACTGACCGAGATTCCGGGGGCCTCGCATCTGGCGCCGGCGGAGCGGCCGGAGAAGGTGCTGACCGCTCTGCGGGCGCACTTCGACGGCGGGGCCGGGCGGGGCATGGCGGTGCGGCGCGAGGTGCTGGGCGACGCGCACGTGGACCGGGCGCAGAGGCGGCAGTCGCCGTTCACCGCCCGTTTCCAGGACTTCATCTCCCGCTACGCGTGGGGCGAGATCTGGACCGACGAGACGCTTTCGCGCCGCGAGCGCAGCATGGTCACGCTGACGGCACTGGTCGCGCACGGCCACTACGAGGAGCTGGCCATGCATGTGCGGGCGGCGCGGCGCAACGGGCTGACGGCGGACGAGATCGGGGCGGTGCTGCTGCAGACGGCGGTGTACTGCGGGGTGCCCGCGGCGAACTCGGCGTTCGCGACGGCCCAGCGGGTACTGGCCGAGGAGGGCGACACCCGCCAGTAAGGCGCCCCCGGGCGGGACAACGCGGAGCGCGGTGTCCCGGAGCGCGACGTTCCAGGGCACGGCGTCCCGCGGAGCGCGGCGCCCTGGAACGCGGCGTCCAGGAACGCGGCATCCCAAAGCACGACACCCCAGAACGCGATGCCCCAAAGCACGGCGTCCCGGAGCACGACACCCCAGAACGCGGCGTCCCGGAGCGCGGCACCGCGGGGGCCGTGGCGCCGCTCAGCCCGGGTGGTCCAGCGCCAGGGCCTGACGGGCCCGCGCCACCAGTCCGTCGGCGCCGCACGAGTCGGCCAGCGCCAGACCCCTGTTCAGCTCGGCCGCCGAGCGGGCCGCGATGCCGTACTCCACGCGGGCGGCGGCGTGTTCGTACTGGCAGGGCGAGGCCTCCAGGTAGGTGACGGCCTGGGCGGCGAGCCGGACGGCGCGCTGGCCGGTCTCCAGTGCGGCGGCACAGCGCAGGGCCTCTCCTATCGCCGTGTCCGTGCCGAAGCGTTCGGCCTGGCGGCGCGCGTCGGTGGCCAGCCGGGCGGCGCGGGCGGGGTCCTCGGTGGCCAGTGCCCGGGCCAGCTCGGTCGCCCAGGGCACCACCACCGGGTTGTGCCGGCCACGCGCGGCCGCCGCCTTCTCGGCCGCCTCCAGCTCGTTGACGCCCTCCTTGGTACGGCCGGTGGCGAGCAGCAGCCGTCCGCGCACCGAGCGGGGGTCGGGCAGCACGATCGTCGACGGATACGGCGGTGCGAAGCCGTACTGGTCGGCGAGGGCCCGGGCCTCCTTGACATGGCCGCGGGCGAGCAGGGTGTCGATCAGATTGCAGATCGCCGACCAGTACAGCGGCAGCCCGCGGCCGACCCGTTCGGCGATGCGCAGGGACGCGCGCAGGGACTGCTCGGCCTCCTTGAGGCGGCCCCGCCTGCGGTGGCCGAGACCCACGTAGGCATGCGCGAGGGAGAGGTGGCCGCCGCTCCAGCCGGCGCTCTCGTATGCGCGCAGGGCCTCGGTGAACAGTGCCTCGGCGCGGTCGAGACGGTCGGCGTAGGCGTAGGAACTGGCCAGCATCATCGGCAGTTCCAGGCCCCACTCGGTGTCGGTCCAGCCGAGTCCGGGTGCGAGGCGGCCGTTGACGAGGGCGCGGTCGCACAGTTCGACGACCTCTTCGGCGCTCTCGCCGTGGGTCATGGCGTCGAAGCCGCGCAGGATGAGCAGGGCGCGCTCGGCGTTGTCGCGGCCGGTGCAGGTGGCGGCGAGTTCTGTGAGACGGGCGGAGCGGCGGGGCGAGGACGTCTCACCCGCGTGGATGCCCTCCCACATGTACTGGGCGGCCTCCAGCCGCAGTCGCGCGGAGGGGTCGGGGTTGCGTGCGGCCTCCGCCTCGACGGTACGGACGGCCTCCTCCAGCTGGTCGTTGTGGAGCAGGGCCTGGGAGAGCCGGAAGACGGCGTCGACGCGCTGCTCGCCGTCCAGGCCGGGCATGGCGAGCGCGGTGCGCAGGTGGCCGATGGTCGTGGCGGGCGCGGTGAGGAGGGTGGCGCAGCCCAGCTCGAACAGCACCCGTGCGTGGGATTCGGGCAACGGCGGTTCCCGCAGCGCCCGTTCCAGGCAGCGGCGGGCGGCGTCGGGCGCTCCGACGGCGAGGTGCTCGCGGGCGGCCTCGCGCAGCTGCTCCACGACTTCCTGGTCGTCGTCGGGATACACCTTGAGCAGGTGACGGGAGGCGGCCGCGGCGCCGAGACCGGAGTCGGTGACGAGCTGGGCCGCTATGCCGTGCATCGCCGTGCGCAGGGCGTCGGGGATGGAGTTGTAGACGGCGGTGGCGATCAGCGGGTGCACGAACTCCAGCTCGCCCGCGCCCGGTTGACCGGTGGTCGAGTCCGGTACGGTCAGGATCCGGGCGCCTCGGAGCAGTTCGGCGCAGCGGGCGGCGTCGGCGCGGTCCAGGGTGGCGAGCCTGGCCACCATGTCGACGGTGATGCCGCCCCCGAGGATGGCGGCGGCCCAGGCGAACCGGGTTGAGTCGACGCCGAGTTGCTCCAGGCGGGCGACGACGCCGCCGCCGCGGGCCGAGCGGTTCAGCGCGCGCAGCTCGGCGGCCTCCCCCTCGACCGGTTGCAGTTCACTGTCCTGGATCTTGGCGAGGAGTTCGACGGTCTCGTAGGGGTTGCCGCCGGTGACGGCCCACACCTCGCGGCAGAACGCGGCGTCGGCGTGGCCGCCCAGCGTGGCACGGGTGAGTCCGGCCGTCGCGTCGGGGGTGAGGGCGTTCAGCGGGGCGATGGGCCGGCCCACGGCGGTGGCCGTCTCCAGGTGGCGGGCGCTGTCGCCGCTGACGTCGCCGGGGCGGCGGGCGATCACGACCAGGACGGAGGTCTCGTCGAGCCGTTCGGCGAGCGCCGCGAGCCAGCGCAGGGTCTCCTGGTCCGCCCAGTGGGCGTCGTCGATCAGCAGCACCAGCGGCCACTCCCGACGGGCGAGCCGGCGCACGGCGGCGACCAGGCCGTCGCACACGCCCTGCGGGTCGGCCTGCCGCTCACCGGGGTCCACTATGCCGAGGGCGGGACCGGCGATGTCGTACCAGTCGCCGAGGTACTCGCGTGCCTCCTCCGGGAGCATGGACACCAGTGCGGGCTGCAGCAGTTGGCGCACCACGTTGAAGGGGACGGACCTGAGGGTCTCGCCGCCGCGTGCCGACCAGACGGTGCAGCGCCGGGCCTCGGCGATGCGGCGGGCCTCCGCGAGCAGCGCCGTCTTGCCGACCCCGGCCTCGCCGCGGGCCTCCAGCAGGGTGCCGGGGGACGAGCGGTCCGCGCACAGGATGTCGACCGCACGCGTGATGGTGGCGACTTCCTCGTCGCGCTCCCAGAGAGAGGCCGAGGCGGCTCCCGTCCGCCGAACCTCCGTCATCCCGCTACCTCCCCGAGTCGCCCGAATGACGTACCGAGCCTGAGCCTAGCCTTCCGATCGCGCGAGTGGTGAGCGCTCCGCGGACCAGTTGCCGTGACGGGTGACATGCGGTAAAGCGTGAACGACGCACCGGGCCCGCCATCTGCGGCGGTGCGGGACGGCGTCCGTCAACCCGTCGCGCCGCGAGGGGCGGTGGCCCGGCCGGAACGGGGTGTGCGACCGGGCCTCTCATCCGGCTTTCACCGACGCCTCATACGGTGGACGCATGACGCAGGCGACTCCCCCCGGGTGGTACCCGGACCCCGGACAGAAGAATGACGGTCCCGCCACCGAGCGCTGGTGGGACGGCAAGGCGTGGACCGACCAGGTCCGCCCCGCGGGGCAGGCCGCCGCGTGGGCTCCTCCCGGCCGGCCTCCCGCGCAGCCGCCGGTGCAGCCGCCGGTGCAGGAAGCGACGCCCGGGCCGTATCCCGTGCACCCCGGGTATCCGGGCGTTCCGGTCCAGCCGCCGTCCGCGCGACGGCGACGGCTGCTTACCGGCATAGCCGTCGCGGTGGCCGTGGCAGTGCTGGCCGGCATCGGGGTCGGCGTGTACGCGCTGACCGACGACGGCTCGGGCGGCAGCGGCGCGGGCGGCTGGCAGCAGGACCGGCGCGGCCCCGGCGGCCGGGACGAGCCCTTCGGCGACTCGGGCGGCGGTAACGGCGGCGGTGAGGACGGCCGGTCGCCGGCGCCGGACTCCCCGGGCGAGTCGGAGCCGCCCACGGTCGACAGCGGGTCGGTGACGGACCCGGTCGGCGGGATCAGCCTGCCCATCCCGGACGGCTGGTCCGGGCAGCAGTTGCAGGTCGGTGCGTCGGTGACGTCGGACGACGGTTACCAGTGTCCCGGCGACGCCTCCGCGACCTGCACCAAGGGCGGCGCCTACTCGGCTCCGGCGGTGGTGCTGGGCACCAAGGGCGGCACCGCCGAGGCGGTCGCGAAGGCCGACATCGAGGCGAACGCAGAGGAGTCCTACGGCGGCAAGTCCTACGGCGGGATCACCTCGCACGACGAGCTGGCCTCCAAGGCGGTCACGGTCGCCGGGCGGAAGGGCTACCTGGTCCGCTGGAAGGCGGTCACCGCCAAGGGCTCCGACGGCTATGTCGAGTCGCTCGCGTTCCCCTCGCCCGCCGACCCCCGGCGCATCGTCGTCGTCCGCTTCGGCGTCGACGTCGGGGAGCAGCAGTCGGTGATCGACGAGATCACCAGGGGCATCGAGGCGGACACCTCCGGCGGCGGCAGCGGACAGGACGTCTGACCGGGGCCCGGAAGGCTGCCGAGGACCGGGCCGGAAGGCGGCCGAGGACCGGGCCGGAGGGCGGCCGAGGGCCCGGCGGAAAGGCGGCCGAGGACCCGGCGGGAGTATGGCCCGGTACGCACCGGGAACTGGCCGGGTACGGCCGGAAAATGATCGGCCGGGTGGGGCGCCCCTCCGCTCAAAGGGTGCCCCACCCGGCCGGGGGTGCGCGCCGCCCCCGTCCCCACGGTGCGGCGCGGGCAGGCCACCGTCCAGTCATCCCGTGGACGGCGACCTGGGTCTCAGGGGAGGCCGAGCGCCGGCAGCACGACGGCCTCCACGAACCGTACGAGGTACTCCGCGTCGGCCTGCTCGCCCTCGAGGACGGGCCGCATCCGCAGCATGCCGAAGAGCTGTGCGGGCACGTACTCCAGCGCCGGGTGTCCGGCGGGGACCTCTCCCCGTGCCACACCGCGCGCGAGGATCTCCCGGAGCGCGGCGATCTCCGGCTCGACGAGCGCCTCGCGCAGCGCGCCCTTGAGCTCCGGGTCCTCCATGACCGCGTGGCCGAGCGCCTGGAGCAGCCCGGTGTCCTTGCCCGCGCCCTCGCCCGCGGCCGCGGCCGCCCGGCGCAGGTCCTCGGCGAGCGACCCGGTGTCGATGTCGGTGAAGCGCACCCGCCGGCTGGAGCGCAGTGCGGCGGCCACGAACTGGGGCTTGGTCTTCCACTGCCGGTAGAGCGTGGACTTGCTGCACCGGGTGCTGGCGGCGATCCCCTCCATGGTGACGGCGTCGTAGCCGCAGGAGCGGAGCTGGTCGAGCACGGCGTCGAAGAACTCCTGCTCACGCTCGGGCGTGAGCTTGGAGCGGCGCGAGGTGCCGGCCGTCTCCGGTCGGTCCGCGTCCTGCGACGTCATCGGCCCCGCTCCTCATCGCTCGTGCTCCGGGACCCGTGCCCGGCCCCGCACTCCAGTGTGTCGTACGTCCACCGATACGCCAGTGTACCGGTACACGGTCGTATCGGTACACTGGCGTATCGGAACGAGGTCGTATCGATGAAAGCCGTCACGCGCCCCCGTGCCCGATGACCCACACGCACCACCGTCAGCGAAGGGGCCCGGGGATGAAAACCCGCAGCGAGCCCGCAGAAGCGGGGCCGGCCGCGCCCGCGCGCCCACCGCTCGTCCGTGAGCTCCTGCTCGTGGCCGGGCTCTTCCTCGTGTACGAGCTCGGCCGCCGGCTGGCGACCGGGCACACCGCCGGGGCGTTCCGCAACGCCCGCCACGTCCGGGACTGGGAGCACGTGGTCCGACTGCCCGACGAGAGCACGGTGCAGTCCCTCCTCCTGCACGGCGACACGCTGATCCACGCGGCGAACACCTACTACGCCGCCGTCCACTTCCCCGCCACGCTGGCCTTCCTGGTCTGGCTCTACCTGCGACGGCCCGCGCACTACGTGTGGGCCCGCCGGACACTGGCCGCGGTGACCGGCGCCGCGCTGGTGCTGCACCTCCTCTTTCCGCTCGCCCCGCCGCGCATGCTGCATGCCACCGGTCTGATCGACACGGCCCGGGTCTTCGGTCCCTCGGTGTACGGTCCGCCGCGCACCGGCCAGTTGTCGAACCAGTTCGCGGCGATGCCCTCGCTGCACTTCGGCTGGGCCCTGATGCTGGCGATCGGCCTGATCGTCGCGACGCGGTCGCGCCGGCGGTGGCTGTGGCTGCTGCATCCGCTGGCGACGCTGCTGGTCATCGTGGGCACCGCGAACCACTACTGGCTCGACGTGATCGTGGCCGCGGCGCTCCTCGGCCTCGCGCTCACCGTGATCCGGGTGCCGCACCGGCCGCGGTACGCCCTGCCCCATCGGCGTCCCGAGGTCCGCCGTCGCGCGGCGGCGAAGCCGCACGAGCCGGTCGGGGCGGGCCGGTGAGCGCCGCTCTCGTCGCCGTGGTGCTGTCCCTGGTCTCCGCCTGCGCCTACGCCGCCGCGGCCGTGGCCCAGGAACGGCTGGCCTCGCGCGGTCCCGGCGGCGGCGCGCCGCGGCTGCTGGCCTCCGGCGCCTGGTGGTGGACGGTCGCGCTCAACGCCTCGGCCGCGCTGCTGCACGTCGTGGCGCTCAAGTACGGTCCTCTCACCGTGGTCCAGCCGCTCGGTGCGCTCACCCTGGTCGCGGCGGTGCCCCTGGGGGCGCGGCTGGCGGGCCGGCGGGTGAGCGCGGTCGAGTGGCGGGGCACCGGACTGACGCTGTCGGGGCTGGGCGCGCTGCTGCTCGCCGCGTCGGGACCCGCACCCGACGACGCGCTGAGCGTGCCCGAGGCGCTGACGGTGTCCGGTGCGACGGCGGCGCTGATCGGCATGCTGTCGCGGCCCGGCACCCGGCCGGGACTGCGGCACGCGACGGCGTCCGGCATCGCCTCCGGCGTCGCCTCGGCGCTCACCCAGACCGTCACGGTCGCCGTCACCGACCGCTCGGGCCCGCTGCTGAGCGCCCGGGTGATCGGCGTGGCCGTGCTGGTGGCCGCCTTCGCGGCGGGCGGCCTGCTGCTGTCCCAGACGGCGTACCGGGGCGGGCTCGGAGCCCCGCTGGCGGTCGTGACGCTGGCCAATCCGCTGGCCGCCGCCGTGATCGGGCTGTCCCTGCTCGGGGAACGGCTCAGGGGCGGCGCGGGCGGCGTGCTGCTCGCGCTGACCGGTGCGGCGCTGGCCGCCTGGGGAGTGCTCCAGCTGAGCCGGGCGACCCCGCCGCGGCCCGAGCGTGCCGGTCCGGTGGCCCCCGGCTCCGAGCCGGCACCCGACCCGCGGGGATCGACGCGGACGGGGCCGGGCCCGGAGGGTCCGGGACGGGCGGGCCCCGTGCTGGTGCCCCGGCAGCCGGGGCCGGGGCACCTCACACGGCTTTAGGCCTCGCGCCTCAGTCCGTGATGATCGCCGGGTCACTGACCCCCGGCCTGCCGTTCTCCACGTGCCCGGCGAAGCGCCGCAGGAACGCCGGGTCGGTTTCGGAGGTGACCGTCAGGTCGTACCAGCGCCGGCTGTGCGCAAGGTCGACGGTGTGGTGCGCGGTGGCACCGGGGCGCACGGTGACGGTCCGGCCCCGGCCGCCGTAGGCGTCGGTGACGCGCAGCCGGGCGGTGCCGGTCCCTGCGTTGGTGAGGGTCAGCCGGAGGTCGTCGCCGCTGTGCCGTGCGGTGACCTCGGCTCCGGGGGCCCTGCCGCGGCCCCGGAAGACCCGCAGGAAGCCGCCGGGGCCGTGCACCGTCAGGTCGTAGGCGCCTTTGGAGTACGCCGAGTTCCAGGTGTCCGCGATGTTCTTGCCGGCCTCGGTGGTGTATGTCCAGGGGCCGTCGGGGCGGTTGCCGGAGGTGACGAGGAAGGCCGCGCCGGCCCGGGCCCCGGAGGCGAAGGCCAGCGTGAACTTCCCGGCCGCCGTGTCCGCGGCCCCGTCCACGTACGGGTCGTACCGCAGCGGGCGGGTGGGGCGTGCTCCGCGTTCCTGCCGGGGCATGCCGGGGTCCGCGGGCGGCGTCGGACGGTAGTCGGGGTGGCGTTCGCGGTCCGGCGGCTCGTAGACGTCCGTGTCCGGCAGGCGGGCCGGGCGGCTGTCCTTGCGGGAGAAGTCGAAGGCGGAGGTCAGGTCGCCGCAGACGGCACGCCGCCACGGCGAGATGTTCGGCTCGCGGACGCCGAAGCGGCGTTCCATGAAGCGGATGACCGAGGTGTGGTCGAAGGTCTCGGAGCAGACGAAGCCGCCCTTGCTCCAGGGCGAGACCACCAGCATGGGCACGCGCGGGCCCAGCCCGTAGAAGCCCTCGCGGTGGGTGCCGCCGCCCTCGAAGACGTCCAGGGAGACGTCGACGGTGGAGCGGCCCTGTGCGGCGGACTTCGGCGGTAGCGGGGGCACCACGTGGTCGAAGAAGCCGTCGTTCTCGTCGTACGTGATGAACAGGGCGGTCTTCGCCCACACCGCCGGGTTGGACGTGAGCGCGTCCAGGACCTGGGAGATGTACCAGGCGCCGTAGTTCGAGGGCCAGTTGGAGTGCTCGGAGAAGGCCTCCGGGGCGGCCACCCAGGAGATCTCCGGCAGCCGGCCCGCCTTGACGTCGGCGCGCAGCCGGTCGAAGTAGCCCTCGCCGCCCTTCGCGTCGGTGCCGGTGCGGGCCTTGTCGTACAGCGGGTCGCCCGGCTTCGCGTCGCGGTACCTGTTGAAGTACAGCAGGGAGTTGTCGCCGTAGTTGCCGCGGTAGGCGTCGTCGATCCAGCCCCAGTGGCCGGCCGCGTCGAGGCCGTCGCCGATGTCCTGGTAGATCTTCCAGCTGATCCCGGCCGCCTCCAGCCCCTCGGGGTACGTCGTCCAGTCGTAGCCGAGTTCGTCGTTGCCCAGGACCGGGCCGCCGCCCTGGCCGTCGTTGCCCGTGTGACCCGACCACAGGTAGTAGCGGTTGGGGTCGGTGGAGCCGATGAAGGAGCAGTGGTAGGCGTCGCAGACGGTGAAGGTGTCGGCGAGCGCGTAGTGGAAGGGGATGTCCTCGCGGGTCAGGTACGCCATGGTGGTGGTGCCCTTGGCGGGCAGCCACCGGTCGTACTTGGCGTCGTGGTAGGCGTCCTGCCCGTCGGACCAGCCGTGCGGGAGCCCTTCGAGGAACCGCATGCCGAGGTCGTCGGCCTCCGGGTGGAACGGCAGCACCTCCGTGCCGTCTCCCTTGGGCTGGTGCCACACCGGCCTGCCGCTGTCCAGGGTCACCGGGTGCGGGTCGCCGAAGCCGCGGACACCGCGCAGCCTGCCGAAGTAGTGGTCGAACGAACGGTTCTCCTGCACCAGGACGACGATGTGCTCGACGTCCTCGATCGTCCCCGAGCGGTGGTTCGCCGGGAGCGCGGCGGCACGGTCGATACTGGCGGACAGTGCGCTGAACGCCGCTGTGGCGCCCGCGAGTTGGAAGAATCTGCGCCGGTTGACTTCGGCCATGGGGATGGGGGACCTCTCGCCTTGGGGGGTTCAACCGGCCGGACGCTGCCGGATGATGACGGATCGCGCGCGAAAGGAGTGTTCCAGGAGCAGCAAACGTCAGGGAAGGGTTCGGTGGCGCTGGTGTGAAAGTCACCGGTACGCGAGGTGTGGCGGGCCCGCCGCCCGGGGACGGCCGCGGGCGGCGGGCGGAACTCAGCGGCGGCGCCCGCGCGGGCGCGGTACCTCCGGTTCCTCCAGTCGCGGCTCGTCCCCGTCCAGGACACGCTGCCAGGCCTCGCGGTACAGGTCGGCGGCGGGCCGGGGGGGTACGACGACGCCCAGCGCGGGCGCCTCGCCGTCGAGCAGGTCGCACAGCGGCGGCTTCCACCGCTCCGGCGGGAGGTGCGGACCGGCGGGCCGGGTCCACCCGCCGGGCAGGAACAGCGAGCGGCCGGCCTTGGGGCGGGTGCCCTCCGGTACGAGGTCGGTGGCCGCGAGTCCGGCGCGGGCGGCACGGAGCCGGGCGGTCCCCCCGCGCTGTCCGCCCCAGCCGGTCCAGCGCGCGGTGTCGCGGTCGGTGGGGTCAGGCATGGCGAGCAGCGCCAGGTGGAGGACGGCGGCGTCCTCACCGAGGCCGTGCCGCTCGGCCACCTCCGTGACGAGGTCGGGCACCGACCGGCCCGGACCCTGCGGCCACCACCGTCCGTCTCCGTCGCGCCCGCCCGCCACCGGGTTGCCGGGGACGGCGAGCAGCTCGGCTAAGGGCCCGTCGTGCACCAGGCTCAGCGCGGCCTCCTGGGCGTTCGGCCGCTCTCCCGCGCACAGGGCCGCCAGGCGGGGGTCGTTGCCCGTGGCGTCCAGCAGCTCCGGCCGGACGGCGGGCATCGGTTCTGACCCGGCGGTGCCGAACAGGACCGCGCCGTAGCGCTCGAAGCCGTCGCCGGTCTCGGCCGGTTCACCCGCGGCCCGCCCCGCCGACGTCGGCGAAAGACCAGGGGCACCCACCGACAGTCCCGAGCGCCGACGGGAGCGGTGCTTTTCGCGCCAGATTGAGCAGCGGCGGTTTTCGGCCGGGCCCCGGTACCGGTGGACGTCCGGTCCGGCAGGTCCGGGCCCGCGGGCGCGGCCGCCCCCGGGGGGCGGAGACCGCCTTGGCCAGGATGCCAGGGGATGGACCGAGGAGACGACCACCGCGCGCCGGATGTCACACCGGCGGAGGCCGCCCCCGGATTGGTGTGTTATCCGCCCTTCTTCACTCGGGCGCCCGCCTCCTCCCGCCCCCGGGGGAGCGCTCACGACGGCGGATTGACTCCGGTGCGGTTCGCACATGCGTACGTGTCGCGTTCCACCGGAGCGGATGGGGGCACATGGCCCGGTGGCGCGGGGGCGCGTGGAGCCGGCAGCCGGAACGAGGCTGCCGCTGACAAGGGTGGGGGAGATGGTCCGTACTCTCGTGGTGCACGATGAGAAACTGCTGCGCTCGGCGCTGGTACAGCTGCTCAGATCGGACGACACACTGGACGTCTCCTCGCTGTGCCCCGACTCCGAGGTGCCGGACCGTGACGCCTTGCCGGCTGACGTCTGTGTCGTGGACGGCGAGTGTCTGACGGGACCGGACGAGGAGCGCGGTGAGCGCCTGCGGGCCCGGTACGGAGACCGGCTCGTCGTCCTGACGACCGCCAAGCGGCCGGGGGTGCTGCGCCGGGCGTTCGACGGGGGTGCCCTCGGGCTGGTCGACAAGAACGCCCCGGCCGACCGGCTGATCACCGCGGTCCACACGGTCGCCAAGGGTGAGCGCTTCCTGGACGAATCGCTCACCGTGGCCCTGCTGAAGGGCGCGGAGATGCCGCTGACCACCCGCGAACTGGGCGTCCTGGCCCTGGCCTCCCAGGGGGCGCCGATCGCCGAGATCGCGGCGCGCCTGCACCTGTCCCGGGGAACGGTCCGCAACTACATGGCCACGGCGATCCGCAAGGTGGGCGCCCGCAACCGGGTCGACGCGATACGCATCGTCCAGAGCGCCGGCTGGACGTGACGCGCTCCCGGCCACGACCGCAGCCTCCGCGGCACCGCCGAGCGGCGGGCCGCGGTCACGGGTGTCGATGCGGTCCCGAGTGCCAGTGGCCCGTCAGGTCACGGTAGAGGGGCGAACGGTCCAGCAGTTCGTCGTGTGTGCCGCACTCCGCCCGCACACCGTCCAGCACCAGTATCCGGTCGGCACGGACCGCCGAGGACAGCCGGTGCGCCACCACCAACAGCGTTCCGGGCCGCTGCGCGAGGGCCTCCTCCGCGCGGGCCTCGGACGCCGGGTCGAGATGGCAGGTGGCCTCGTCGAGCAGCAGCAGGGGAGCGGGCGACAGATACGCGCGGGCCAGCGCGATCAACTGCCGCTCGCCCGGCGACAGTTCGGCGGGGCGCACCGGACCGTCGAGCCCGCCCAGCCGCTCGACCAGCGGCCGCAGGCCGAGGGTCCGGACGGCGGCGTCGAGTTCCCCCCGGCACGCGTCGGTGCGCAGGTACGCGAGGTTGTCGCCCACGGTGCCGGAGAACACGTAGGCCTCCTGCGGGACCAGCACCCGCAGCGCGGCGAGTTCGGCGGCGGCGCGTTGCGTCACCACGCGTCCGGACACGCGCACCTCGCCGCCGCTCGGCGCGAGCGTCCCCGCGACCAGGCGGGTGAGGGTCGACTTGCCGATGCCGCTTGGCCCGACGACGGCAAGGTGTTCGCCCGGGGCGACGCGCAGGTCGAGCGAGTCGAGAACGGGCTCGGCGCGGGCGCCGTAGGACAGGGTGACGGAGCGCAGTTCCACCGCCGGGACCGCCGTGCCGGACCCCGGGCACGCACCCTCGGCCGACGACCGGGCACCGGCGCCGGTGCCGTGGTCGTCGGCGCCCGTGCCGTGGTCGTCGGCGGCGGGGCCCGCCGCGGGAGCGGCCGCCCCCGAGGGGCGCGTGCCGCTCGGTGCCGGATCCGGTGCCTGGTGGGGCGCCGGGCCCAGCACCCGGTCGAGGACGACCAGCAGCCGGGCCCCGGCCGCGCCCAGCGCGGTCATCAGCGTGTGCAGAGCGGGCAGCAGGGACTGGACGAGGTAGGTGAACGCGCCGAGCAGCGCGCCGGCGCTCACTCCTCGTCCGCGCAGCCACGGCACCGCCATCAGCAGCGCGAGCACGGGCAGGTGGCCCGCGACGCCGAGCGCCGCCGTACGCACCGCCGCCCATCCAGCCAGGGTCCGGGCCTGCGCGGCGGCATCGGCGACCAGGTCAGCGCCACGCCGCTCCGTCTTCGGCCCGGTCCCGCAGGCGGTGAGGTCCCGCAACGCCGCACGGGACCGCGCCGCGTGGTCGCCCAGTGCCTCGTCGGCCGCCAGAGCCCTGCGCTGGGCCGCCGCCATGGGACGCAGCGTGAACAGGAACAGCGCGAGGCCGCCCGCCAGCGGTGGCAGGACCACCACGAGCAGGGCCGGGTCGAGGGACAGCAGGCCGAGCAGTGCGCCGGCGGCGGTGAAGACGAAGGAACGCAGGGTGAGGACGAGACCGGCGAAGCTGTCCCGGGCGATCTCGACCTGGTTCGTCAGCCGGGAGACGGCCGCCCGGTCCGTCCCGCCGGGCCCGCCCAGGGCCGCCCGGGCCATGGAACGGTCGACCGCGCGCCGTACCAGACCGTCGCGCAGCGGCTCCGTCAGTCCGGCGAGCTGTACGAACACCCCCCGGACGACCGGGGCGCCGGAGAGTACGGCGGCCAGGGCGAGGGCGAGCCACAGCAGTCCCCGGCGCGGGTCACCGGCGAGAAAGCCCTCGTCGACGGAGCGGGCGACCCCGTAGCCCACCAGGAACGCCTGCCCCGACTCGGCCAGCGACCAGAGCGCGAGCCGCGCCAGCACGCCTTTGCGGCGGGCGAGGAAGCGGCGGGCCGGCGGCGCGAGGCGGCGCAGCGCACCGGCCCCGTCGTCCCGGGACCCGTCGTCCCGGAGCCCGTCGTCCCGGAGCCCGTCGTCCCGGGACCCGTCGTCCCGGAGCCCGTCGTCCCGGGGCCCGTCGTCGTCCGGGGTCCGCGCGGGGCGGTGGGCGGCGGATGTCACGGCCGCACCTCTTGGGGCTCGTGGCGGCGTGCGGGCCCGTCGCCGTGCGCCGCGGTCCCGGTGGCACCGACACCGAAGACCGCCCGGTAGCCCGCCGTGTTCCACAGTTCGCGGTGCGTCCCGACGGCGCGCACTTCCCCGTCCTCCAGCCAGAGCACCAGATCCGCCCGGTCCGCGACCGAGGGGCGGTGCGCGACCACGAGTCTGGTCCCGGGGCGCACCGAGCGGCGCAGCGCCTGGTTCACCTCGTGCTCCGTGGCGGTGTCCAGACTGGAGGTCGCGTCGTCCATGACCAGCAACCGTCCGGCGTGCGCGAACGCCCGCGCCAGTCCGAGGCGCTGGTGCTCCCCGCCCGAGAGCGGCGCCATCGTCAGCGGCGTGTCGTAACCGTGCGGCAACCGGCGTACGAAGCCGTCGGCACCGGCCGCGCGGGCCGCCCGGAGTACCTGCCCGGGGGACGGCTGCCGCGCCCCGGTGGCGACCGCCTCGGCGACCGTGCCCTCACCCAGTGCCGGGCGTTCGAAGGCGTAGGCCACCTCGGTACGCAGCGCCTCGCGCGTCAGCCGGTCGAGCCGGACGCCGTCCAGCAGTACGTGTCCCTCGTCCGGGTCGAGCAGCCGTCCCGCCACGGCCGCCAGGACGGACTTGCCCGCTCCGCTGCGGCCGACCACCGCGACCGTGCTGCCGCCCGGCACTCGTACGCGGTCGGCGCGCAGCACCTGCCTGCCGTCGCGCACCACGCGCACCCCGCGCAGTTCGAGCTCCCCCGGGCCGTCCGGAGGCAGCCGCCGTGTTCCGTACGCCAACGCGGGCATCCGTTCCAGCTCCAGGGTGCGGTGCCGTGCCTCGCGGGCGCGTACGAGTGCGCCGAGCAGTGACGCGGCACCGCCGACGCCGGCGGTGAGCTGCGCGTACCGGCCGGCGGCGAGCAGGTCCCCCACGCTCAGCTCGCCGGCCGCCAGACGCAGTCCGCCGACGGCGGTGGCGACCAGCGTCAGCAGCGGTACCAGGACCGCGCTTCTGCCGAGCGCCCGCCCGTGCAGCGCCCACATGTGCCGGCCCTGGGCGGCCAGTTCCGCCAACGGTGCCAGCACGCGGGCGCGCTCCCGGTCGCCGGTCCCCGCGGCGCCGATGGTGGCCGTCCCCTCCAGGGCTTCCAGCAGCCGCGACGCGATCAGGGACTGGGTGCCCTGGTAGGCGGCGACCGAGGCGCCCGTGTCGCGGGCGAAGGCCCGCAGTACCAGCGCCAGGGCGGGCAGACCGGTCAGCACGCAGGCCGCCACCCACACGTCGACGAGGGCCAGCGCCACGAGGGCGCCCAGCGGGGTGATCAGTGAGGCCCCGAGCGCCGCCCGGGCCGCCGGGGCGCCGCCCGCGTCCGTGGCATTGAGGGTGAGGCGGGTACCGACGTCTCCCGGCGGGTGGGGCCGCGCGCGGTCGGGTACGGCGCGCAGCAGTCCGCGCAGGGCACGGGAGCGTACGGACGCCGTCCAGGTGGCGTTGCAGCGGCCCGTGAACAGTGAGGTCAGGCTGTCCAGCAGCAGTTCGCCCAGGAGCAGTCCGGCACTCAGCGGGAGCCAGCCGCCCGCGTCGCCGTCACGCAGCAGCAGGTCCAGTGTGCGGCCGAGGACGAAGGGCTGGGCCACCGCGGCGACGGCCGCCGCGACCGAGCACAGCAGCACCAGCGCCTCCAGCGCGCGCCCGGGCTCCCGGGTGTCGGTCCCGTCCCGCCTCCCGGACGCCTGCCGCGCCCGGGGCCTGCTCGTTCGCACCAGCGAAACCTCCGTCCGTCCCCCGGGGGAAACCGGTCGCGGACCCGGCGGCCCGCCCGGCCGTGGTGACGGCGCGGACAGGCCTCGGCGCCCCGGGGCGAAGCCCGGGGCGCCAGTGCCCGGCGACATGGCTCACCACGTCGCCGCGACCGTCAGCTACGGCGTCAGTTGCAGGTCGTGACGCTCAGGCTGCTGTCGCCGCACAGCAGGAGGCTCGCGCGGCTACCGGTCTCGACGTCCCCCATGGCCTCTTCCTTGGGGGTCTCCATCGACTGCAGGTCGAAAAGGTTCATGACGTCTTCCTTTCGTAGGGCAACAGGTGTGCCTTTTTTCACGACCCCGGGTGGGGCCGAGTCGGTGGGCCGCCGTTTGAACGCGGCGGCGGCAGGAACGGCAGCCCGGCGGGCGTGTCGCCGAGGACGGAGGCGACCGCCAGGAGGCATCCGGCCGTTCCGGTGGAGAGGTCCATGGACAGGCGCATCATCTGCTCACCGGGGAAGGCGAGCCGGTCGCGGTAGGACATGGCGTGCCAGGACAGCGCGTCGAGCTGGCGCCTGACGGCCTGCGGGCCCGTACCGGGCGCCGGGGCCGTGGTGCGGCCGAGGTACAGCACCATTCCGGCCACGCCCCGGTAGAGACCCGGCTGGGCGTAGAACATCGCCTGGGCCGCGGCCACGATCTCGTTCCTGGCCCCCGCGAACTCCTCGTCCTCCCGGTGCGCCAGGTAGTCGTCCAGCACCATGCCGATGCCCACGCTGCCGGCGCCCAGGTAGGGCATGGTGCGCCACCCCTCGTCGACCTGCAGCGCGCCGCCCGCGCCACGGACGCAGCGGGCGAGGTCCTGGCGCAGCGCGTCGCGGGCGAGGTCGAGGAGGGCGGCGTCCCCGGTGCGTTCGTAGCGCCGCAGGAAGAGCAGCGCGCGTCCCGCGGCACCGTGCAGCAGTCCCCCGCGGGCTCGGCCGGGCCTCTCCCGTCCGGCCGGCGGGCCGTCGGCAGCCAGCTCGACGCAGCGCACGGCCGCCGCGTGCAGCGCGGCCTCTTGGGTGGTGGCGGCCAGCGAGTCCAGGGCCAGTCCCAGCCCGGCGGTGCCGCTGTGCAGGTCCGGGCCCAGCTGGTCGAAGGGCTGGTCGAGAAGCAGTTCGGTGAGGTCGAGAGCGCGGTCGCGGTGGCCGAGCCGGTCGAGGGTCCAGGCGATTCCGGCGAGCCCGTCGTGGAAACCGAGCGGCATGCCCGAGGGCGGTTGCTTGGTCCGCTCCAGCAGCCACTGCTCGCCGTCCTCGTCCCGTCCCGCTCCGCTCTCGGCCAGGGCGTACAGCACTCCGGCGGCGCCGTGGGCGAAGGCCAGCCCGCCGCCGGCCGTGGCGAACTGCGCGATGTCACCGGGAAAGAGGCGGTCGGTGCGGGACGGTGTCGCGGAGGCGCGGACGGCCTCGGCCATGGAGTCCCGGCTGTGCGGCCAGTCGTCCGGTCGCACCGGCGCCACCGGCCCGGCAGGCCGTGGCGCCGCGGGGGCGCCGTCGACGCGCGTGATCTCGTCGACCGCGGCGTCCAGGAAGGCCCGGTCCACCGGGAAGTGATCCGCCACCACGTCGGCGAGGTGTGCCGCCTTGCGCCGGTCGACGGCCAGCAGACTGGTGAGCGGGAGGAAGAGCGCGAGCCGCAGACACGCCAGCGCGTACCGGTCCACCGCCACGCCCCGCCGGTCGGAAGGTGCCACGAAGCCGGGGTTCGCCACGGTCTGGCGGCCCGGTTCGTCGACGCGGTGGGCGGCCTCGAAGTCCAGGAGGGCGACGCTGTCGTCGTCGCGGATCATGATGTTGAACAGGTGCAGGTCGTTGAAGACCACTCCGCGGGCGTGGACGTCCTCGACGGCGCGTTCCACCCGCGCGTGGACGTCGAGGGCCCAGGCGGTGTACTCGGCCAGTCTTCGCTCTCCCGGGTCGGCCTCGATGAGCGGATGACGCCGGGCGAAGAACGTGTTGAGCGGCTTGCCGTCGATGTACTCCAGGACGAGGAAGTGGTGTTCCCCGAGGGTGAGGTGGTCGAGCGCCTCGGGCGTGCAGTCGAGGCCCGACAGCTGCTCCAGCGCCCGGCGTTCGCGGTGCAGCCTGGTCACGGCGTCGGCGCCGTCGGCGGCCAGCCCGGCGTGCGGACGGGCCTCCTTGAGGACGACCCGCTCGCCGGTACGGCTGTCACGGGCGAGGTAGACGCCACCGCCGTTGGAGAAGTGCAGCGCCGACTCGATGGTGTAGGGCAGGCCCGTCACGGTCACCGCGGAGCGGGCGTCGAGGTGCGGGCGCAGGAAGGCGGGCGGGCTCACCCAGTCGGGCACGCGGAAGACCGGGCCGCGCAGGTCGGGCACGAGCACGCCGTCGGGGCCGGTCACGGCCGGCCGCAGTTCCCCGTCCGCGTCGTAGCAGTTGCGGCGGGTGAAGCCGCCGTACCGCACGTGCACGGGGCCGTCGCCGATTCTCAGGTCGCTCAGGATGTGCGGTCCGGGCTCGCCGGCCAGCAGGCCGGACAACTCCCCCGCGAGCCGTTCGAACTCCGCCTCGTCCGCCGGGTACACGGTGATGAACTTGCCGCTGCCCGCCCGGTCCGCGTACTTGGCGTTGCGCTGGTGCAGCAGGTACCGGCTGGGCACGAACTTGAAGGCCGTACCGCCGGCGACGCAGTGCCGCCATACGCGGTCGAGCACGGACTCCGCGTTGTCGAGGCAGGCGGAGACGTGGATCTTCCATCCCTGAGCGGGCAGGTCGGCGTCGACCGGGCGCAGGGCGAGCCAGTCCCCGCTCTCGTTGCGCTGCCATCCCTGCGGCAGGGGTGCGGACGCCGCGGCGTACCGGGAGCGCCCGGCCCCGGCCCGGGAAGCCGTGCGGTGCGGAGCGTCGTAGAAGGACGGGTCCGCGTCGCAGTACACGGCATAACCCTTGTTCACGCCTTCTCCCTCCCACCGGTCGCTGACGGAGACGACGCTGTCACGGGGCGTACCGCCTCGAACAGTTGCCTCTGTCATCACTCCGATGTGCGGAACGCACGGGTAACTTCGCGGGGCGGGGCCGCCGGGGCGGGGCGATCTTGCCGGGCGGAGGTCTGCTTGCCTGGCCCGGACGGCTTGCCGGTGGTGCGACCACGCGGCGTCGAGGACGAGGGCCGCGCACGAGGACACGACCTCCGGAGGAGCGGCTCATGACCCTGCACGAGGCCGAACGCGTCGTCGAACGGCGGGAGTCGGCGGCCGACGACGTGCTTCTCCTCGCCCTGCGCCATCCGCTGGGTGGACCGACCACTGCCCGCCTGGAGGCCCGGCGCCCACGCGATGTCGTCCTCGGCCGGGCACGGAGCGCCGGTACTCACTGTGCGGTGACGCGGCCGGCCGGGCGGTGCGGCGGATCGCGGTGCTGCGCGAAGCCGACGGAAGGGGCGTTTCCGTCCGAGTCCACGGGGAGTCGCGCACCGGCGACAAGGTCCGGGTGCGCGGCCCGCGCGACAACTTCCGGCTGACAGCGGCGAGGCCGTCTACCCGGGCGAACGGGTGGTCGTCCTGTCCGCCTCCCCCACCGTCGTGCGGGAGCAGCTCGACGTCGGCCTGCCGGCCGGGCGGGACCGGGTGCACACACGCGTGGCCCCGCGCTTCGCCGAGCTGCGCACCCCTGTGTACGAGCAGGTCCCGGCGGCGGGACGCGGAGCCCGTCCGCTGCTCAGGCCGGACGCCCCGCCCTCTCGCCGCCCCCGGCCGCCCACAGCCCGCGTACGTGCCCCAGGTGCCGTGCCATCACCGCGCGCACGGCCTCCTCGTCGCGGGTCAGCAGCGCGTCGAGGATCTCCAGGTGCTCCTCCGCCGAGGCCTGGAGCCGCCCCTGCTCGACGAGCGCCTTCAGCCCGTACAGCCGGGAGCGCCGGCGCAGGTCGCGTACGACCTCCACCAGGTGGCCGTTGCCCGCGAGTCGCAGCAGTCCCAGGTGGAAACGCAGGTCGGCCTCGACGTACGCGATGAGGTCGCCGGCCGCGGCGGAGGTGACGATCTCCTCGGCGACGGGGCGCAGCGCCTCCAGGGCGACGGGGTCGGCGGTGGTGGCGAGTGAGGCGGTGGTGGGGATCTCGATGAGCGACCGGATCCGGGTGTACTCGTCGAGCTGCCGTTCGGAGACGGCGGTGACCCGGAAGCCCTTGTTGGGCACGGTGTCGACCAGCCCCTCCTTGGCCAGGTCGAGCATGGCCTCGCGGACCGGGGTGGCGGAGACACCGAAGCGGGCGGCGAGACCGGGGGCCGAGTAGACCTCGCCGGGACGCAGTTCGCCCGCGATCAGGGCGGCGCGCAGTGCCTCGGCGACCCGCTCGCGGTGGCTGGGCTTCCGGCTGCCGAGGACGGGCAGGACGGGACCGGTGGCGTTGACGTTCACAGGACGAACCCCGCGGGGAAGGGGTCCTCGGGGTCCAGCAGGTACTGGGCGGTGCCGGTGATCCAGGCGCGGCCGGTGATGCTGGGCAGGACGGCGGGCCGGCCGCCGACCTCGGTGGTGCCGAGCAGCCGGCCCGTGAACCGGGTGCCGATGAAGGACTCGTTCACGAACTCGGTGTGCAGCGGGAGTTCGCCCCGGGCGTGCAGCTGGGCCATGCGGGCGCTGGTGCCGGTGCCGCAGGGCGAGCGGTCGAACCAGCCGGGGTGGATCACCATGGCGTGCCGGGAGTGGCGGGCGGTGGAGTCGGGTGCGGTCACCTGGACATGGTGGCAGCCGTGGATGGACGGGTCCTCGGGGTGGACCGGCTCCTCCTCGTCGTTGACGGCCGCCATCAGGGACAGTCCGGCCGCGAGGATGTCGTCCTTGCGGGACCGGTCGAAGGGCAGCCCGAGCCGCTCCAGGGGCAGGACGGCGTAGAAGTTGCCGCCGTAGGCGAGGTCGTACGTCACCGTCCGGCCGCCGGGCAGGGTGACCTCGCGGTCGAGGCCGACGGCGAAGGAGGGCACGTTGCGCAGGGTCACCGTCCGGGCGGCGCCGTTCTCCACCGCCACTTCGGCGACGACGACCCCGGCGGGGGTGTCGAGGCGGATGGTGGTGACCGGTTCGGTCACCTCGACCATGCCGGTCTCCACGAGGACGGTGGCCACGCCGATCGTGCCGTGGCCGCACACGGGCAGGTAGCCGGAGACCTCGATGTAGACGACACCCCAGTCGCAGTCGGGCCGGGTGGGCGGCTGGAGGATCGCCCCGCTCATGGCGGCGTGGCCGCGCGGCTCGTTCATGAGCAACCGCTTGACGTCGTCGCGGTGTTCGCGGAAGTACAGCCGCCGTTCGTTCATGGTGGTGCCGGGGATGGTACCGATGCCGCCGGTGATCACGCGGGTGGGCATGCCCTCGGTGTGCGAGTCGACGGCGTGCAGGACGAGCTTGCTGCGCATGCCGGTCCCCCTACGCCAGTCCGGCCGCGAAGGCCTTCTCGGTGGCGGCGCGGACGGCGGCCTCCTGGGCGGGCAGCAGCGGCACGCGGGGCGGGCGGCAGGACCCGCCGGGCCGGCCGGCGAGGTCCATGGACAGCTTGATGGCCTGCACGAACTCGACCTTGGAGTCCCAGCGCAGCAGCGGGTGCAGCTGCCGGTACAGCGGCTCGGCCGTGGCCAGGTCACCGGCGGCGGCCGCGCGGTACAGCGCGACGCAGGCGGCGGGCAGCGCGTTGGGGTATCCGGCGACCCAGCCCTTGGCGCCCGCGAGCGCCAGCTCCAGCAGGACGTCGTCGGCACCGACGAGGAGGTCGAGTCCGGGGGCGAGTTCGGCGATGCGGTAGGCGCGGCGGACGTCGCCGGAGAACTCCTTCACGCCCTGGACGTGGCCCTCGCCGTGCAGCCGGGCGAGCAGTTCGGGCACCAGGTCGACCTTGGTGTCGACGGGGTTGTTGTACGCGACGACCGGAAGACCCGCCCGGGCGACCTCGGCGTAGTGGGCGAGGACGGAACGCTCGTCGGCGCGGTAGGCGTTGGGCGGCAGCAGCATCACCGCCCCGCAGCCCGCCTCGCCCGCCTGCTCGGCCCAGCGGCGCGCCTCGGCGGACCCGTAGGCGGCGACGCCTGGCATGACGCGCCGCCCGCCGACGGCGGCCACGGCGGTCTCGACGACGCGGGTGCGTTCCCCGGGGGTGAGTACCTGGTACTCGCCGAGGGAGCCGTTGGGGACGACTCCGTCGCAGCCGTTCGCCACCAGCCAGGCGCAGTGCTCGGCGTAGGCGTCGTAGTCGACGGAGAGGTCGTCGCGCAGCGGAAGGGCGGTGGCGACGAGGACGCCGCGCCAGGGACGGTGGTCGGTCATGAGGGTCCTTCCTCGGAGTGGTCGAGCGGGGACTGGGCCAGGACGCCGAGCGGTACCGGGCGGGCGAGGGGCCGACGGGACGGAGCGGGCGCGCATCCGGCGAGGCCGGCGACGGCGGCGGCGCACATCCGGCCCTGGCACCAGCCCATCCCGGCCCGGGTCAGCAGTTTCACGGTGCGGACGTCGCCCGCGCCGAGTCCGTCGACGGCCTCGCGGACCGTCCCGGCGGTGACCTCCTCGCAGCGGCAGACGACGGTGTCGTCACCGACCAGGTCGCTCCAGTGGGCGGGCGGCGCGAAGGCGGAGGCGAGGGCCCCGGCGGTCGTCCGCAGCGTCCTGCGGGTCCGCGCGGCCGGTGCCCAGCTCTCCGGGTCGGGCTCGGTGCCCCGCAGCCGGGCCGCGATCGAGTGTCCGGCGAGGTGCCCCTCGGCGAGCGCGAGGGCGGCGCCGCCGATGCCGGTGGCCTCCCCGGCCGCCCAGACCCCGGGGACGCTGGTGCGCTGCTCGGCGTCGACGGCCACCGTCGGCCCGGCCGGGCGGCAGCCGAGGCCGTCGGCGAGGTCGGTGTGCGGGAGCATGCCGTGGCCGACGGCCAGGGTGTCACAGGGCAGGTACCGGCCGGTGCCGCGCCGGACGCGCCCGTCGACGTCGAGGGCGGCGACGGTGACGCCGGTGAGGCGGTCGTCGCCATGGGCGCGGACGACGGTGTGCCGGGTGAGGGGGCGCACACGGTGCCGCAGGAGCCGGGCGGCGTGGCCGGCGCCCTCGGGGAGCTTGCCCGCCAGGGCGCGGGCGTGGCGGGCGACCTGCTTCGGGTCGGCCGACTCCACGAGCGCGGCCACCCGGGTCCCGGCGGCCGCCAGCCCGGTCGCCACGGGCAGCAGCAGTGGGCCGGTCCCGGCGACGACCGCGGTCCGGCCGGGCACCACGAGGCCGCCCTTGAGCATGGCCTGGGCGCCTCCGGCGGTGACGACGCCGGGCAGGGTCCAGCCGGGGAAGGGCAGGACGTGCTCGTAGCCGCCGGTGGCGAGCAGCACGGCGCGGGCGTGCACGGTGGCCTGTCGGTCCTGCGCCGGTCCGAGCAGGGCGTGCACGGTGAAGCCGTCGTCGAGCGCCTCGACGAACCACACGTGATGGCCTGTCAGGACGCGCACGCGGCCGGCGGCGAGCCCGTCCCTCAGTCGCTTCCAGGTGCGCCACCGGTGGTGCAGGGCCTGTGGTCGCCGGGCGTTCAGCTCGGCGGCGGGCTGCCGGTAGAACTGTCCGCCGGGCCGGTCCGCCGCGTCCACGAGCGTGACCCGCACCCCGCGGGCGGCCGCCGCCAGCGCCGCCGCGAGTCCGGCCGGACCCGCCCCGACGACCGCCAGATCAGTCCTCATGGCCGGTCCCCTCCTGGGTGCGGATCACGTCGCCGGGCCGGACGGCGACCAGGCAGGCGCGCTGGTTGGGGTGGTCGTTGACGGTGACCAGGCAGTCGAAGCAGACGCCGATCCCGCAGAACACGCCGCGTGGGCGGCCGCTCCCCCGGGTGCTGCGCCAGGAGGTGATGCCGGCCGCCCACAGCGCGGCGGCGGCCGTCCGGCCGGGCAGCGTCTCGACGGCCCGGCCGTCGACGGTGACCGTGAAGGCCGGCGCGGGCCTCGCGCGTACCAGTCGCAGCGGGTTCACCGGTCCTCCTCGATGAAGCGGTCGGGGCGGAAGGGGGCGGGGTCGAGGTCGGGCCGCTCGCCGGCCAGCAGCCGGGCGATCAGATGTCCGGTGCCGGTGGACAGGCCGATGCCGGCCCCCTCGTGCCCACAGGCGTGGAAGAGTCCGGGCGCCCTGGGGTCGGGGCCGATGGCGGGCAGGTGGTCGGGCAGATACGGCCGGAAGCCGGCGTAGGCGCGCAGGGCCCGCACCCGCGTGAGGAAGGGGAACAGCCGGGTCGCTCCCGCCGCCAGTGCGCGCAGCGCCGGCAGCGACACCGTGCGGTCGAAGCCGACCCGCTCCCGGCTGGCGCCGATGAGGACCGGTCCGGCGGCGGTCCCCTCCACGACAGGGGAGGTCTGCAAAGCCGCCGAGTCGCTGGCGACGTCGGCGACGTAGTCGGCGGCGTACACCTTGTGCCGTACCCGGGGCGGCAGTGGTTCGGTGACGAGGACGTAGCCGCGCCGGGGCAGCACCGGGAGCCGTACGCCGGCCAGGGCGGCCAGTTCGCCGCCCCACGGGCCTGCGGCGTTGACGACCGCGGGCGCGTGCACGTCGCCCCGGTCCGTGCGCACTCCGCGCACGGCGCCGCCGGGGTCGCGCAGCACGCCGGTCACCGTGCGGCCGGTGCACAGGCGGGCGCCGGACGCGCGCAGCAGGTGGGCGGCGGCCAGCGCGGGCATGACCTGGGCGTCCTGCGGGTAGAGCACGGCGCCCGCGAGGCCGGGCGCGAGATGGGGCTCGAGTTCGTGGAGCCGGTCCGCCGGGACGGCCTCCGCCACCACTCCGGCGGTCCGCTGACCGGCGGCGAGGGTCTCCAGACCGGCCAGTGCCCCGGCGGTCCCGGCGACGACGACCCCGCCCTTGGGTTCGTACTCGACGGCGCGTCCGAGTTCCCCGGCGAGCGAGGTCCACAGGCGGGCGGACAGCAGTGCGAGGTCCAGCTCGGGGCCGGGTGACTTGTCGGAGACCAGGAGGTTGCCCTCCCCCGCTCCGGTGGTGCCGCCGGCCACATGGCCGCGGTCCACCACGATGACGTCGAACCCTTCGCGGGCGGCGTACAGCGCACAGGCCGCGCCCACCATTCCGGCACCCACCACTACGACTTCGCAGGTCAGCGACTCGGTCACGGCAGTACTATGTCACACACCACTGCAAAGGGGAATGCCCCGCGAGCGTGCGGACAAGGTGGCTCGCGCGGGGGGCCGGTCACTCGGGGGCGGGGACCACTCTCAGGTGGGCGGGGGTGCGGCGGGAGCGCGGCGACCGCGGCGCGGTGCGGGGCGGCTCCCGCAGGACCAGCGTCAACCGGGTGTAGCCCAGCTCCTCCAGCGCCCTGGGCGTCTCGACCACGACCCGGCACTCGGTGGTGCCCCGGCGCGGGTCGGGGTGGTGCAGCGGCCGCACGGCACCGTCGTGTTCGACGGCCCGCGCGCCGACGGCGCGGACCCAGTGCGGCAGTCCCTGGCGGTAGGCGGCTTCCATGATCGGGTCCTGGGCGATGTCCCGGCGGACGGCCTGCAGGCCGGGGTCGTGCCCGTACCGCTCCAGGGTGGCGGCGAAGTGCGCCAGCATGGGCAGGCACCAGCTCGACTCGTGCTCGCCGAGGACCGCGGAGGCGTCCGGGTGGAAGAGGACGAACCTGAGGAAGTTGTCGTCCGGCATGGCCGTCGGATGCGGTCCGGCACCCTGGAAGAGTGTCCGGAAGGCGCCGTTGGCCAGCACCACGTCCCAGCGGTGGTCGACGACGAGAGAGGGGAAGGGGACGGCCTCCAGGAGTGCGGTGTAGTCCTGGAGATAGGCCTGGGCCTCGGGCGTCGCGGGGGCGGGCCGCGGCACCGGCCGCTGCCCTCCTGCCTGAAATGCCATCGGGAGGTCACCCCTCTTGCCTATGCGGCCTTCTCGCGGCGTCCCGCATCCTGGCGCCCCGACGCGAGGCGTGTCAACTATCGTGGCATTTCGTGCCTGTTGACGGCTGAAATAGGCCACAGTTGTGGCGATACCTGGATGTGAGTTCGAGCGGCAGGCTACTCTCCGGGAGTTCACGGCAACCGCTTGTGAGAAGCCTGTGAGGCCTGTGAGAGACGTAGGGGAGCGGTCGGTGACGGGTGGCTTCGAAGGTCCGGGTGCCATGCCGACCACCACGCTGGCCGCCGTCGTCGCCCGGGTCACCGCACTCGCCGACCGGCTCGGCGTGCCGCACACCGAGGTCTTCGACGTCGGCCGGCTGTCCGCCGCCTCCGGTGTCCCCGAACGCGTCGTCGGCGCCCTGCTCGGCGGCGGGCAGGCGGGTGAACCCGATGTCCAGACCAGGTTCGTGCAGCGCCTGGACCTGCTGCGCCGCACCCGGCTGAAACCGAACGGCCGCAGGTACACCCAGCAGGAGATAGCCGACGGCGCCGGTATGTCCCGGCAGCAGGCGGGCGCGCTCATCAACGGCGACCGGCGCCCCACCATGGAGCACTGCGACGCCATTCAGCGCTTCTTCCGCGTGCACGCCGGATTCCTCACCGCGGAGGACCCCGAGGCACTCTCAAGCACCCTCCAGCGCACCGAGCAGGAACTGCTCCAGCAGCTCGCCGACCGGGAGCGGGAGGCGGATGCGGCCGCCGACGACCCGCTGGAGCGACTGCTGCAGGACCACGGAGTGCGCGGCATCGCCTGGCGGGCCGCGCAACTGCCCACCGACCAGCACCGCGACAAGGTCGCCGAGTGGCTGGACATGCTCCTGGAGAGCGTCAGGCGGCCGGAGTCGTGAGCGTGTCGTGAGCCTGGGGAGAGACGTGGCCATCGCCAAGGAGATGCGCCGCCTGTGCGGCGAGCTGGTCGGGGAACTGACGCTCCCCGCACCGGCGCGGCCCGCCGAGCTGTACGGGGCGCTGTGCGAGACGATGAGCCGGCGGCGCGGCCGTCCGGTGCTGTTCCGCATGGCCGCCTTCCCGCCCGGGACGGCCAGCGGGCTGTGGCTCGACATGACCGACCGGGACCTGGTCGTCGTCGAGGAACGCACCGCCCCCGGCCATCAGTTGGTGATCCTGGGTCACGAGCTGTGGCACATGCAGGCCGGACACGGCGGACATGACGTCGAGGGAACCACGGTCGCGGCCCGGCTGCCGGCCGGAGCCGGCACGGATCGGGACGAGGAGGCGCTGCGCGCCACCGTGCGCGCGGTGGCCGCGCGTTCCCGCTTCGATCTCGCGGACGAGCGGGAGGCGGAGGCCTTCGGACTGCTGCTGGCGAGCAAGTGCCGTACCTGGCTGGGGGGTTCCTCACTGCGCGGGCCGGTGCAGCGGGACCACCTGGCGGGACGGATCGAGGCGTCGCTGGGCTACCTGGGCTGACGGCCCGAACGGACCGGTCGGAACACGGGCCGGGGCACGGCGGGCCGGGACTGTCAGTGGTGGACGGCAAGCTGGGAGGGTGCCGCCGCCGTGCGGGGGCGCGTGACCGCTGACGTCGTTGTGGGGAGAGCCGACCGATGACCACCGCCGTACTGACCGACCACGAGCGCACCGCCGTTCAGGCCTACCTGCGGCTCCTGCACACCGTGCGGGCCGGTTTCGACACCGGGCCGGGTCCGGGCGGCCTTCCCCGGCCGCCGGTCGTCCCGCCCTCCGTGCTGGCCGAGGCGGAGCGGGCCCTGGAGGCCGCGGGACTGACCGGGAACGAGGAGGCGTTCTTCCGGCTGCTGCGGAGCTGGTCTCCGCGCCCGTGACGCCGGGCCGGGTGCCGCTTCGCCGTCCGCCCCGGGGGTCCCGCTGACGCCGGGCCGGGATGCCGCTTCACCGTCCGCCCCAGGGGTCCCGCTCGGCCGTTCACCCTCGCGGGACCGTGACCGCCGTGGCGACCAGGCCGTCCCGGGCGGTCCAGCGACCGTCGAAGTGGGTCAGACGTCGGCCGTCCACGGTCGGTCCCGGCACCAGGAGCGCGGCGTGCAGGGTACCGCGGCGCGGGTCGGCCGGGTCCACGGAGATCACGATGTCCGCCTCCGAGAAGTCGAGCCACAGCCCGGTGAGCGGGAACCATGCCTTGTAGACGGACTCCTTGGCACTGAACAGCAGCCGGTCCCAGTGGATGCCGGGACGCGTCTCGTCCAGTCGCCGCAGCCGCGCCGCCTCGACGGGCAGCGAGACACCGCGCAGCACGCCGTCCGGGAGCGGCCCGTCGGGTTCGGCGTCGATGCCGAGTGAGGCCAGGTCCGTGAGGCGGACCAGGGCGGCGGCGCAGTAGCCGTCGCAGTGGGTCATGCTGCCCGCCAGGCCGGCCGGCCAGCGCGGAGCCCCGCGTTCACCCGTCAGCACGGGCCGCGCGGGTACGCCGAGCTTCTCCATGGCCCGGCGGGCACAGGACCGTACGACGGTGAACTCCCGGCGCCGCTTGGCGACCGCCCGCGCGACGATCTCCTCCTCCTCCGGGTAGAGGGGCAGGTGCCCGGCGTCGCCGTGGCCGTGTGCCTCCACGCTGACGACGGTGTCGGGCAGCAGTTCCTCGATCAACGGGTCACCTCCCGGCGCGAGGGCGAAGGCAGGATGCGGCGCAGCCGTCCGGGCGGCCCCGGCCGCTTGCGCCACTCGCGCGGGTAGCCCACCGACACCTCCTCGAAGCGGACCCCCTCGTGCCAGGTCGTACGCGGGATGTGCAGATGGCCGTAGACCATGGTGTCGACCCGGAATCTGCGATGCCAGTCGGCGGTCAGCGCGGTACCGCACCACATGGCGAACTCGGGGTACCACAGGACGTCGGTGGGGTGCCGGTCCAGCGGGTAGTGATTGACGAGGATCGTCGGCAGGTCCGCGGGGAGCGCGGCGAGTCTGCGCCCGGTCTCGGCGACGCGCGCCCGGCACCAGGCCTCGCGGCTCGGGTGCGGGTCGGGGTGCAGCAGGAACTCGTCGTTGCACACGACGCCGGTGCCGTGGGCGTACTCCAGTCCCTCGTCCTTGGTCGCGCATCCCGCGGGCAGGAACGAGTAGTCGTAGAGCAGGAAGAGCGGTGCGACGACCGCCGGGCCGCCCTCGCCCTCCCAGACCGGGTAGGGGTCCTCGGGCGTGGTCACGCCCAGCTCGCGGCACATCCCGACGAGGTACTCGTAGCGGGCGACGCCGCGCAGGGCGACCTGGTCCCTGGGGTGCGTCCACAGCTCGTGGTTGCCGGGGACCCAGACGACCCGGCGGAAGCGGTCCGCGAGGATGCCGAGCGCCCAGCGGATGTCGGCGACGGTCTCCGCCACGTCGCCCGCCACCAGAAGCCAGTCGTCGCCCGACTCGGGGTGGGTCCGCTCCACCAGGGCCCGGTTCTCCCCGTAACCGACGTGCAGATCGCTGATGGCCCACAGCTGTCCCGGAACACCGGCCGCCGACGTCATCTCCCACCCCTTCCGGACGCGCGCTCGGCGCCACGAGATCACACCCCCGACCCGGTCACAAGAGCGGCCCGGCCCCGCCGCGACGGGGCGCGGGGACCGGCGCGGGGTCGGCTCGGCGCGTCCGTGTGACGCTCGTTGCGCTCCGGGGCGCGCGTACCCCTATGATCGCCCCAACACCACCACCACGACTCTGCTCTCACGCAGAGCGGCTCGGTGTCCCTTCACACCCCCTGGCCGGGCACGGCCCGCTTCGGCCTGCCCGCGAACCCCGGAAGGCGGCTTGCATGGTTTCTCCCGTACGCGTCTGGCTCAACCGCACGTACGCGGAGAACGTCTTCTTCATGGATCAGCTTCGGAGAAATCCCGCCGACCGGTCCGTCGAGATCCATGCCACGCACGGCGACCCGGACTCCCCCGTGCTGGCCGCCGCGGACACCGCCGACCTGGAGCCGGAGGGCCTGTCCCCGGCGGGTTACGTCGAGTACGCGCTGGACCATTGCGCGCGGCGCGCCATCGACGTGTTCGTGCCCCGGCTGCACCAGTCGGCGATCGTGGCCCACCGCGCCGAGTTCGAGGCGGCCGGTACGGCACTGCTCGCGCCGCCGCCCGAGGCGGTGGCCCTCTTCCACGACAAGGTGATCGCCTACGAGGCGGTCCGGGCGATCGGCGTGCCGGTGCCGCCGTGGTGGCGGGTCCGCACGGCCGACGAACTCGTCCTCGCGGTGGAGGAACTGGAGGAGAACGGCCACCGGGCGTGCTTCAAACCGGCGTCCGGCGCGGGTGGCGTGGGCTTCCGGATGGTCACCCGGGACCCCTTCTCGATCGCTCACCTGGACGGCTTCCCGAGCCCGTCCGTGCCGCTGCCCCTGGTCGTCGAGGCGCTGCGGACGGCCGAGGAGCCGGTGGACTGGCTGGTGATGCCGCGCCTCGAACAGCCGGAGGTGTCGGTGGACTGCCTCACCGGGCCCGACAACCGGGTCCGGCTCGCCGTGGGCCGCACCAAGAACGGCCGCCGCCGGGGGTTCACCCTCCACGAGCAGTGGCTGACGCCGGCACGTCGGATCGCCGAGGCGTTCGGGCTGCACCATCTGTCCAACGTGCAGTTCCGGATGTACGGAGACCGGCCCGTCCTGATGGACGTCAACACCCGCCCGGCCGGCGGACTGCACCAGCTGGCGCTGTGCGGGATCAACGTGCCGTGGGCGGCGGTCCGGCTGGCCCTCGGTGACGACCCGGGCGAGCTGGAGCCGCCCTTCCTCGGCCAGGACTACACGGTGGTGTCCGGACCGCGTCCCCTGCGCCCGGTGTCCCTGCCCCACCAGCGTCCCGACCTCGCCACCGTCCCGCTGCCCCCTTCGGCGACGGCGGCGGGGGCGGGCCCCGGGGCGGGCGCCCCCCCCCCCCCCCCGCGGGGGGGGGGCCCCCCCGGGGCCCCCCCGGGCGGGGCGCCCGCGGTGGGCACGGCGCCCCCGCCCCCCCGGTGACCCCCGATACCCCCGCCCCGGGGGCC
>NZ_JBICYB010000025.1:0-93104 GCF_043200575.1 Streptomyces sp. NPDC048392
CGCGCGACGGCGCAGCTCAAGCGGATAACGGGAAGGTCGTGCCATGACTCGATCCTTTCATGAAATCGAGTCTCTACTGGAACCGGTGCGGTTCAAGGTGCGGGTGCCGATCTCTTCTTTGAGCAGGGCCCAGAAGCTCTCCGCGGCGGCGTTGTCGAAACATGACCCGGTGCGTCCGCAGCTCTGCCGCAGCCCGAACTTGCCTATTCTTTCCCGGAACTGGGTCGACGTGGATTCGCTGCCGCGATCGCTGTGAACCACGCAGCCGGGCTCGAGTCCGCCGCGGCCGTGGGCCATGTCGAGGGCGTCGACGACGAGGTCGGCGCGGTGGTGGTCGGCCATGGCATAGCCGACGACCTCGCGGGTGGCCAGGTCAAGCCGGCAGGCGAGGTAGAGCCAGCCCTGGGCGGCGGGCAGGTAGGTAATGTCGCCGACCAGCTTGGTCCCGGGACGCTTGGCGTGGAAGTCACGGCCGATCAGGTCGGGGGCCGGCTTCGCCTTCGCATCCGGCCGGGTCAGCGAACGGCGCTTGCGCCGTGTGACGCCGCGTATGTCGCGCTCGCGCATCACGCGGGCCACACGCTTGCGGTTCACCCGCCGGCCTAGGCGGCGCAGTTCGGCGTGGATGCGCGGGACGCCGTAGGTGCGACGGGAGGCGATGTGCAGCACGGTGATCTCGTGCGCGAGCACGTCGTCGGCGGCCTTTCGGGCACGACGGGTGGCCTCGCCCTCGCACCAGGCGTAGTAGGAGGAGCGGGCGACCTTCAGCACCCGGCACAGCAGGACGATCGGATAGTTCGCCTTCTCCGCGTGGATGAACCGGTACAGCTCGCTCACCGGTCGTTCTCCTTCACGAAGAAGGCCGTCGGTCGGGTGGCCCGGGGGGGGATTTCACCCCCGGACTCCCACAGATCCCGGCGTGACAGTCTCCCGTCACCGGGCTCCTATTATCCTGGTCACCAGATCGAGTGGACCCATTTCCAGTGGGCGAAGAAGAGCGGGTACGCGGTGGTGACCTGCTTCCATCGCCGGTGAAAATTCTTGAAGGTCTTCAGCCTTCGGTATTTCTTACGGACCCAGCGCATCAGGTAGTAGTTGATGCGCTTGAGGAGGGGATACAACTCGGTGCGATAGAAGGCACCGTAGTACTGCATCCAGCCGCGGATGATGGGGTTGAGCCATCGTGCGAACTCGCCGAGGGTGTAGCCGATGTGCATATGGAGCCGCCAGGAACGGACCTCCATGCCCATCTTCTTGAGGGCGTCCTTGCTGGGCGCCGGAAGGAAAGACGTGAAAATCTTCCCGTTCCGGTCTCGCGTTGGGCGACGCCCGGAACGTGAAACCGAGGAAGGTGAACGACGTTGCCGCGACACCGTCGTGACGCCCGTCTCTTCCGCAGTACACGATCCGGGTCTTGGCCGGGTGCAGTTGCAGGCCGACCTCTTCCATCCTGTCCCCGATCGCCTTCAGGACCTCACGGGCCCGGCGCTCGGAGTCGCAGTGCACGACTGCGTCATCTGCGTAGCGTTCGAACTGGACGTCCGGAAAGTTCCGGGAGAGCCACAGATCGAATGCGTAGTGCAGGAACAGGTTCGCCAACACGGGAGAAACCGCTGAACCTTGTGGGGTTCCGCGGTCTCTCTGCCGCAAGGTGCCGTCGGGAAGTTGCAGCGGAGCGGCAAGCCACCGCTTCACATACAACACGACCCACGCGGCATCGGTATGGGTCTCCACCGCCTTGATAACGAGGTCCCAGCGGACGCTGTCGAAGAATTTGGAGACATCGAGATCGACGGCCCACTTCTTCTTCCAACACCGCCGCCGGCATGCTTCGACCGCGTTCAGAGCTGACCTGTTCGGCCGGTAGCCGTAGGAGTCCGGGTGGAACACCGGTTCCACCCGCTTCTCCAAATGAGCGGCCACCACCGTCTGGGCGATTCTGTCCGCGACCGTGGGCACACCGAGCAAACGAACCCCGCCGCCATGCGACTTCGGGATTTCCACGCCTTTCACCGGAGGGGGGAAGTAGCTTCCTGAGGACATTCGATTCCAGATCTTATAGAGGTTCCTCTTCAGATCCTTCTCGAAATCCTCGATCGTGCACCCATCCACCCCCGGAGCACCCTGATTGGCCTTGACCTTCAGGTACGCCTCCCAGACCTCCGTCTTTGAGATCTCGAACGACTTGATCTGTGACTTCAGCTCGCCCACGCAGCTCCTCCCAGGGAACTCCTGGTTGACCGAACAAACGAACCACGGACAATCCGGTCCCTTCGCTCCGCTCCCATCGCGCCCAGCAGGAAATTCACCGCTACTACGAACCGGTCCGCCAACACACTTCGCATCGGTACTCAGTTCCTCACGGGTTGTCCGCTTGGAAGGCTCCCTTTCACAACACTGCATGAAGAATGCAGAGTTGAGGCATCGAAGTGTGTCTTCCCGCGTTCCGCACGAAAGCAGCAGACCAGATTCACGTCGCCTCCACGCCGGACACCACCTGGCCAGTAAACGGGTTTCCGCCAGACTCATCCCGGGCCAAAAAGTAACACCCGGTTCTGATGCCATTTAATCAATAACGACGCGTCAACAGCGCTCCCCTGCAAGGGAACTGCGCTCCGTCTCTCTGATCCCCACCTGACGCCTCACGGACGCCTTTCCACAGTCGCTCACCATGGTCGCGTCACCGCTTCCGCAGCATGTGGCGGTTTGAAGCCTCCCCCCGCAGGGCGACTCCGAAGGGCCGAAAGTCCTTCATCTCTCGTGCAGCACCGCGTTCAGCTACTCAACTACCGCAAGCAGCCTCCCGCGTTCGTGGCACACCTTTTTTCAGCATCTCGATCGTCTGCTGCTGTTCACGGACCTCCTTGCGCAGTCGCTTGAGCTCCTCGCGCTCGCCGCTGGTCAGCTCACCGGACTCGCCCTCGCCCCGGTCCGCCTTCGCCCGCCGGGTACCAGCCCCGCAGAGACTCGGAGCTGATGCCGAGCTCCCGGGCGACGGCAGTGACCGTCCTGCCCGAGGAGTCGACGAGCGCGATCGCATCCCGCTTGAACTCCTCGGTGTACCGCTTCGTGTACTTGCTTCCCACCTGGTGCTACTTCCTCTGGAACCTCGAGGTCCCAGTCTCCAGGTGTCCACGATCAAGGGGAAGGTTCACCCCTACCGTGACCCCTGAGTACGTCAACCTCGGCCTTGCCCGCTCCTACCAGCTCGCGCCGGACCTGTGGGACGACGTCGAGTTCACCACCGAGTGGAACGACGAGCCCGACGATCACGCCCTCAACTCGCCGACCTTCGTGAAGGGCGCCGCCCGGTTCACCGGCTCGCTCAGCCTGCGGTTCGAGGGCCTGGCCGTCGGCGAAGTCGTCCAGGTCCGCATGAGCGAACACGACGACGCCGGACAGCAGCAGCACACCCATCCACCCCACGAGGTCATCGGCACCTCTGGCGGGACGTACTCCTGTGTCCCGCTGACCAAGCGCCTGGGCGCCGGGCGGACCATGCGGGTGCAACTGCTGAACCAGGGCGCCGACAGCATCGAGGTCGCCAGCGCCGTCCTGACCGCGCTCGTGTGGGGGGAGTAGAGGCGATGGGCAGCGTCTCCACAGGCAACACGGCTGTGGACATGGTGATGCTGTACGGCGGAGCGGTATCGCTCGCTCTGGGCCTCGGGACGGCCCTGTGGCGTGTGGGCCGGTCCGTCATGCACCTGTTCCGGCGCGCGAGCCAGTTCTTCGACGACTGGTACGGAGAAGACGAGCGTCCAGGAGTTCCTGCGCGGCCCGGAATCATGGTGCGGATGGCCGGGATGGAGACACGGTTGAGCCAGGTCTGGTACGAGGTGTTCCCCAACGGCGGCGGAAGCCTCCGCAACGCCGTCGACCAGGCGAACGGACGCTTGGCCGTCCTGTGCCCCGACGTCGACCCGTGTACGCCTCAGCCTCCCGCCGACCCGCCCGGACCGTCCGGCCCACCGGTGGTGCCGCCTCAGCCGGATCCACCGGACGAGCCGTCCGGCCCCTGATCGGATGCCCGCCCCCGTGCGCCGGGACGGGCGTCCTCCCCTTTGCGTCAACCGTTGACCGATTTCGCCCCTGTGTCAGCGGCGTTCGCACGAGAGGCTATTACCGCCGGGCCTGACGGCTCGGTGAACGGCAGAGCGCACGCCCGGGTGCGGCACGGACGATCCGCCCCTTCTGGCGGAATGTGAGTGGCCGTCACCTGATCTCGGTAGTGTCGTCCGTGCACGTCTCCGTTCTGGCCCGGGTGGCGCAACTGGCTAGACGCAGCCGCCTTAAACGCGGTCAAGTGTGGGTTCGACTCCCACCCCGGGCACCGGCCCGCCCCCAGGGGCGGGCTCTCCTGTTTGTGGCATTCTGTCCGCCGCCTGAGACGGAGGACACCGTGACCACCGACACTGACCTTGACGCCATGCTCGCCCAGCTTCCGCAGCGCTCGACGCGCGAGTGTTTCGCCGAGATCGAGGCCGCCCGCCGGACCGAGATGGCCCGCCCGCCCGTACGAACGATCATCCCGGAACCGGAGCTGCCGCCCCTGTGGCCGCACCCGGACAGCGGCACCGTCCGCTTCCGCTGCGCTCTCGGGCCGGCCACCTGCCTGTGGGCGTACGAGCACAGCATCTACGACGACGACACGGAGCCCCTCAGCGTGCCGCTGAGCGCTGACACGGGCGAGATCGGACGGCTACTCACCGAGCGGGCCGAGCGCCGCTCTACAGAGCTGCGAGCACGCGTCGAACAGGCCGTCCGCGACCACTTCGCCCAGGCGCACCCCGGCCAGAGCATCCCGGAGCGGACCGTATGACCTGTCCCGGTTGCTGGCACCCGGTCACCGGGCACGCCATCCAGGGCGGGCACGCGGTATGCACCCGCGGCGTGGGCCGGGTTTCCTGCCGGGAGTGCGCGCACGCGATGGCGAACCTGTCGCTGGAGCGGTACGGGAAGAACGTCGCCGAGGGCATCGCCGCTGGCCTGCGGCGTGGGCAGGGGCTGCGCGTGCCGCGCAGTTACGCCCTTGCACGGCCTGTCGTCGCCGGATGGTCACCTGCGGGCGGTACGGTCGGACCGTCCACAGCTTGAGTGTGCTACTCGCGGAGTCCTGGACACGAGGCCCCACCCGAACCGGCCCGGCACGGGTGGGGCTTCGTCATGCCGCCCGCTCGAAGTCGCCCCGGGTCGCCTCCGCCCACAGGGCGAGGAGACGCTCGTACTCAGTGGTCCGGCTGCGGCTGGCTGGCTTGCCCATCAGCAGGCGAATCAGGGCGTTGATCTTCTGGGCATCTGGGCGCGAGGTATCACGGATCGGGATGGGCCGGGGCATATGTGTAACCGTACGGGCTGACAGTGACAACGCGGACTGACCGGCATCGTTCTATTCTCGTTCGAGAGGGCGGCTGCTCCCCGTCCGGAAAGGGAACTCACGATGACGACTGCTGTGCCCCCGGTGACCGAGCCGGACACCTCGGCTCGCACGTGCCCGGGGACCAGATCGGTCCCTGTGCGAAGTGCCGAAGGCCGACCCACAAGTACGGGGTCGGCGCGCGCAGCCCTCTGTGCGAGTACTGCGACGCCGAGGCCGTGACGACGTGGGGCAGGGCCCTGCGCGCGGTTCGCCCCTCCCCGTGAGCGGACGCGATGGCTAGTCTCGCGGCATGACTGACTTTGTGCAGGTGTCCACCGCTACCCCGGAACGTGAGCAAGCCGTCGCCCTCGCCCAAGGGGCCGTGCGCGCACGCCTGGCCGCAGGTGCGCAGATCACCGGCCCCGTGGTGTCGGTGTTCTGGCACCTCGGCGAATTCGGGGAGGGCGAGGAGTGGAAGCTCCAGCTCACCACGACCCGGGACCGGTACGCGGAACTGGAGAAGCACCTCTTGGACAACCACCCGTGGGACAACCCGGAGGTGATCGCTGTTCCCATCGAGGGCTCAGCCGGCTGCCTCAAGTGGATCAAGGACTCCGTCGAGCCGGTCTAGGCACCGGCCGCCTGGAGGACGTTCTGGACAGCGCTGACGCTCCGGTACTGGTGAAGCTCTCGCAGTACCGGGGCCAGGCGCTGTCGAGGCCGTACGGACGCCACCCCGGACGCCAGGGTCAACGCGCGGCCGGTCACCGCCGCGGCCTCCTCCACCTCCCCGGCCGCAAGGTAGGAGTCCGCCAGCCACGACAGGTAGAGGGCCTTGTCCCGGGCGTGGTGGTCGTCGTACTGGGTGAGCGCCCGGATCAGCACGGGGACCGCCCGCAGCGGGCGGCGCAGTTCCGTCCAGCAACGCCCGCTCATGATGTCCAGCTCCGTCTCGTCGACCCACGCGGCCCAGTCGGGCTGCGGCTCGTCGGCCGGCTGTTCCTCCAGCGCGGCCCGCGCCGCGCTGAGCGCACGCTCTGTCCCGGAGGCGTGCCCTGCGACCGCGCAGGCCCACGCCAGACGCTCATGGAGGAGGGCGCGGACACCGGCAGGCGAGCCGGGGCCGATCCCTTCGCAACTGCTCGCCGCGATCTCGACCGCCACCCGCGGGTCGGGTGCCTGGTAGGCGAGGAACGCGAGGGCGTTGCCGTGGAGGTCTGGGTCACCGGCTTCGAGGGCTGCCTCCTTGCTCTCCTTGTACAGGCCCTCGGCGTCGGCCTGCCTGCCGCCGTCGAAGGCGGCCCATCCTGCCTGCTGGGCTTGCTCGGCGAGCAGCGCGACCAGCCTGAGCCTGGAGGACGGCGTGAACGTAGCGTCGCGCAGCAGACCCTTGGTGGCCTGGTATTCGCCCAGGTAGACCCGGTAGGTGTCGCCGCCGCCGAGGATCTCGTCCAGACGCCGAAGCCGTGCGGTGCGCTGCCGTAGCTCGTCGACGTAGCCGTTCGCCACATGGAGCGGGGCGGCAGGTCGGTGCAGGGCTGGGAGCGCAGCAGCGAGGCCAGCAGTCGAAGCGGCTTGAAGGACGGTACGGCGGCGCACGGTGGATCCGTTCTCTGGAGCGTGCTCGTTCCCAGGAGAGCCGCTGTCCTCCCACGGGCGGGGCGACAGCCCGACCATGCGTCCCGGCACGCGCAGCGCGTCGGCGATGGCGACGACCTTCGCGAACGACGTGATCCGGCCCTTACCTCGCGCCACCTCGCCGACCCGGATCGGCTTGATGTCGCATTCCTCGGCGATACGCGCGTACGAGATGCCAGCACGGCTCCGTGCGATACGGAAGACGGCCCCGAAGTCGTGTTCTCGGAGGGCGCGTTGCAGCTCCTCGTCGTTGAGGAGATGTGCGGGCAGGGCTGTCGGTGGCTGGTAGGGCATGCGGCACTTCCTGCTGGCCTGAGTGTGCGCGACTGCTCATCAAGTCGAGTACCCATCATGGGTATACCCGTGACTGGGATGTGCAGACTTCGGCGAGATTCCACCCTGGTCGGCGTTAGAACCCCGGGCGGCCGTGTCGTGTCGGCCGGCCCGGGGTCGGACGACTGTGGAGGAGTCGCCACCGTGGTGGAGCGTACCCAAGAACCGTCGAGAACAGTGGCGTTGAGTAACTCGTCTGGCACTGGTGCGGTAGTCACTGGGGCGGAGCGCCAGCATGCCATCGAGCAGTGGCTATTGGCGGCGGCCGACGATGAGCTAACCGCCCGGCAGCAGTGGCGCAAAGGCGGCATCGCCCTGTTGCGCTGCGGCAAGTCGTTCGACGCTGTCCGCGTCCCCCTGGTGATCGTCGAGGCCGCCGCAGGCATGACGGAACACATCATGATCGCGGCCTACTTGCACGAAGCGCTCCTCGGCGGGCCGGCCTTCGTGGACGCGTCGTCGAACCTCGTCTACTGCCTCGTCGTACCCTCGACGGGCCACTGGCGGGAGCCCGACACCGAGTACCTCGGCGCCGACAGCTATCTGGGCGTTCCGGTGCTTCGCGCTCCGAGCAGCGCCCGATCGTGCTGGTTCCTCGAACCGGACTGGCCCGGCATGGTGTGCCGGCCGGACGCCGTGAAGCAGATGGTGACGTTCGGGCGCTTCCGCGCGGCGATGGGGACCAGTGCTTGACGTCCTGGCGGGCCGCCGAACGTTAGGCGAAGACGGTTCGCTCATGGTGACGAAGTCCTTCCTGAGGGACGCCGCATCGGTGGCGGAAGCCCGCGAGTTCGTACGCGCGGCTCTCGACGACTGGAACCTGCCCAGCCTCACCGACACGGCCGAGCTGGTCGCCTCCGAGCTGGCCACGAACGCGGTCCTGCACGCGCGCTGCGCCGCATACCGGGTGACCGTCACCCGGCCGCAAGGCGACCAGGTGCGCGTCGCGGTCACCGACCGCAGCCGCGCCCTGCCCAGGGTGGCCGACCCGGGTGACGAGGACGATCACGGGCGGGGCCTGGCCCTCGTCGACGCGGTCGCCGAGAAGTGGGGCACCGACCGGCTGAACTGGGGTAAATGCGTGTGGGTCGACCTGGAGGCTCCGCCGATCCCGGAACCGCCCGTGACGGAGGCGTCGATGTACGGCAGGCGTCACGCCCAGCTCGTCTACGCCCTGATACTCGCCGCGGTGGCCGGTGCCCTCGCCGTCGGCATGTTCGCGTCGCGCTGACGGCGCACCCCCAAGACCCCGCCCCGGCCTGGACCAACACTCCAGAGGTCTCCCCCTCGGCCGGGGCGGTCCAATTCCGCGACTGGAGACGCCATGCATGTCATCGCCAGCCCGTTCCTGGAACAGCACGTCCTCGTCCGGCCGGGCAGCCGGGGCGGCGCCCTGCTGCCCGAGGCCAGGTACGAGGAACTCCGCGCCCTCGACACGACCGAGCCGCCCCCGGCCTGGCTCGCCGACGCCCTCCGGGCCCAGTGGGAAGACCTGGACGTCACCGTCCGCCTGGTCGACGACTTCCTCCTCGTCCGCCAGCCCTCGTCGTGGGGCTACAGCAAGGCGAGCTGGGAGATCAATCTCGGCTGCAACTACGACTGCAAGCACTGCTACCTCGGCCAGAAGATGAAGGCCGGGATGCCGTGGGAGGACAAGCGGCGCTGCCTGGACATCATGGCCGAGGCCGGGGTGCTGTTCCTCCAGATCACTGGCGGCGAGCCGACCATCGACCGGGACTTCATGCGCGCCTACCGATACGCGTGGGAACTCGGCATGATGATCACGGTCTCCACGAACGGATCGCTGCTGTGGCGTGAGAACGTCCTCCGCCTGTTCCGGGAGTGCCCGCCGTACCGCGTCACCGTCTCGATGTACGGGGCGACGAAGGCCAGCTACGACGAGCTGACGCAGCGCCCCGGCGCCTGGGACCAGTTCGTGCAGGGAATGAACGCCGGCCGCCACGCCCGTCTGCCGCTGCGGATGAGCATCGTCGTCACCGATGACAACGGGCACGAGGAACAGGCCATGCAGGACCTGTGCGAGTCGTGGGCCGTCGAGTACGAGGTCTTCACGAACATGACGCCCACGATCTACGGCGGCGGTGAGGTCCTCACCGCACAGTCCAAGGAGCACCTGCGGGTGCGCAAGCAGTTCACGGGCTGCAACGCCGGACACACCTTCTTCCACATGGACCCCTTCGGGCTGGTGTCTATCTGCAAGATCGGCCGCGACGACCAGATCAGCCTCCCCCACGAGGGGATCGAGGGCCTTGCCCGGCTGGGTGCCATCGCGGACCGCCTCATGCTTCGCACCGGCGGCTGCTCGGGATGCAGCATCGCTGGCACCTGCCGCGTGTGCAGGCCCCTGGCAAAGCACTACCAGGAGGCGAAGGCCCCGCTGGCGGCTTACTGCCAGCACGGAGACAAGAAAGCAGGGTGATCTGAATGACCGCTGTAGCTGTCGAGATCTCGCCGAGGCGCCCGCTGCCGAGCGACGGGCCCGGTGACAACGGGCTGCCGTACCTGACGCGGCCGGTCCTGGAGCCGGCGCAGCCGGTGACCGTCATCACGAGCGTCCCCGACATGGACACCGTCATGGACAGCGCGAAGTGCTCGTGCGCGGCCGGAGACGACAACCCGCACTAGTCCGCGCGGTTGATCGGTGAGTGATCCGTAGGCCCCGGCTTCTTCGTGCCGGGGCCTGCGGCGTGTGGTCGACGTGAGTAGCGTGCGGCTATGCGCTTCTCCTGGGACCTGATCGAGCCCGTGATGCCTGTGCCGTACGTGCCTACCCTCGGCCCCCTTCGCCGGGACGATCCGGTGCGAGACCTCTTCGAGGCCGTCGTCGAGACCGCGGGCACCGACCGCTTCCTGCCCTACGACAAGGACCAGCGATGGTTCGAGAGGAAGACCGAACGCGTCATGGTCGACGCCATCGAGCATGACCGGCACCTGACCCTGATCCCCACGCTCGCCGAGCGCGCCGGGGGCGTCGTCAAGGTCCACGTGTACGGGTCGGCCCCGGACAGCCTGTCGGCCGGCTCCGACCTGGCGCGTAAGCTCGCCGCTGCCCACGGTGCGCAGAAGGCGCGGCTCGTGTGGTTCCTCGGCCCCGACCAGCCCGAGGCGTACGCCCGTGGGGTCGGAACCCGGGTCCAGCTCAAGGAGTTCACCGGCGACCCGGGCGACGCCCCGGACGTCCAGGTCGTGGAGTACGAGCAGCTCGACGAGCCAGAGCGGTTCGGGGTCTTCGCGGACCTGATGGCGGCGGACGGCTTCGCGTTCCTGTACGAGCAGATGGTCGACGGGGCCGTGGGCCCGGTCCTCCTCGTCCTCGACGAGGGCGCGGTGGCCGGCGCCATCGGTCCGATGGAGACGATGACCGACGCGGCCGGGCGGGAGCGGCTGCTGCCGCAGTACTTCGGTGTCCTGCCGCAGTACCGGGGTGTCGGCTATGGGCGGACGTTGTGGCGGGCGGCAATGCGGTGGGGCCACGAGCACGGCGCCGACTACCAATTGCTCCAGACCGAGGTCGGCGGCGCCTCCGACCGGCTGTGCGCCGCCGAGGGCCTCACGTCACTCGGGTTCGTCAACCAAGCGGCTGCATGACCGAACAGAACAGTGGGATGGCTTTGGGATGCATGACCAGTCGTGTCGCTGTCTACGGAGCCGGATCGTGGGGGACCGCGTTTTCCCTCGTCCTCGCCGACGCCGGACGCGAGGTGACGCTGTGGGGGCGCCGCCCCAAGCTGGTCGACGCAATCAACGCCACGGGCGTCAACGGCGACTATCTGCCGGACGTCCAGCTCCCCGACAGCGTGCGGGCGACCGCCGACCCGGCCGAGGCCGCGCGGGAGGCGGACATCGTCGTCCTGGCGGTGTCCGCGCAGTACGCGCGCCCGCTGCTGGAGTCGTGGCGGGAGCTGTGGACGCCGCGCACGGTCTTCGTGTCCCTGATGAAGGGCGTCGAGCTGGGCACCAACCAGCTGATGAGCGAGGTCATCGCCGAGACGACCGGCGCGGGCCCCGACCGTATCGCCGTTCTGTCCGGCCCGAACCTCGCCCGGGAGATCGTGCAGCGGATGCCGGCGGCGAGCGTCGTCGCCTGCGCCAAGGAGGCCACCGCGGCGCGCGTCCAGGACGCCTGCCACACACCGTACTTCAGGCCGTACACGAACCACGACGTCGTCGGCTGCGAGATCGGCGGCGCCATCAAGAACGTCATCGCGCTCGCGGTCGGCGTCACCGACGGCATGGGACTCGGCGACAACACCAAGGCGGCCCTGGTCACCCGCGGCCTCGCCGAGGCCACCCGACTCGGCGCGGCGATGGGCGCCGACCCTCTGACCCTCGCCGGCCTGGCTGGGATGGGCGACCTGGTCGCGACCTGCTCCTCGACGCTGTCGCGGAACCACTCCTTCGGCTACCGGCTCGGGCGGGGCCTCACCGTGGACCAGGCGCGGGAGCAGACCAGGCAGACGGCCGAGGGCGTCGCCTCCTGCAAGTCGATCCGCGCGCTCGGCCTGCGGCACACGGTCGAGCTGCCGATCACGGAGGCCGTGGTCGACATCATCCACGGCGGCCAGACCCCGAAGGACGTCGTCGAGGCCCTGATGTCCCGCGCGACCAAGCCCGAGGGCCTCGGACGTGGTGGGACGGTCGAGGCGGGCCGGGGAAGCGACGCGTGACGTGTCGAGCCTAAGAGCTAATGATGCGGCCTGACTTGCAGTGGAGACTCACCCACATCGAGTGCCTTGGGCAATGAAGTTGCCCCGGCGGTAAGGCGCACGGCTTAGGGTTGCTCCCGGGGGTGCGCCCGCGCACTTCCGGCGCATGAACTCGCTGCCGTCTGTCCCAGGCGGCGGCGAGGCGGCTCCGGTCCCTTGCTCCGCAGGCAGGTGCCGGAGCCGCCGGGCGAGCGGCCTCCCTTGCTCCGCAGCAGGGCAGCCGGCTCGCCGGTGGGCCCGACAGACCTGCTGTCGGGCCCACCTCTTATTCGACGCTGAGAGCGCTTCAGATTCCCTCGGCCGGGGATCTGGCCAAGATCGCGCGGATTCTGTCCAGAAGCGCTCGAACGCGTCGGCGGTGCGCATCCTGGCAGGCCATCAGGGGGTGCGCCAGACTGTGCGCCAGTGGCGCACGGAGTACGGGGCGAGGCGCGAAGAAGCGGGCGGATGCGTGAAGATCCGGGACCGTTTACCGAGGTCACGGCATCGCCGCAGGTCAGAGGCCCTTTCGGGTCAGGTTCAAGTCCGGCTCCGGGCACAACCACCGGTACGTCGTCGGCCCCTCCCTTGGATCCCTCCGAACCAACCGTTGACAGCGGCATGCGGCCGACCGGAAACTCATACCACTTGGTGAAGGATATTTCACCAGGCGAACGGCAGTGATCAAGGCAGCGCCGCCGATCGAAGGGAACGACCGATGCGCACCACCGTCGGCATCATCGGGGCAGGGCCCGCCGGACTCCTGCTCGCCCGGCTGCTCCACAACGCCGGGATCGACTCGGTCGTCCTGGAGAGCCGCGACCGTGCCTACGTCGAGCGCAGGGAGCGCGCCGGGATTCTGGAGCAGGGCACGGTGGACGCGCTGCGCCCTTCGAGGACCGGCTCCAGCTGGCCCGGCTGGACCGGATCGCCTCCTCGCGCGCCGCCGAGACCGACCTCGCCGAGGCCTACACCGGCTTCCCGATCGGGTGAGCGGGACCCGGCGGCGCATGGGACCCCGGCCGTGAGGGGAATCACTGACCGGCGTAGCGTGTTGAGCCGCAGGCAGAGGGAAAGATCCTCCCCAAGCAGTAGGGTCATCCCTTTGCCGTTCCATTACTCTTGAGCCAAGGCCGCGTCGTGTGGCCATGGAGGAGTGAAATGAGGAGCAGAAACCCGGTCTTCTCGCGACGGGGGTTCAGCCGCGACAACGGCTACGCGGGCTTCAACGCCGCGCCGCAGGCCGGGGGACCCGCCGTCGCCACGCAGGGCAACCCGTACGCGCAGGGCGCCCAGGGCACCCCGTACGCGCAGCCCGCCGGCAACCCGTACGCGCAGAACCCGTACGCCCAGCAGGACCTTCAGTACGGCACGCCGCCGCAGGCGCCCGCCACCACCGGCCGGATGACGATGGACGACGTCGTCATCCGTACGGCGAGCACGCTCGGCGTGCTCGTGGTGACGGCCGCGCTCGCGTGGGCGCTGCTGCCCGTGGACGACGCCAACATCAGCCGCTCGTACGGCATCGGTATCGGTGCCGCGCTGATCGGCATGGTCCTGGCCCTCGTCCAGTCCTTCAAGCGCAAGCCCACGCCGGCGCTGATCCTGCTCTACGCGGCGTTCGAGGGCGTGTTCCTCGGTGTCGTCTCCAGCGTCGTCGACAACCGCATCGCCGACGGCGCCGCCATGCAGGCCGTGATCGGCACGATGGCGGTCTTCGCCGGTGTGCTGATCGCCTACAAGGCCGGCTGGATCCGGGTCAACCGACGCTTCTACGGCTTCGTGATGGCCGCCGCGCTCGGCTTCGTCTTCCTGATGATGGTGAACCTGCTGTTCGCCGTCTTCGGCGGCGGTGACGGCCTCGGTTTCCGCAGCGGTGCGCTCGGTGTGGTCTTCGGCATCGTCGGCATCATCCTCGGCGCCTGCTTCCTCGCCCTCGACTTCAAGCAGGTCGAGGACGGGCTCGCCTACGGCGCCCCGCGCGAGGAGGCCTGGTTCGCCGCCTTCGGCCTCACGCTGACGCTGGTCTGGATCTACCTGGAGTTCCTGCGCCTCATCGCGATCCTGAACAGCAGCGACTAGTCGGCCCCCGGCCGGTCCGCAGGGACCGGCCGGGCAGTACGGCCAGTGAAGGGGTCCCGGGGTTACGTACCCGGGGCCCCTTCGTCGTCATGGAGCCGGCGACCGCTCACAGCAGCCTGCGCGCGGCCCTTCTCAGGTCGTACTCGTGGACGATCGCCTTCGCGTGGCCGTACGCGAGGTCGTGTTCGTGGCGGAGCCAGCTGACCTTCTCCTCGAAGCGGAAGAGCGCGGGGCCGTCCTCGACGGCGCGCAGCCAGTCGGAGATCTCACGGCCGGTGCACTGGGGGATGCGGGCGAGCAGATTGCGGTGGGTCTCCTCGGAGAAGACTTGGGACATCGGCGCCTCCGGACGAATGGGGATGTAAGCCGGTCCTTCAGGTCACCGTGCCTGAGCGTTCGCCCGTTGGCAACAGTCCCGGACGGCCGCGTACGCTCGCGCCGTGGTTGATACGACGCCTTTGATCCGTGCCGTGGACGACTTCGCCGACCGCCTGCGGGCCGCCCCGCAGAGCAGGCTGCAACGCGGTGCGGCCGCCGAGGCACTGGGCCTGGCCAGGGAGTTGGCCAGGCGCGCCCAGCTGGCGGAGGAACCCGGGGCAGAGCCCCGTCAGATGCCGGACGCGGGCATGTTCGCCGCCGCCGACCAGATCGCCGTCGCCGCACACGACTTGGCCCTCGTGCTGAAGGACGAGGGCCAGGTGGAGGAGGCGGCGGGGCTGGTGGAGGAGGCCCGTAGACGGGCAGGCGTCTGAAGCCCCGTGAGGCGGCCCGGCCCGTCGGCCCGGAGGTGACTAGAGGGACGCGATGACGCGGTCGGCCAGGATGTACACGTTCTCCTCGCCGCAGGCGAAGGTCAGGGTGTAGGCGCCGGAGATCCCGGAGCCGCCGAGCAGGTACGGCGTCTGGCCCGCGCCCAGCGCGGCGGCCAGGCGGTCCGCGGTCTCGCGGTGGCCCGGGGTCATGCACAGGGTGGTGCCGTCGGCGAAGACGTACACGTCGAGGGTGCCCAGCGGGCCGGGACGGACGTCCGCCAGCGCGATACTCGCCTCGGCCAGCTCCTCCAGGGCCGCCACGGTGCGGTCGTGGTCGTTCACGGCCGGTGACGGGTTCGGCACGAAGTCCGGGTGCGAGGGATGCCGGCGGCGCGCGGCGGCCAGCTCGGCGGACTCCCTGGGGCCCGTGTGACCCGCGTGACCCGCGTCCTGCGAGGACGGCTCGTCACAGTCCGCGACCGGCTCGACCACGGGCTCCAGGCCGAGGAGGTCGGCCTGGCGGGGCAGGAACAGCTCACTGTCGGACAGGCCGAGCAGCAGGGGCGCGTCGGAGGCGTCCCGGGTCTCCTGGGCGGCCCAGAAGGCCCGCGCCTCGGCGAGTTCCCGCTCGCGCTCCTCGGCGAGCGCCTCCGCGACGGCGGCGCGTATCTCCTCGGCATCGGCGGTGGTGCGGGCGGCGGGCACACGGCCCCGCGCCGCGGTGGCCCGGCTCTCGGCCAGCTCGGCGCGCAGGGCGGTCACCTGCCCGCGCAGCACCAGAATGCTGCGCAGGACGGCGACACCCACGGCGCCGGTGGCGGCCGTGGTGAGCAGCAGGGCGATCGGCATGGCGCTCACTGACGTACTCCCGGTTCAAAGTCGACCCCCGACTTCCTACATCAGCTTGAAGGGAGGACTAACCGTCTGTCAGTGCGTAACGTCACGAAACGGACAGGACTTTGGGCCCGGAAGGCAGGGGGGTAGCTGGTCTGACCTGCGTTGATCAGGGGGACGGGAGAGGTAGGTCACATCCTGGGGGAGTTTGGGTCACAGAACGGCCCGGAGCCCCGGGGTGAACGGGGTCCGGGCCGTGGTGTCACACCGCGTCCACGAGATGCTACTGACGGTCCCTCAGGGGTGGATCAGCTCAGGCGCTCGATGACCATGGCCATGCCCTGCCCGCCGCCGACGCACATCGTCTCCAGGCCGAACTGCTTGTCGTGCGTCTGGAGCGAGTTGATCAGCGTGCCGGTGATGCGGGCGCCGGTCATGCCGAAGGGGTGGCCGACGGCGATGGCGCCGCCGTTCACGTTCAGCTTCTCCAGCGGGATGCCGAGGTCGCGGTAGGAGGGGATGACCTGCGCGGCGAACGCCTCGTTGATCTCGACCAGGTCGATGTCGCCGATGGTCAGCCCGGCGCGGGACAGCGCCTGCTTGCTGGCCTCCACCGGGCCGAGGCCCATGATCTCGGGGGAGAGACCGGAGACGCCGGTGGAGACGATGCGGGCGAGCGGGGTCAGGCCCAGCTCGCGGGCCTTGGTGTCGCTCATGATCACGAGAGCGGCGGCGCCGTCGTTGAGCGGGCAGCAGTTGCCCGCGGTGACCAGGCCGTCGGGGCGGAAGACGGGCTTGAGGCCCTGCACGCCCTCCAGGGTGACGCCGGCGCGGGGGCCGTCGTCCTTGCTGACGACGGTGCCGTCGGGGAGGGTCACCGGGGTGATCTCGCGCTCCCAGAAGCCGTTCTTGATGGCCTCCTCGGCGAGGTTCTGGGACCGGACGCCGAACTCGTCCATGTCCCGCCGGGTGATGCCCTTGGCGCGGGCGAGGTTCTCGGCGGTCTGGCCCATCGCGATGTACGGGTCGGGGACGAGGCCGTCCTCGCGCGGGTCGTGCCAGCTGGTGCCCTCCTGCTCGGCGACGGCGGCGGTACGGGCCTCCGCCTCGGCGAACAGCGGGTTGTGCGTGTCCGGCAGGCTGTCGGAGTTGCCCTTGGCGAACCGGGAGACCATCTCGACACCGGCCGAGACGAAGACGTCCCCCTCACCGGCCTTGATGGCGTGCAGGGCCATGCGGGAGGTCTGCAGGGAGGAGGAGCAGTACCGGGTGACGGTGCAGCCGGGCAGGTGGTCCATGCCCATCTCCACGGCGACGATCCGGCCGAGGTTGTTGCCCTGCTCGCCGCCGGGCAGGCCGCAGCCGAGCATCAGGTCGTCGATGTCCCGGGGGTCCAGCCCGGGGACCTTGGCGAGGGCCGCCTGGATGATCGTGGCGGCCAGGTCGTCGGGGCGCAGGTCCTTCAGGGAGCCCTTGAAGGCGCGGCCGATGGGGGAACGGGCGGCTGAGACGATCACGGCTTCGGGCATCACGGCTCCAGGGGCGAGTCGGTGTGGGCACGGGCGGGGCTGGTTGGGAAGTTACCCGGCCGTATGGCCTGGGTCACGGGTGTGGCGGTGTGACATGGACCGCAACTGTCTAAGCGCTTGCTTTTTCCTCTGTCGGTTGGGCGGGCCTCCGCGCGGGGGCGTCGTGGCGGGCGTGCCCGGGGGCCGCACCCCCGAACCCCGGTCGGCCTGAACGGCCTCGTCCTCAGACACTGGACGGGCTGGCCGGTTCGGCCTCCGCGACCCGCCGGCGCCGCCGGCGCTTCAGCAGTGCCCAGGGCCCCCGCGGCCCCGACGGCATGGCGGCCGCGACCTCCGTGCCCGCCTCGGACGCGGCCTCCGCCGCCGCCCTGGCCACCGGCAGGAAGCCCTCGCGGCGCAGGGCGTCGGGGCGCTCCTCCTCGGCCGGCCACAGGCCGAGCGCGGCGCACACCGACGGCAGTACGGCCATCGCGGCGGTGGCGTACCCCTCCGCGGAGGGGTGGTAGTTGTCCGGCCCGAACAGCTCCCGCGGGTTCTCCGCGAACTCCGGGCCCAGCAGATCGCCCAGCGACACCGTGCGCCCGCCCTGCTCCACGACGCCGATGGTCTGCGCCGCCGCCAGCTGCCGCGAGGCCCGCCGGGCCAGCCAGCGCAGCGGCTGCCGCACCCGCTCGATCGTGCCCAGGTCCGGGCAGGTGCCGACCACCACCTCCGCGCCGGCCGTGCGCAGCCGCCGTACGGCCCCGGACAGATGCCGCACCGAGCGGGTCGCCGGCATCCGGTGGGTGACGTCATTGGCGCCGATCATGATCACGCAGATGTCGGGCACCCGGCCCGGGTCCGCGAGCACCAGTGCCACCTGCCGGTCCAGGTCGTCCGAACACGCTCCCGGCGCCGCCACCGACCTCAGCCGCACCGGCCGCTCCGCCACCGCCGAGAGCCCCGACGCCAGCAGCGCGCCCGGCGTCTGCCCGGCCCGGTGCACGCCCTGCCCGGCGGCCGTGGAGTCGCCCAGCATCACCAGCCGCAGCGGCGGGTCACCGGCCGTGGGCAGGGTGCCGCCGTACAGCCCCTGCGCGTTCGGCACCCGGTCGGGCGTGCCGATGCCCACCCGGCGCCTGGCCAGCTGGACCTCCGCCACCACCAGGCCGACCGCCGCCGCACCCGCCAGCCCGATGCCGCCGCCGCCGTACGCCGCGCCGGCCGCGATCCGCCGGGCCACCCGCGCCCTCGCCATGCTCGTCATGCGTCGCCGCCACCTCCTCCAACCCGTACACCCACTCCTTGCCCCGTACGGACGGTCGCCCAATCTCAACCCTGGGTGAACGACCTTCACGGGGCATCCCCGGACCGGCAGGCCATAGGCTGGCCGTACCGATATCGACCATTCATTTGCGGCATCCGGAGACCACGGTGCAATTCCACGACTCGATGATCAGCCTCGTCGGCAACACCCCGCTGGTGCGGCTCAACAGCGTGACCAAGGGCATCAGGGCGACCGTCCTGGCCAAGGTGGAGTACTTCAACCCCGGCGGCTCGGTGAAGGACCGCATCGCCCTGCGCATGATCGAAGCCGCGGAGAAGAGCGGAGAGCTGCGGCCCGGCGGCACCATCGTCGAGCCGACCAGCGGCAACACGGGCGTGGGCCTCGCCATCGTGGCCCAGCAGAAGGGCTACAAGTGCATCTTCGTCTGCCCTGACAAGGTGTCCACCGACAAGATCAACGTGCTGCGGGCGTACGGCGCCGAGGTCGTGGTCTGCCCGACGGCGGTCGACCCCGAACACCCGGACTCCTACTACAACGTCTCCGACCGGCTGGTCCGCGAGACGCCGGGCGCCTGGAAGCCGGACCAGTACTCCAACCCGAACAACCCGCTCTCGCACTACCACTCCACGGGCCCCGAGCTGTGGGAGCAGACCGAGGGGCGGATCACCCACTTCGTGACCGGCGTCGGCACCGGCGGCACCATCTCCGGCACCGGCCGGTACCTGAAGGACGCCAGCGACGGCGCGGTCAAGGTGATCGGCGCCGACCCCGAGGGCTCGGTGTACTCCGGCGGCTCCGGGCGGCCGTACCTGGTCGAGGGCGTCGGCGAGGACTTCTGGCCGACGGCGTACGACCGCGACATCGCGGACGGGATCGTCGCCGTCTCCGACAAGGACTCCTTCCAGATGACCCGCCGCCTCGCCAAGGAGGAGGGCCTGCTGGTGGGCGGCTCCTGCGGCATGGCGGTCGTCGCGGCGCTCGAGGTGGCGGCCCCGCTCGGCGAGGACGACGTCGTGGTCGTCCTGCTGCCGGACAGCGGACGCGGCTACCTCAGCAAGATCTTCAACGACGAGTGGATGGCCGACTACGGCTTCCTGGAGGACGCCGGCCCCAGCGCCCGCGTCGCCGAGGTCCTGAACCACAAGGAGGGCGGTCACATCCCCTCCCTCGTCCACATGCACCCGGACGAGACCGTCGGCCAGGCCATCGAGGTGCTGCGCGAGTACGGCGTCTCGCAGATGCCGATCGTCAAGCCCGGCGCCGGCCACCCGGACGTGATGGCCGCCGAGGTCGTCGGCTCGGTCGTGGAACGCGAGCTGCTGGACGCGCTCTTCACCAAGCGCGCCGCACTGGAGGACCCGCTGGAGAAGCACATGTCCGCCCCGCTGCCCCAGGTCGGCTCCGGCGAGCCGGTCGCGGACCTGATGTCGGTGCTCGGCGGCGCCGACGCGGCGATCGTGCTCGTCGAGGGCAAGCCGACCGGTGTGGTGAGCCGGCAGGACCTGCTGTCCTTCCTCGCCCGGGGGAGGTAGAACCGGCGGTGTCCACGGCGTGAACCGCCGGTGCCCGCCGCCGGGTTGATCCCCCCGGTGATCTCCGTGGACTTCGCGGAAGTGGTACGCGCACGTCACGTGCGCGCAGCAGCCGCTTAACACGGGACCGGCAGAGTAAGGGGTGTCGGCACGGACCGGTGGGGCTCCTCCCGGGCGTTGAGCCAGGGGGAGGCTCCCAGGTCCCGCCGGCGCCGAACGGCGTCACGGACTCTCCGGAGCGGCTCCCGGACCTCCAAGGACGCCATGGGCGCGCCGCCCCGGCCGTGCGGCCGGGACCGCGCGCGTCCCCCGCGGGGACCGCCGTCGTCCCGCCCCTCAGCGATGGGGGTGCGGCGGTCCCCGCGCAGTCTTGTCCCGGGCCTCCCGCCGTCAGGTTCCGTGCCCGCGGCCTTCGGGTCCCCGGCCGTCAGGTTCCGTGCCCGCGGCCTCCAGGCCCCCGGCCGTCAGGTCCCCGGCCCCCGGCCCCCGAGTGGCAGCCCGGGCCGCCCGGCCGCGGCCCGGGTTCCGGGCGCTCGGGCGGTCACTCAGTCGTCCCAGGCGTCGTCCTCGCCGGCGCGGCGGTGACGTCCGAACAGGTCCGGGTTGGTGCGGGCGACCTGGACCACGTTGACCCCGACGATGCCGACCCAGGCGACCAGCATCCCGGGGAGGTGCGCCACGCCGCCGCCGATCGCGGACAGCGGGATCGCGAGCACCAGCGAGACGATGCCGAAGCCGAAGCGCTCGCCGAAGGAGTCCGTGGGTCCCGGCGACCGGCTGTCCCGGGCCGCCGTCATCTGCTGCTCGGCGAGCTGCCGGCGGACCCGGCGCTCGACCGCCCCGTCGATGCGCTGGTCGACCTTCTCCAGGAACGAGTCGACCAGCGCGGACTCGTACTCCTCACCCAGCTCCCCGCGGGTCCGCAGGGTGGCGTCGAGTTCCTTCTTGAGTTCGGCGTCGCGCGCGTCCATTCCCGTCATGGCCTCCACGGTAGGCAGCCGGGGCGGCTCCGGCACTGGGGAAAGCCCCCGTTTCCGGTGGGGGCCGGCCGGTACGGGCCGACCGGCGGGCGCCGGTGCCTGTATAACGGTATGCAGAATCCGGGGAGCGTGAATAGGTCGAGGGGGCCACGTCATGAACGGGACCGGCGGCACCAGTGGGACGGGCGGTACGAGCCGCACCGGCGCGACCGACACCCCCGCCGCGCGGCTGCAGGCCCTCTTCGAAGGGCACCGCCTGACACCGACCCAGCGGCGCATCGCGCACAGCATGGTTCGCCGCGCCTTCGACGTGCCCTTCCTGTCGAGCGTGGAGCTGGCCGAGCTGGCGGGGGTCAGCCAGCCGTCGGTGACCCGCTTCGCCGTCGCCCTCGGCTTCGACGGTTACCCGGCGCTGCGCCGCCACCTCCGCGAGGTCGCTCCCGCGGAGCCGGTCGCGGACACCGGCTCAGGCAACGAGTACCAGCAGGCCGTGGCCGCCGAGATCCAGAACCTGCGGCACCTGGCGGAGGTGCTGGCCGACCCGGGGCCGGTGCGGGAGGCGGGCCGCCTGCTCGCCGGAAGCCGGCCACTGCCGGTGCTCGGGCTGCGGGCCGCCGCGGCCCAGGCGCACGGCTTCGCCTACTTCGCCGCCAAGGTGCACCCGGACGTCCGGCTGCTCGGCGAGGGCGGCACCATGCTGCACGACCGCATCGACGCCGCCGTCCGGGCCGGGGCGAGCACCCTGCTCTGCTTCGCCCTGCCCCGGCATCCGCGCGAGGTCGTCGAGGCGCTCGCCCACGGCAAGGAGGCGGGGCTCACCGTCGTGACCGTCGCCGACTCCGCGTTCGCGCCGGTCGCCAAGGTGTCCGACCTGCTGCTGCCCGCCGCCGTCGGCACCGGCCTCGCCTTCGACACCGCCTGCGCGCCGATGCTGCTCGGCCGGGTGCTGCTGGAGGCGATGTGCGACGACCTGCCGGACGCGCAGGCCCGGCTGGAGGAGTTCGACGCGAAGGCCGCGGCGCGGGGCCTCTTCGTCGAGTGAGCCGGAGTGCCCCGGAGTGCCCCGAGGTGCCCCGGAGTGCCCCGAGGTACCCCCGAGTGCCCCGAGGTACCCCCGAGTGCCCCCGAGTGCCTCCGAGTCATCTGAGCGCCTCGGAAGTGACCGGCCCGGAACTGCGGACACGTTCTCAGATTCGTCTCAGCTTGCCCCGTTACAGTGCGGCTCCTGACACACCCTTCAGACGCATCGCACAGGCAGGAACGGAACGGGAGGCAGGACGTGGCGCGCGGAGGACAGGTGGGGCTGGCTCGGGTCGCCGTGGTCGTACGGGCGGGCGCGGCGCCGCTGTGGTGGCTGGGCGTTTTCGCGGCGGGCATCGGCGTGCTGGTGCCGGGACTCACCGGACGCCGGATCGGGGTACTGTCCGGTGCCGCGCTCTTCGTCGTCGCCGCGGCGGTCGTGGCGTACGCGCGCCGACGGCGCTACACCGCCCTGGCCGGTTCGGCCGTCCGCGCGGGCAGGCACGACGTGCTCCAGGACCGCCGGGTGACCCTGCGCAACTGGCGCAGGGGCCACCGCTGGTGGCTGCTCCTCGCCTTCCTCGCCGCCCTCGGCAGCGCCTTCGCCGTGCCCGCCGCGGCCGGACTGCTGATGGCCGGCTGCGGTGCCGGGCTGTGGCTGAAGTCCGCCTGGATCGGCCGCCGCGAGCAGTCCCGGGACGCCCTGCTGTGGGTCCGCGTGGACTGGCTCGCCGGCAACACGGGCCGCCCGGCGGGCAAGGCGGTCAGGGCCTACCGCAGCACGGGCATCGCGGCGGGCGACGCGGCGCCCGGCGGGGCGAGGCGAAAGACGGCGGCACTGGCCTGACCGGCGGGGGCACGGTGCGGTGGCGAGGCGCGCGGCACCCGCCGAGGGCGTGGGAAACCGCGCGCCCGCCACGGCGAACGCGCGGCCTACTCACCACCCGCGCCCTCACGGCGGAAGGCTCCGGTCAGCGCGTCGACGTACTCCCCTCCCGCCTCGGCCACGATCTCCTCGACGGCCTGCGCCCCGCGCACAGTGGCGAAGGCGACACCCGCCGCCCCCTGCGCGGCGAAGCCGTGGACCGCCGGCCGCGCCAGCGAGTTGTACGCGTAGTGGTGCGCGAAGTAGTACGCGCCCGTGTCCAGCGCCGCCGCGTAGTCCCCCTGCTCAAGCAGGGGCACGGCCCTGCCGACGGCCAGCAGGTCGCCCGCGAAGCACGCGGGTCCCGCCACGTCCTGCACCACGTCGGGTCCCTCCTTCGGCCGCCCCTCGGCGCTGTACGCGGCGATCCGCAGCGGCCACGCCCCCGGCGCGTACACCGTCCGGGTGGCGACCTGCACGCCCGCGTGCGTGACCGCGACCGGCCGTCCCCCGGCGCTCTTGGCGTACTCCACGCGCGCCACGATCGTGCCGTGCTTGGCCAGCAGCGACCGCCCGAACTCGGTGACCAGCCCGTACCGTCCGTCGAACAGCCCCGGCACCGCCTCGCTCAGCACGCGCGCGTACTCGGCGTACGTCGGTGTCGTCTCGTCCGACCCGAAGTTCACCGGGAGACCGCCGCCGATGTCGAGCGTGTCGACCTGCCGGCGGCCGGCCCGCTCGTTGATCTCCTCGGCGAGCGCGTACGTCTCGCGCACCCCCTCGGCCATCAGGGCCAGCGGGATGCCCTGGGACCCGGTGTGCGCGTGCAGCCGGGTCAGCCACGGCCGGTCCAGGTACGCCCGCACCACCCACGCGCGCGCCCCCTCGTCCCGCAGGGCCACCCCGAACTTCGAGGTCGCCGTCGCCGTCGACAACGCCTCGATGGAACCTCCGCCGATCTGCGGGTTCACCCGCATCCCCAGGGGCGAGGAAACGGCGGGGGACGACTTCACGAGGGCGTCGAGGCGCTCCAGCTCCTGCGGACTGTCCGCGTTGACGGCGATGCCGAGCGACAGGGCCTCCCGCAGCTCGCCCGGCGTCTTGGCGGGCGAGTCCAGCACCGTCCGCCCGGCCGGCACCCCCGCCGCCCGCGCCAGCGCCAGTTCACCCGGACTCGCCACCTCGGCGCCGATGCCCGCCTCGTGCAGCAGCCGCAGCACCGGCACCAGCGGAGAAGCCTTCACCGCGAAGGCGTGCAGCACGGGCGTCCCGGGCGCCGTCACCGCGTCGAAGGCCGCCCGCAGGGCCGCCGCCGACTCCCGTATCCCGGTGACGTCCAGCAGCCCGACGAGCGGGATCTCCGGTCCGAGCAGCCCCTGCTCGACGGCCGCCCGCACCGCCGCGTCCCGACGCGCCGCCCGCACCGCCGCGTCCCGCCGCGCCGCCCGCCCCGTGCCGGTGCCGCCGAGGCCACCGCTCGTGTCCGTGCCGTCGCTCACGCGCTCCTCCTTGCCGTCGTCGCCCGTCCCGGCTGCCTGTCCCGCGCATCCAGCCAAACACTCGCACGCGTCCGAGGCGGGACACGAACGTATTGACTAGTTCTATTCACAAAGCGAGGATATGAATATCCGCAGTAACAAATCCGTCGGGAGCAGCCACCAGGAGGCAGACCATGTCCGGACCTCGCCCGCCCGTCTCCGGCCACCACCCTCGACCGATGCCCTCCGGGTCGCTCCCTCGACCCGTCCGAGCGCCACGCGGTACCGAGCCGAGCGCCCTGGGCTGGCAGCAGGAGGCCGCCCTGCGGATGCTGCAGAACAACCTGGACCCCGAGGTCGCCGAGCACCCCGACAAACTCGTCGTCTACGGCGGCACGGGCAAGGCGGCCCGCGACTGGCGCTCCTTCGACGCCATGGTCCGCACCCTGGAGACCCTCAAGCAGGACGAGACGATGCTCGTCCAGTCCGGCCGCCCGGTCGGCGTCATGCAGACCCACGAGTGGGCCCCGCGCGTCCTCATCGCCAACTCCAACCTCGTCGGCGACTGGGCCAACTGGGAGGAGTTCCGCCGCCTGGAGGCCCTCGGCCTGACCATGTACGGGCAGATGACGGCCGGCTCCTGGATCTACATCGGCACCCAGGGCATCCTCCAGGGCACCTACGAGACCTTCGCCGCCGTCGCAGCGAAGAAGTTCGGCGGCACCCTCGCCGGGACCATCACCCTCACCGCCGGGCTCGGCGGCATGGGCGGCGCCCAGCCCCTGGCGGTCACCATGAACGACGGTGTCGTGATCTGCGTCGACTGCGACCCGCGCGCCATCGACCGCCGCATCGAGCACCGCTACCTCGACGTGAGGGCCGACTCCCCCGACCACGCCCTCCAGCTGGCCACCGAGGCCCGCGACCGGCGCGAGCCGCTGTCCATCGGCGTCCTCGGCAACGCCGCCGACCTGGTCCCGCGGCTGCTCGCCATGAGCGCCCCCATCGACATCGTCACCGACCAGACCTCGGCCCACGACCCGCTGGCCTACCTGCCCACCGACATCGCCTTCGAGGACATGGCCGACGCCGCCGCCAAGGACCCGGCCGGCTTCACCACCCGGGCCCGCGAGTCCATGGCCCGGCACGTCGAGGCCATGGTCGGCTTCCAGGACGCAGGCGCCGAGGTCTTCGACTACGGCAACTCCATCCGCGGCGAGGCCCGGCTCGCCGGGTACGACCGGGCCTTCGCCTTCCCCGGCTTCGTCCCCGCCTACATCCGCCCCCTGTTCTGCGAGGGCAAGGGCCCCTTCCGATGGGCCGCCCTGTCCGGCGACCCCGCCGACATCGCCAAGACCGACCGGGCGGTCCTCGACCTCTTCCCCGAGAACGAGTCGCTGGCCCGCTGGATCAAGATGGCGGGGGAGCGGGTCCACTTCCAGGGCCTGCCCGCCCGCATCTGCTGGCTCGGCTACGGCGAGCGCGACAAGGCCGGTGAGCGGTTCAACGACATGGTCGCGAGCGGCGAACTGGCCGCCCCGGTCGTCATCGGCCGCGACCACCTCGACTGCGGCTCCGTCGCCTCCCCGTACCGCGAGACCGAGGCGATGCTCGACGGCTCCGACGCCATCGCCGACTGGCCGCTGCTCAACGCCATGGTCAACGTGGCCTCCGGCGCCTCCTGGGTCTCCCTCCACCACGGCGGCGGCGTCGGCATGGGCCGCTCCATCCACGCCGGGCAGGTCACCGTCGCCGACGGCACCGCGCTCGCCGGGGAGAAGATCCGCCGGGTCCTCACCAACGACCCCGGGATGGGCGTCATCCGGCACGTCGACGCCGGGTACGACATCGCCGAGTCGGTGGCGGCCGAGCGCGACGTGCGGGTGCCGATGCGCGAAGGCCGCGAGGGCGGCGCCGCGCGCGAGGGTGACGGCGCGTGAGCTTCCACAGCATGTGGACGGAGCTGCTGCCGGTCGGCCGCAGCTCCGCCTCCGGCGGCTACCGCCGCCACGCCTGGACCGGCGCCGACGCCGACTGCCGGACCTGGTTCCAGGAGCAGGCCGAGGCGCGGGGCCTGGCCCACGAGACGGACCGCAACGGAAACCAGTGGGCCTGGCTCGGCGACCCGGCCGCCGGGAACGCCGTCGTCACCGGCTCCCACCTGGACTCCGTGCCCGACGGCGGCGCCTTCGACGGGCCCCTCGGCGTGGTTTCCGCCTTCGCCGCCCTGGACGAACTGCGCGGGAGGGGAGCGCGCTTCACCAGGCCGCTCGGCATCGTCAACTTCGGCGACGAGGAGGGCGCCCGCTTCGGTCTCGCCTGCGTCGGCTCCCGGCTCACCGCGGGCGCGCTCACCGCCGAGCAGGCCCGCCGCCTCACCGACGGCGACGGCATCACCCTCCCGCAGGCCATGGAGTCCGCCGGGTACGACCCGGACACCCTCGGTCCCGACCCCGAACGGCTCGCCCGCATCGGCGCCTTCGTCGAACTCCACGTCGAGCAGGGCCGGGCCCTCGACCTGTCCGGCGACCGCATCGGCATCGCGTCCGCCATCTGGCCCCACGGACGCTGGCGGTTCGACTTCCGCGGCGAGGCCAACCACGCCGGCACCACCCGCCTCGCCGACCGGCACGATCCGATGCTGTCGTACGCCCGGACCGTCCTCGCCGCCCGCCGCGAGGCCGAACTCGCCGGTGCCGTCGCCACCTTCGGCAAGGTCGGCGTCGAGCCCAACGGCGTCAACGCCGTCCCCTCCCTCGTGCGCGGCTGGCTCGACTCCCGCGCCGCCGACCAGGCGAGCCTGGACACCGTGGTCACGGGCATCGAGAAGGCCGCCCGCGAGTACGCCGCCGCCCACGGCGTCGACCTCGACGTGGAGCGCGAGTCCTTCACGCCCGTCGTCGAGTTCGACCACGCCCTGCGCGACGAACTCGGCCGCATCCTGGGCACCGGCGCGGAACTGAACGTCCCCGTGCTCGGCACCGGCGCCGGACACGACGCCGGAATCCTCTCCGGCCGCGTCCCGACCGCCATGCTGTTCGTACGCAACCCCACCGGCGTCTCGCACTCCCCGGCCGAGTACGCCGCCGAGGACGACTGCGTGGCCGGGGTGAACGCACTCGCCGACGTACTGGAAGGGCTGGCCTGCACGTGACCTCCACCGAGCGGACCCGGACGTACTGGCTGGAGCACGCGTGGCTCGGCACGCGTGTCGAGCCGGACGTCGCCCTGGACGTACGGGACGGCCGCATCACCGCCGTCCGCGAAGGTGCCGCCGCCCCGCCGCCCGGTGCCGAGATCCTGCGCGGACTGACGCTGCCGGGACTGGCGAACGCCCACTCGCACGCCTTCCACCGTGCCCTGCGCGGCACCGTCCAGATCGGCTCGGGCACCTTCTGGACCTGGCGCGAGGCCATGTACTCCGTCGCCGACCGGCTGACCCCCGAGACGTACCTCGACCTCGCCCGTGCGGTCTACGCCGAGATGGCGCTGGCCGGCATCACCACCGTCGGCGAGTTCCACTACGTCCACCACGCCCCCGGGGGCACCCCCTACACCGACCCCAACGCGATGGGTGACGCCCTGATCGAGGCCGCCGCCGACGCGGGCATCCGCATCACCCTCCTCGACACCTGCTACCTGTCCTCCGGCTTCGGCGAGCCGCCCGACACCCACCAGCACCGCTTCTCCGACGGCACGGCGGACGCCTGGGCCGAACGCTGTTCAGTTCTCAAGGAACGGGATCACGCACGGATCGGGGCCGCGATCCACTCCGTACGGGCTGTGCCCGCGGAGCAGCTGGCAACCGTGGCGCGCTGGGCCGAGGAACGGCGGGCCCCGCTGCATGTGCACCTGTCCGAGCAGACCGCCGAGAACGCCGCCTGCCGGGACGCCCACGGCCGCACACCCGCCCGGCTCCTCGCCGACCACGGCGTGCTCGGACCCCGCACCACCGGTGTCCACAACACCCACCTCACCGACGATGACGTCGCACTGCTCGGCGGCAGCCGCACCGGCACCTGCATGTGCCCCACCACGGAACGGGACCTCGCCGACGGCATCGGACCGGCGGCCGCGCTCCAGCGGGCCGGCTCGCCGCTCTCCCTCGGCTCGGACAGCCACGCCGTCGTCGACCTGCTGGAAGAGGCGCGCGCGATGGAGCTGAACGAGCGCCTGCGCACCCGCACCCGCGGCCACTGGACCGCCGCCGCGCTGCTGCGCGCCGCCACCGCCGACGGCCACGCCGCCCTCGGCTGGAACGACACCGGCCGCATCGAGACGGGAGCCCGCGCCGACCTGACGACGCTCGCGCTGGACTCGGTCAGAACAGCGGGGCCACCGCCCGGGCTCGGCGCCGAGACGGCCGTATTCGCCGCGACGGCGGCGGACGTACGGCACACGATCGTGGGCGGGCGGCACGTCGTGCGCGACGGGGCGCACACCCTCGTACCCGACGTGCCACGGGCCCTGGCGCGGGCCGTCGAAGCCCTGCGCGCGTGACCACCGCCCGATCCCGCCCCCACGAGGACGCAACGGACATCATGAGCAGCAGCACCGTCATCACCAACATCGCCGCACTCGTCACCAACGACCCCTCCCTCGGCGACCACTCCCCGCTCGGTCTGGTCCGGGACGCGGCCGTCGTCATCGACGGCGACCGCGTCGCGTGGACCGGTGAATCAAGCAAAGCACCCGCCACTGACAACCGGGTCGACGCCGCCGGCCGGGCGGTCCTCCCCGGCTTCGTGGACTCCCACTCCCACCTCCTCTTCGCCGGCGACCGCACCGAGGAGTTCAACGCCCGCATGTCCGGCCGCCCCTACAGCGCCGGCGGCATCCGCACCACCGTCGCCGCCACCCGGGCCGCGAGCGACGCGGAACTGGAGGCCGGCCTCACCCGTTACCTCGCCGAGGCCCTGCGCCAGGGCACCACGACCTTCGAGACCAAGTCCGGCTACGGCCTGACAACCGGCGACGAGTCCCGGGCCCTGCGCGTCGCCGCCCGCCACACCGACGAGGTCACCTTCCTCGGCGCCCACATCGTCGCCCCCGAACTCGCCGACGACCCGGCCGCCTACGTCGACCTCGTCACCGGCGAGATGCTCGACGCCTGCGCCCCGCACGCCCGCTGGATCGACGTCTTCTGCGAGCGGGGTGCCTTCGACGGCGATCAGGCCCGCGCCGTCCTCACCGCCGGCAAGGCCAAGGGCCTGCACCCCCGCATCCACGCCAACCAGCTCTCCTACGGCCCCGGCGTCCAGATCGCGGTCGAACTCGACGCCGCCAGCGCCGACCACTGCACCCACCTGACCGACGCCGACGTGGACGCCCTCGCCGGCGGCCGTACGGTCGCCACGCTGCTTCCCGGCGCCGAGTTCTCCACCCGCGCCCGGTGGCCGGACGCCCGGCGCCTCATCGACGCCGGTGCCACGGTCGCCCTCTCCACCGACTGCAACCCCGGCTCGTCCTTCACGTCCTCCGTGCCCTTCTGCATCGCGCTCGCCGTACGGGACATGGGCATGACGCCGGACGAGGCGGTCTGGTCGGCCACCGCGGGCGGCGCCGCGGCCCTGCGCCGCGACGACGTCGGCCGCCTCACCCCGGGCGTCTACGCCGACCTGACCCTCCTGGACGCCCCGAGCCACGTCCACCTGGCCTATCGGCCGGGTGTGCCGCTGGTCGCGGGCGTGTGGCGGCGGGGCGTGCGTAGGGTGTGAGCGCGCGTGGGCGCACGAGCGCCGACGGGAGCGGGGGACGGGACGGATGGCGAAACACTGGTGGGCGCCGTTCCTGGTGAACCTGCTGCTCGGCGTCCCGGCCGTGGTGCCGATCTGGCTCGTGTGGTACCTGCTGGTCAACTGGCCGCTGGCCGAGCCGGGGTGGACCATGCGCGAACCGACGGAGAACGACGGCATGGCGCTCTGGCTGGTGATCGTCGTCCCGGTGGTCGCGGTGTTCGGGCTGATCTGGTGGCTCGTCAACGCGCCCCTGCGGCGCCGGACCGCGCTCGCCCCGCGCTCGTTCTGGCTGCTGTGCGTCCTGGTCCCGTTGCTGCCGACGGCCGCGCTGCTCGTCGTCTGAGCCGGCGAACACCCGCCGGGAACCCCCGGGAGATCCCGAAGGGGGGCGGCCCGGTCTCGGACCACCCCCCTGGAGGGCAAGCGTCACCCGGTGAGGACTACTCCTCGACCGTGAGCCCCTTGCGCAGCCGTACGAGTGTGCGCGACAGCAGCCGCGAGACGTGCATCTGGGAGATGCCCAGCTCCTCGCCGATCTCCGACTGGGTCATGCCCGCGACGAATCGGAGGGAGAGGATCTTCCGGTCCCGCGAGGGAAGTTCGGCGATCAGCGGCTTCAGCGACTCGACGTACTCGATGCCCTCGAGCCCGTGGTCCTCGTAGCCGATGCGGTCGGTGAGCGCGCCCTCCGCGTCGTCCTCCTCCGGCTGGGCGTCCAGCGAGGAGGCGGTGTAGGCGTTGGACGCCGCCATGCCCTCGACGACCTCGTCCCTGGACAGCCCGAGGTGCTCGGCCAGCTCGGCCACCGTCGGGGCGCGGTCGAGGCGCTGGGCCAGCTCGTCACCGGCCTTGGCCAGGTCGAGCCTCAGCTCCTGGAGGCGGCGCGGGACGCGCACGGACCACGAGGTGTCGCGGAAGAAGCGCTTGATCTCGCCGATGATGGTCGGCATGGCGAACGTGGGGAACTCCACACCACGCGACATCTCGAAGCGGTCGATCGCCTTGATCAGGCCGATCGTGCCGACCTGGATGATGTCCTCCATGGGCTCGCTGCGCGAGCGGAAGCGGGAGGCGGCGAACTTGACCAGCGCGAGGTTGAGCTCGACGAGCGTGTGGCGTACGTACGCGTGCTCGTGGGTCCCTTCCTCCAGCGCTTCCAGCCGCTCGAAGAGGGTCTTGGACAGTGCCCTGGCGTCCGCCGGAGCGACCTCGTCGTACGCGGGGATGTCCGGAAGCCCGGCGAGTGCGCCGTCGTGGTCGACGACCGCGTCATGGTGCTCGATGGGATCCAGATGTTCCGGAAGGAGTGCCGACGTCGCTTGGTGGGTACGCGATCCGTCGAGCCGGGGTGACATGATGTCCTCCATCGTTCTCGGCATACGGCTGCCGAAGCCAAATACGTGCACTGCGGTGTGCGGCGCCTCCAAAGCCGGCCGTGTCGGTTTACGTGTCCTACTAGGCCTACCGGGTTTACCGAGCCGACCGCAAGTGTGTTCTGTGCGGGTATGTCCGTTTGTGTGCGGTTGTTCGGGTGTCGGAGTGCCGTGGGAAGGCGTAGTGTTCGAGGGCGTCAGTAAGCAGTCACGACCTCGGGAGAGAGAAACGGCATGGACCGCGGGACGGTCGGCAGTGCCCAGTCGGGCCGGCTTCTGGTCGAGGTGAGGGAAGAGGGCCCCAGCGCCGTCGTGACCCCGGCGGGTGAGTTGGATCACCACACCGCCGATCTGTTGCGCGAGCCGCTGGAGGACTGCCTCGCCAAGGGATTCAACCGGCTCGTCGTGGACTGCTCACGACTGGAGTTCTGCGACTCCACGGGGCTCAACGTCCTGCTCGGCGCCCGGTTGAAGGCGGAGGCCGCGGGGGGCGGAGTGCATCTGGTGGCCATGCAGCCGGTGGTGGCCCGCGTGTTCGAGATCACGGGGGCCGAAGCGGTCTTCACCCTTCACGACACGCTTGAGGCCGCGCTGGCCGACGAATCCGACTGAGCCGGTCCTTGTCCGGCCGACTGAGGGTTTCGTGCGCCTTCCGGGGCGGGCGTTCTCGCCCGCCCCGTGTTTCGTGCCGAATACAGGGGTGTTCGTACGGTCCGGTCGGGCAGGAGACACCCTGAACCGACTGTGTACGACTTTGCTGTGTACGAATTTGAAACCTGAACTGGTGAATCGGTGAGGTGAAGCGCTGATGAGCACCACCCGGCCCTACCCGCCGGGCGACCGCGGTCCGGAGCCCAGCGGCGCTTCCGGGGCGTCCCAGGGGGGCGTGCCCGCGACCGGGGAGTCCGAAGGGGACGTGTCCGCCGGGCGGGCTGCCGTGCCGGGGGAGTCCGCGCCCGCGGCTGCGTCCGAGGGCGGCGGCGGGCGGCAGGTCCGCAGACTGAGCTTCGAGGACGCGAGCGGGGTCGTCCCGCTGGCCCGTGACTTCACCCGGGAGGCGCTGCACGCCTGGGGCTGGCTGCCCTCCGCCACCGCGGACCAGCGTGCCGCCGCGGAGGACGTACTGCTCGTGGTGTCCGAGTTGGTCACCAACGCCTGTCTGCACGCCGAGGGGCCGGACGAGCTGTGGCTCGCCTGCGAGAAGAAGGTGATCCGGCTGGAGGTCTCCGACCGGGGCACGGGGCAGCCGGCACCGCGGACTCCGCACCGTGCGGGAAGGCCGGGCGGTCACGGCATGTTCATCGTGCAGCGGCTGTGCCTGGACTGGGGCGTCGTACGGACGCCGGGCGTCGCGGGGAAGCGGGTGTGGGCGGAGCTCGGGGCACCGGCGTAGCACGGGCATCCCGGCCCGGCGGACCGTACCGGCGCAGTACGGCCCTCCCGGCCCGGCAGGTCGTACCGGCCCCGGGAATCCGTCCCACCAGCGCGGACGGGTCCGTCTAGTCCGGGATCGCGATCCCCGCCGGCGCGTCGCTTCGGCCGTAGTGGTGGGTGGTGAACATGTACAGGAGCCCCACCGCCAGCACGACGCCGCCGCTGAGCAGCACGATCCAGTTGTCGTACCAGGAGACGTCCGGCGTGCGTGGCCAGGAGATGTTGATGATGGCGAAGAGACCGTAGGCGAGCGCCCCGGCGTTCACCAGCAGGCCCCAGCGCCCCAGCCGGAACTCGCCGCCCGGCCGCCATCCCTTGAGACGGGCCCGCAGCGCGGCGAGGACCACCATCTGGAACGCGGCGTAGATGCCGAGGATCGCGAACGAGACGATCTTGGTGAGGGCGTCCTCGGAGATCAGCGAGCCCACCGCGATCAGCGCGGGGATGACCGCGGCGAGCAGCAGCGCGTACTCCGGCACCGCGCGCTTCGGTGAGAACTTCCGCAGTACCCGGTGACCGATGATCATCTCGTCCCGGGCGTACGAGTAGATCAGCCGGCCCGCCGCGGCCTGCAGACTGACCGTGCAGGACAGGAAGGAGATCAGGACCACGGCCATCACCAGCCGCGCGCCGGCCTCCCCGAGGGCGTCGAAGAGCACCCGGACGACCGGGTCGGTGTCCTCGCCCCCGATCACCGCCCGGTAGTCCACGACGGCCAGCAGCAGCGTCAGACAGGTGAACGTCGCCGCCGCCCCGCCGACGTAGATGGTGCGGCGCATCGCCTTGGGGATGACCTCGCCGGGGTGCGCCACCTCCTCGGCGACGTCCCCGCACGCCTCGAAGCCGTAGTACTGGTAGAAGCCGATGATCGCCGCTCCCAGGAAGACGGGCAGATACGAGCCGTCACCGGCGGCGCCGTAGTCGTCGAAGAGGACACCGAGGCCGTGGAAACGGTGCGTGGTGAGCAGGATGACGCCGACGACGAGCGCTCCGATCAGCTCCGCGCTGAAGCCGATCAGCGCGGCCCAGGACAGGGCCTTGGTACCGGCGTAGTTGATGAGCACGGCGATGAGGATCAGCGCGATCGTGCACAGCACCGTGGTGTGCACCGTGGCGCGGTAGCCGAGCAGGATGGCGATGTAGGGCCCGGCACCGTAGGCGACCGAGGTGATCGTGACGAGCAGTGCCCACAGGTAGACCCACCCGGTCATCCACGCCCAGCGCTTGCCCCACAGCCGTCGTGCCCACGGGTAGACCCCGCCCGCGATGGGATACTGCGCGACGACCTCGCCGAAGACCAGGGCGACGAGGAACTGACCGCAGCCCGCCAGCACGAACGCCCAGATCATCGGTGGACCGCCCTCGGCGAGAGCCGTGCCGAAGAGGGTGTACGTGCTCACGACCGGGGACAGGTAGGTGAATCCGAGGGCGAAGTTCGCCCACGGGCTCATCTCCTTGCGGAACTCCGACTCGCCCTCCTGGGGGCCCGCGTCCGCGGCGCCGCCAGGCGGTCCGGGAAGAGTCACCGGTCCTCTCCTTCGGCCGGCCCGGGCCGCGGGGCCGGCCGTGCGGTGATGAGGTCGGCCGCGCGTTCGGCGGCGAGCAGGACCGTCACCATCGGGTTGATGCTCGGCATGGTGGGAAAGACGGAGGCGTCCACGACGCGCAGCCCGTCGTGCCCGCGCAGCCTGAGCTGCGGATCGAGCACCGCGAGCGGATCGTCCTCGGCGCCCATGCGGCAGGTCCCCGCCGGGTGGTACACGGTGTGCGCGGCGCGGCGCCCGTACTCGGACAGGTCCGCGTCCGAGGTCACGTCCGGGCCGGGCGCGACCTCGCGCAGCAGCCAGTCGCTGAGCGGGGCGGTGGCCGCGACCTCACGGGCGATCCGCAGCCCGTCGACGATCGTGCGCTCGTCGTGTCCGTCCGGGTCGGTGAAGTAGCGGAAGTCCAGGGCCGGTCTGGCGTCCGGGTCGGCGTTGCGCAGCCACATGCGGCCCACCGAGCGGGCGCGCGGCACGTTCGGGGTCATGCAGACGCCGTACTGGGGGACGGGGTAGCCCAGCCGTTCGGTGTTGACCGTGAACGGCACCTGGTAGAAGTGGAACATCAGGTCCGGCCGGGGGCCGCCCGCCGGGTCGCGGCGCACGAAGAGGCCGGCGTCGGAGTCCATGGCCGAGTTGGGCGGCAGCGGGCCCCGCGTCTCCCACACCATCACCGACTCGGGGTGGTCCAGCAGGTTCTCGCCGACCCCGGGCAGATCCGCGCGGACCTCGATGCCCAGGTCGCGCAGGTGGTCGGCGGGGCCGATGCCGGAGAGCATGAGCAGCCGCGGCGTGTCGATCGCCCCGGCGCACAGCAGGACCTCCGCCTCGGCCTGCAGCGTGGCGGAGGAGCCGTCCGGGTTGCGGACCTGTACGCGGGTGAAGCGTCCCTCGCCGTCGGGCAGCAGCCGGTACGCCCAGGTCTCCAGACGCAGCGTCAGGTTCGGCCGGTCCAGGACGGGGTGCAGGTAGGCGACGGAGGCCGAGGAGCGGATGTTGGTCTCCGGGTCGTACGCCAGAGAGAAGAAGCCGGCGCCGTCGGTGAAGGGACGGGCGTTGAAGTCCTCCACGACCGGGACGCCGAGGCGCGTGGCGGCCGCGGTGACGAAGTCCTGGGCGATCGCGTTGCGGTCGGCGGCGCCCACGGGAACGATCGTGTTCTGCAACCGCTGCCGGTACGGCAGGATCGTGTCGGGTCCCCAGCCGTCGCAGCCGCGGTCCACCCACTCGTCGAGGTCCTGCGGGAACGGCAGGAAGCTGATCAGCGTGTTGTGCGAGGAGCAGCCGCCGAGCACACGGGCGCGGGAGTGCAGGATGTGCGAGTTGCCACGCGGCTGTTCCTCGGTGGTGTAGCCGTAGTCGAACTCGGAGCCGAGCAGGTTGATCCAGTTGCGCAGCCGCAGGATGCGCTCGTCGCCGACATCGCTGGGGCCGCCCTCCACCACGCACACCCGGCAGGCCGGGTCCTCGCTCAGCCGCGCGGCCAGCACCGAGCCCGCCGTGCCGCCGCCGATGATCAGGTAGTCGTAGGTCGTCGTCTCGTCGTCCATGCGTCGTCCTCTCGCGCCCTTTCCCGCCCTGCCCGGTCAGCCCTTGAACCAGCCGGAAGGGGCCGGCCGCAGGTTCTGGTAGATGTGCTTGGCCTCCTGGTACTCGCGCAGTCCGGTGGGCCCGAGTTCCCGGCCGAACCCGGAGCGGCCGAAACCACCCCACTCCGCCTGGGGTACGTAGGGGTGGAAGTCGTTGATCCACACGGTGCCGTGCCGCAGCCGCTCCGCGACCCGCTGGGCGCGGCTCGCGTCGCTGGTCCAGACGCCGCCGGCCAGGCCGTACCGGGTGTCGTTGGCGAGTTCCACGGCCTCGTCCTCGGTGCGGAACCGTTCCACCGTGACGACGGGACCGAACACCTCCTCCCGCACGATGCGCATGGAGCGGTCGCAGTCGGCGTAGACGGTGGGCAGCAGGAAGAAGCCGCCGGAGAGGTCCGGGTCGTCCGGACGGCGTCCGCCGCAGACCAGGCGGGCTCCCTCCGCGCGGGCGACCTCCAGGTACCCCTCGACCTTCGCGCGGTGCTCCGCCGAGCTGAGCGGCCCGCTCTCGGTCGCCGGGTCCAGGCCGCTGCCGAGCCGGATGGCCCGCGCACGGGCGGCCAGCCGCTCCACGAAACGGTCGTGCAACCCGTCCTGCACGATCAGCCGCGAGCCGGCCGAGCAGACCTGGCCCGAGTGCAGGAACGCGGCGTCGAGCGCGTAGTCCACGGCGGCGTCGAAGTCGCAGTCGGCGAAGACCACGTTGGGGTTCTTGCCGCCCAGTTCCAGCGCGAGGTTCTTCACGCCCGGTGCGCACGCCTCCATGATCCGGCGCCCGGTGGCCAGGCCGCCGGTGAAGGAGACCAGGTCCACGTCCTCGTGGGCGGACATCGCCGCGCCCACGGTGGAGCCGGGGCCGAGCACCAGGTTGGCGACTCCGGGCGGGGCCCCCGCCTCGGCGATCAGACGGACCATGTGGATCGTGGACAGCGGGGTCGTCTCGCTGGGCTTGAGCACGAACGTGTTGCCCGCGGCCAGGGCCGGGGCGACCTTCCAGGACGCCTGGAGCATCGGGTAGTTCCACGGTGCGATCAGTGCGCAGACCCCGACCGGGTGGTAGGTGACCCGGCTGAGCACGTCCGGGCCGACGTCCACGACCCGGCCGCCGTCCTTGTCGGCGATCTCGGCGAAGTAGCGGAACGCGTTCGAGACGTCCTCCACGTCGATCCGCGCCTCTTTGAGGGTCTTGCCGGTGTCGAGCGACTCGACGTGAGCGATCTCCTCCTGGTCCCGCAGCAGGAACCGCGACACCCTGAGCAGCACGTCGGCCCGCTCCCGGGTGGGGGCCGACGCCCACCCGCCCCGGTCGAAGGCCCGCCGGGCGGCCCGTACGGCGAGGTCCACGTCGGCCTCGCCCGCCTCGTCGACCCGCTGGATGACGGACGCGTCGAACGGGTTGACCACGTCCCGTCGCGCCCCGCCCACGGCGCCGGTCCACTCTCCGTCGACGAACAGTTCCGACATCGCGGCTCCCTCGCTCTCGCACCCGTCCGGCGCCGCCGCGCCCCATCGGCACGGCACGCGCCGGTCACCAACATCGTCCGTACGGCGCGCATCGGCCGCGTGGACGCACCGGAGGGAGCAGGGGGCGGGCGGCGATCAGACCTGGTTGGGCTACAGGAACGCCGCCGGGAGGGCGTCGGGAAAGGCCGAAGGGTCACCGCGTCCACCCGGGACGCGGTGACCCTTCACAGATGAGACTGGGCCGGCGGGCCTCAGCGCACGTCGCCCATGAGTTCCTTGACGCGCTTGCGGTACATCCAGATCGCGAGGCCCGCGACCACGGCGAGCGTGGCCTCCGCGGCGACGATGCCCGTCCTGTTGAGGTCGACGCCGGCGATGGAGAGCAGGCCGGTCGTGGCGTCACCGGCGGTGACGGCCAGGAACCAGACGCCCATCATCTGCGAGGCGTACTTCACCGGCGCCATCTTCGTCGTCACCGACAGGCCGACCGGGGAGAGCAGCAGCTCACCGCAGGTCTGGACGAAGTAGATCGCGACCAGCCACAGGGCCGCCGCCTCGTGTCCGCCCTCCGCGATGCCCAGCGGGGCCAGGAAGAGGAAGAAGGACGCGCCGACCAGGACCAGACCGAAGGAGAACTTGACGATCGTGCTCGGCTCCTTGCCGCGGCGGGCGAGCGCCAGCCACAGCGTGGCGAAGAGCGGGGCCAGGGCCATGATGATGACCGGGTTCACCGACTGGTACCAGGAGACCGGGAAGTCCCAGCCCAGGACGCTGTTGTCGGCCGAGGAGTCGGCGAAGAGCGACAGGGTCGAGCCGCCCTGGTCGTAGATCATCCAGAACACGGCCGCGGCGACGAAGAACCAGATGTACGCCGACATCTTGGACTGCTCGGCGCGGTCCAGGGCCTTGTCGCGCTTGATGTTGGTCAGCACCAGCACCGGGATGATCACGCCGAGCAGGGTCAGCGGGACCAGGATCCAGTTCAGGGTGTAGCTGCCGGAGAAGCCGACGATCGCGTAGAAGACGACGGCCAGCGCGGCCCAGAAGGCGGCCTTGCGCAGGGTGGCGGTCTTCTCCTGGACCGACAGGGGCTTGGGAACCGTGCTGGAGCGCGGGGCCAGGTGGCGGCTGCCGAGCAGGAACTGGATCACGCCCAGGCCCATGCCGACCGCGGCGAGCGCGAAGCCCAGGTGCCAGTTGACGCTCTCACCGACGGTGCCGATGGTCAGCGGCGCGGCGAAGGCACCGAGGTTGATGCCCATGTAGAAGACGGTGAAGCCACCGTCGCGGCGCGGGTCGTCGGGGCCGTCGTAGAGCTGGCCGACCATCGTCGAGATGTTGGCCTTCAGCAGACCCGAGCCGAGGGCGACCAGGCCGAGGCCCGCGTAGAACGTGCCGGAGGTGGGCAGCGCCAGCGTGAGGTGGCCGAGCATGATCACACCGCCGGCGATGGCGACGGTCTTGCGGGGCCCCCAGACGCGGTCGCCGAACCAGCCGCCCGGCATCGTGAGCAGGTACACCAGCGAGAGGTACACCGAGTAGATCGCGGTCGCGGTGCCGGCGCCGAGGCCGAGGCCGCCCGGGGCTACGAGGTACAGCGGGAGCAGAGCCCTCATGCCGTAGTAGGAGAACCGCTCCCACATCTCGGTCATGAAGAGTGTGGCCAGTCCGCGGGGGTGGCCGAAGAAGGTCTTCTCGGAGCCGGGGGTGCCCGGGGAGACCGAGTCCTTCGTCAGGCTGGACGCCATGGTCGATCCTTGCTGGTCGGGACGCGCTCACAAGGCGGTGCGCGCCCGGTGGGGGCGGCCGGCACCGGCGGCCTTCCCCGCCCGTCCCACGCCTGAGGGATCCGCTCCGGATTGCGAAGCGGTGGGCGGCGGCCACCGGGATCCACGCCTCTGCGCGCGTCACTGCACGCGGTGAGGCCCGGCCACAGGTCATTCCTTTCGAGGCCGGCCGTGGGGGCCGGCCCGCACACAAAAGAGACCTTCAGCGTCGAACTGTCGCCAAAGGTCCGCTGGGTGCTACAGGCGCTGATTCACCATACGGCAGGACACCGCCCGGTATGGAAGGACTTGAGACGCGGATCACAGGTAATCATGGAACCGCGAACGATCTTTCGAAGGTCCATTCCAGGATGGCACCCCACAGACGCAGGTTCGAACCCGGGGTCGACGTGGCAGGTCACAGGGCGGGTGCCCGGCTTGTCCGTAGGTAAGAGGCCCCCGGGGCGATCTTGCCCCGGGCGTTGGGCCGAGCGGTCTACCATCAGCTCATGACCCGTGTACTGCTCGCCGAGGACGACGCGTCCATCTCGGAGCCGCTGGCCCGCGCACTGCGCCGGGAAGGGTACGAGGTCGAGGTGCGTGAGGACGGACCGACCGCACTCGACGCGGGGCTGCAGGGCGGCATCGACCTGGTCGTGCTGGACCTGGGCCTGCCGGGCATGGACGGTCTCGAGGTCGCCCGCCGGCTGCGGTCCGAGGGCCACGCCGTGCCCATCCTGATCCTGACCGCGCGCGCCGACGAGGTGGACACCGTCGTCGGTCTGGACGCGGGCGCCGACGACTACGTCACCAAGCCCTTCCGCCTCGCCGAGCTGCTCGCCCGGGTCCGGGCCCTGCTGCGGCGCGGTGCGGTCGAGCCCGCGCAGCCGCCCGCCACCCACGGTGTGCGCATCGACGTCGAGTCGCACCGGGCCTGGATGGGCGAGGAGGAGCTCCAGCTCACCGCGAAGGAGTTCGACCTGCTGCGGGTGCTGGTGCGCGACGCGGGCCGGGTCGTCACCCGCGACCAGCTGATGCGCGAGGTCTGGGACACCACCTGGTGGTCGTCGACCAAGACCCTCGACATGCACATCTCCTGGCTCCGCAAGAAGCTCGGTGACGACGCGGCCAACCCCCGCTACATCGCCACCGTGCGCGGTGTGGGCTTCCGTTTCGAGAAGAACTGAGCGGGTCCGCGAGGGCCCGCCCGGGTAAGAGGACATGCGCCGTCGACTGATCCAGTCCACGCTCGCCGTGGTGCTCGTCGTGATCGCCGTCTTCGGCGTCTCCCTCGTCATCGTCGAGACCCGGACGATCAGCAGCACCGCCCAGGAACGGGTCGACCTGGAGGCCGTGCGGCTGGCCAGCATCGTCGACAGCCGGCTCATCGGTACCGGCTCCGTCGACGAGCGGTTCCTGCGGGAGCAGATCCGCGACGCCCGCTACGCCGTGATCCGCATCCCGGGCGAGCCGGTCATCGAGGTCGGCGGCAAGCCCTCCGGCGACGTCCTCCGGGGCAGGGCCACCGGTGAGGAGGGCGAGACGGTCCTGGTCGAGGAGCCCAGCTCCTCGGTGACCCGGGAGATCGGGCGGACCCTGCTGGTCATCGGGCTGGTGGCGCTGCTCGCGGTGATCGCCGCCGTACTGCTGGCGATCCGGCAGGCCAACCGCCTCGCCTCCCCGCTCACCGACCTCGCCGAGACCGCCGAACGCCTCGGCTCCGGCGACCCCCGTCCCCGGCACAAGCGGTACGGCGTCCCCGAGCTGGACCGGGTCGCGGACGTACTGGACTCCTCCGCCGAGCGCATCGCCCGGATGCTCACCGCCGAGCGCCGCCTGGCCGCCGACGCCTCCCACCAGCTGCGTACGCCGCTGACCGCGCTGTCGATGCGGCTGGAGGAGATCACCCTCACCGACGAGCCGGAGACGGTGAAGGAGGAGGCGACGATCGCGCTGTCGCAGGTGGAGCGGCTGACGGACGTAGTGGACCGGCTGCTCACCAACTCCCGCGACCCGCGCAGCGGCTCCGCCGTCACCTTCGAGCTGGACGACATCATCCAGCAGCAGATCGCCGAGTGGCGCCCGGCCTACCGCGGAGAGGGACGGGCCATCGTCAGCTCCGGCAAGCGCCATCTGACGGCCGTGGGCACCCCGGGCGCCGTGGCCCAGGTACTGGCCGCGCTGATCGAGAACTCCCTGATGCACGGCGGCGGCACCGTGGCCCTGCGGACTCGGGTGACCGGCAACCAGGCCGTGGTCGAGGTCACCGACGAGGGTCCCGGCGTCCCGGGCGACCTGGGGGCGCGGATCTTCGAGCGGGCGATCAGCGGGCGCAACTCCACGGGCATCGGTCTCGCCGTCGCCCGTGACCTGGCCGAGGCGGACGGCGGCCGCCTGGAGCTCCTCCAGGGACGTCCACCGGTCTTCGGCCTGTTCCTGTCCCGCACGCCGCCCTCGAAGAGGCCCTCCGGCGGCGCGGAGGACACGGTGCGCTGACCGCGGTCGGCGCACCGCCGGACGCGGCCGTCAGCGGCGGCCCGCCGGTGCGCCGTCCACCGGAGTGCCGTCCACCCTGCGCACCGCGGCCGGGCGCCCGTGCTCCAGGAACGTCTCCGCCCGTGTCACCGGCTCACGCTCGGGCAGCGCCCGGAAGACCCAGCTGCGGTACGACCAGAAGCGGAACAGTGTGCCGATCCCGATGCCGAGGAACTTGAAGATGTTGCTCTGCAGCGAGCTGTCCCAGCCGAAGCCGTACGTCGCCGTGTAGAGCACACCGTTCTCGATCACCAACCCGATCACGCTGAACAGCAGGAACAGCGACATCTCGCGGGTCCGGCGGCTCTTGTCGCGGTCGCGGTAGGCGAAGTAGCGGAAGCCCAGGTAGTTGAAGACGATCGCCGCGATGGTGGCGACGATGCTGGCCCGCACCACCTGGAGGTCGGTCACCTGCCGTACGAAGTTGAAGACGACGAGGTTGACCAGCACCCCCACGCCGCCCACGGCGCCGAATTTCGCGACCTCCCGAACCAGTCGGCCGATCCGCTCCCGCATCCCGGCGCGGGGCGCGGGGGGAGCCGTGTGAGCACCCGAGGAACCATGTCCCATGGCTGTGCAGGCCCCCGTCCGTCGGTTGGCGTCAATCTGTTCATGCTAACCACCCGGACGCGCGATCTTCCTGCGGACGGACTCGGGGGAGGCCGGAGCGGGCGTCCGGGACCGGCGGGAAACGGCCGGTAAACAGGTGGGCTCCGCACGGCCGATACGCTAGGGGTGTGACGTTCCCCGTAGTCGGTATGGTCGGCGGTGGCCAGCTCGCTCGTATGACACACGAGGCGGGCATCCCGTTGGGCATCAGGTTCAAGCTCCTCAGTGACACTCCTCAGGACTCAGCGGCGCAGGTCGTGAACGATGTCGTCATCGGCGACTATCGCGATCTGGACACGCTGCGCGAGTTCGCGCGCGGCTGTGACGTGATCACCTTCGATCACGAACACGTGCCGACCGAGCACCTCAAGGCCCTGGAGGCGGACGGTGTCCCCGTGCGCCCCGGCCCCGAGGCGCTCGTGCACGCCCAGGACAAGGGCGTGATGCGCGCGAAACTCGTCGCGATCGGCGTGCCCTGCCCGCGGCACCGGATCGTGAGCGATCCGGCCGACGTGGGTGCCTTCGCGGCCGAGGGCGACGGCTTTCCCGTCGTTCTCAAGACGGTCCGCGGCGGATACGACGGCAAGGGCGTGTGGGTCGTGGACTCCGTCGAGGAGGCCGCCGAGCCCTTCCGCGCCGGTGTGCCCGTGCTGGCGGAGGAGAAGGTCGACTTCGTCCGCGAACTGGCCGCCAACGTGGTCCGCTCCCCGCACGGCCAGGCGGTGGCCTACCCCGTCGTCGAGTCCCGGCAGGTGAACGGCGTCTGCGACACGGTGATCGCCCCGGCGCCCGGTCTGGACGAGACGCAGGCGCTGCGCGCCGAGGAGATGGCGCTCGGCATCGCCAAGGAGCTGGGCGTCGTCGGCCACCTCGCCGTCGAGCTGTTCCAGACCCGCGACGGCCGCGTCCTCGTCAACGAACTGGCGATGCGCCCGCACAACTCCGGCCACTGGACGATGGACGGCGCGATCACCTCGCAGTTCGCCAACCACGTCCGCGCGGTCCTCGACCTCCCCCTCGGCGACCCGCGCCCGCGCGCGAAGTGGACCGTGATGGTCAACGTCCTGGGCGGCGACTACCCGGACATGTACTCCGCGTACCTGCACTGCATGGCCCGCGACCCGCAGCTCAAGATCCACATGTACGGCAAGGACGTGAAGCCCGGCCGCAAGGTCGGCCACGTCAACACCTACGGCGACGACCTGGACGACGTGCTGGAGCGCGCCCGTCACGCTGCCGGCTATCTGAGAGGGACGATCACCGAATGAGCCCGGCAACCCCGGTGAGTCCAGTCGTCGGCGTCGTCATGGGGTCGGACTCCGACTGGCCCGTCATGGAGGCCGCCGCCAAGGCGCTCGACGAGTTCGAGATCCCCTACGAGGTCGACGTCGTCTCCGCGCACCGCATGCCGCGCGAGATGATCGCGTACGGCGAGCAGGCGGCCGGACGCGGGCTGAAGGCGATCATCGCCGGGGCCGGGGGCGCCGCCCACCTGCCCGGGATGCTCGCCTCCGTCACCCCGCTGCCGGTCATCGGCGTCCCGGTGCCGCTGAAGTACCTCGACGGCATGGACAGCCTCCTGTCCATCGTGCAGATGCCGGCCGGTGTCCCCGTCGCCACGGTCTCCGTCGGCGGTGCGCGCAACGCCGGCCTGCTGGCCGCCCGCATGCTCGCCGCCCACGACGAGGAGCTGCTCGGCCGGATGCGCGAATTCCAGCAGGACCTCAACGACCAGGCCACCGAGAAGGGCAAGCGGCTGCGCACCAAGGTCGAGGGCTCGGCGGCCGGCTTCGGATTCGGGAAGTGACGCCCATGACCTCCACGACCCCCACCGCCTCCCTCGACCGGGCCCGCGAACTGCTGCGCGAGTTCCCCGTCGTCGACGGCCACAACGACCTGCCCTGGGCACTGCGCGAGCAGGTCCGCTACGACCTCGACGCCCGGGACATCGCCGCCGACCAGTCCGCCCACCTGCACACCGACCTGGCCCGGCTGCGGGCCGGTGGCGTCGGCGCGCAGTACTGGTCGGTGTACGTCCGTTCCGACCTGCCCGGAGCGGTGACGGCGACGCTGGAGCAGATCGACTGCGTGCGGCAGCTGATCGCCCGCCACCCCGGGGAGCTGCGGGCCGCGCTGAGCGCCGCCGACATGGAGGCCGCGCGCGCCGAGGGCCGTATCGCGTCCCTCATGGGCGCGGAGGGCGGCCACTCCATCGACAACTCCCTCGCCACTCTCCGCGCGCTGTACGCGCTCGGCGTGCGCTACATGACGCTCACCCACAACGACAACAACGCGTGGGCGGACTCGGCGACCGACGAGCCCGTCGTCGGCGGCCTGTCGGCCTTCGGCCGCGAGGTCGTGCGGGAGATGAACCGCGAGGGCATGCTGGTCGACCTCTCGCACGTGGCGGCGACGACGATGCGCGACGCGCTGGACACCTCGACGGCGCCGGTGATCTTCTCGCACTCCTCCGCGCGGGCCGTCTGCGACCACCCGCGCAACATCCCGGACGACGTCCTGCAGCGGCTGCCCGCCAACGGCGGCGTGGCGATGGTGACGTTCGTGCCGAAGTTCGTGCTCCAGGCGGCCGTGGACTGGACGGCCGAGGCCGACGAGAACATGCGCGCGCAGGGCTTCCACCACCTCGACACCAGCCCCGGGGCGATGAAGGTCCACGCCGCCTTCGAGGAGCGCACCCCGCGCCCGGTCGCCACCGTCTCCACGGTCGCCGACCACCTCGACCACATGCGCGAGGTGGCCGGCGTCGACCACCTCGGCATCGGCGGCGACTACGACGGCACCCCCTTCACCCCGGACGGTCTCGGCGACGTCTCCGGCTACCCGAACCTGATCGCCGAACTGCTCGACCGCGGCTGGTCCCAGGCCGACCTGGCCAAGCTGACCTGGAAGAACGCGGTCCGCGTCCTGGACGCCGCCGAGGACGTGGCCCGCGGACTTCAGACGACGCGGGGGCCGTCCAACGCGACCATCGAGCAACTGGACGGCCGAGCCGTCGGGCAGCCGGGCGGCTGAGCCGCCCCGCTTCCGGCCGGGTGGGGCGCCCGTACCCCCGAACGCCCCACCCACCAGGAAGCCCTTTCCGCTCCGTGCGACGGTGGCCGTACGTCACGACGACCGTACGGAGCCCGCCATGGCAGACCTCCAGGACGACCTGCACACCGGTACCGAGGCCGGCGGGCTCGACGATCTGCCCGTGCCGCTCACCGCGGAGGTCGTTCCGACGGAGCCCTACGCGCCCGTGTCCGACCCCGACGACGAGCCGCTGACCCGGGCACTGGCCGTGCTGGCCGCCCATCCCGTCGCCGACGGCTGCAGCGGCCTGCCCTGGGCGCTCAGGCATCTGCCCTGGTACGACCTGGAGCTGGGCGAGAGCGCCGTCGACACCGACGTGCCGCGGCTGCGCGAGGGGCACGTGGGCGCGTTGCTGTGGTCGCTGCACCTGCCCGAGTCCATCGACGGGGACCGAGCGGTCGGCGCCACGCTGGAGCAGCTCGACCTGGTCAAGACGGTCGTGCGCGCCCACCCGGAGGGGCTGCGCCTGGCCTACGACGCGGGGCAGGCCATCGACGCCCGCAACTGCGGCCGGGTCGCCGTGCTGCCCGGCCCCGCGGGCGCCGCCGCCCTCGGCGACTGCCTCGGCATCCTGCGGTCCCTGCACGCCCTCGGCCTGCGCGTGCTGACGCTGTCCGGGGTGACGTGGGCGAGCGAGGCGGGGCTGACCCGGTTCGGCGAGGAGGTCGTCCGGGAGATGAACCGGCTCGGTGTCGTCGCCGACCTCTCCGGCGCCTCCGCCGAGACCGTCCGCCGCACCTTCGCGGTGTCCAAGGCGCCGGTCCTGTGCACCCGCTCAGCCGCCCGCGCCCTGCGTCCGCACCCCGCCAACCTTCCCGACGACCTGCTGGTGGAGCTGGGCGCGGCCGGCGGCCTGTGCATGGTGCCGCTGACCGCCGAGCAGACCGGTCCGACCGTCCGGGACGTCGCCGACCACCTCGACCACGTCCGCACGGTGGCCGGCCCGCAGAGCGTCGGCCTGTCCGGCACCTACGACACCGGCACCGCCCACCCGCTGGAGCTGGGCGACCCCTCCTGCTACCCCCGGCTCATCGCCGAACTGCTCCGCCGGGGCTGGGACGAGGCGGACGTGGCCCTGCTGACCTGGGGCAACACCCAGCGCGTACTGCGCGCCGCGGCCTTCACCGCCCGGGCCGCCCAGCTGCGCCGGGAGCCGTCCACGGCGACCATCGCCGACCTGGACGGCTGACCCCCGGCGAGGCCGGGGGGCAGGAGTGCCCGATCCGGCACAGGCGGACGGAAGGGACGCCCCGCCGGACCGGCGTCCACCGAGCCCTCCTTCCCCCGGTCTCCGGGTCCGGCGGCCGGGCGTCCGGCGCGAGCACCTTCTCGTGCGCCGGGTCCGTCTCCGCCCGGGCCGCCCCGCCGTCGAAGCCGTTGTGGAACTGCTGGGCGTTGCGGCCGGAGCGCGGCCACCGGGGCGGGGTGAGATCCGGCGCCCGCCGGGAGGACGGGCGCGGGCCCTCCGGCACCCGGAGGACCACCCGGTCCGGGTCCGCCTTTCGGGCGTGCCGCCCCCACCGACGCGTGGAAGCGGGCCGGCCCACGGTGGGGCTCGGGAAAGCCGACGACGACGGCGGAACGGAAGCGGGCCGCAGGCGCCATGGGGGCCTCCCGGTGCCGGTGGGGCGTTGCTCAGCAGGCGCAGAGGCAGAACGGATGCCCGGCCGGGTCGGAGTAGACCCGGAAGGTGCGGGTGCGGTCCTCCGCGTCCAGCGGCCTCGCGCCCAGTTCGAGCACGGCTTTCTCGGCCGCGTCCAGGTCCTTCACCTCGAGGTCGAGGTGGAACTGCTGCGAGCCGTCGGGCGCGGGCCACTTCGGCGGTACGAACCCGGGGGCGGCCTGGAACGCCAGCGCCTGTCCGCCCGGCAGCTTCAGATCGACCCAGTCGCCCTCGCCCTCCACGGTGCCGCCGAGCACGTCGGCGTAGAAGCGGGCCAGTGCGCGGGGGTCGGGACAGTCCAGGACGACGACACCCAGTTCGGCGACAGCCATGACTTCCTCCTTGAAGCAAGCGGTCTGCGGTTACCCGCACAGCGCGGGTAACCGGTAACGGTTACCGCATGCTGCCGTATGGGGGGTAACGTCGCAAGCATGAGTGAGAGACCGCCCGCACCCGGCGGCCTGGAGCTGGTCGAGGCCCTGGTGAACACGCTGCTGGACGTCGAGACGGGCGCCGACTCCCTGGACACCCCGGAGGCCCGGGAGCGTTTCGGGCTGACGGAGGGCGAGGTGCCCGGGGCCCGCGAGCTGCGCGAGTCCCTGCGGGCGGCCCTGCTGGCCCACGCCGGTCATCCGCCGCATGCCGCGGTGACCCCGCTGGGCCGGCTGCTGGCCGCCGTCCCCCTGGTCGTCACCGTCGACCCGGCCGACGGCTCCGCCGCCCTCGCCCCGGTCCGCGACGGCTCCCTCACCGCCCGCGTCGCCGCCGCCGTCGCGGAGGCGCTGGTGGCCGGCACCTGGAGCCGCTTCAAGGCCTGCGAGGCCGCCGACTGCCACTGGGCGTACTACGACCGCAGCCCGGCCGGACGCGGCCGCTGGTGCTCGATGCAGGTGTGCGGAGCGCGCGCGAAGATGCGCCGGTACCGGGCCAAGGGCGGGTAAACCACGGAGGGTTCACCGGCCGCCGCCCCGCCCGGTCGGGCAGAATGCGGACGGCGCCGGTTCGGCCGACTGAGCCTCGGCCGAACCGGCGCCGCCTTCAAGGCCCTCAGGCGGTGGGGCGGCCCATCGCCCGGTACGTCCAGCCGGCCTTCCGCCAGAGCGCCGGGTCCAGGGCGTTGCGCCCGTCCAGGATCACCCGGGCCGCCGCCGCCTCGCCCAGCGTCTCCGGGTCCAGCTCGCGGAACTCCCGCCACTCCGTCAGGTGCAGGACGACGTCGGCCCCCCGCACCGCCTCCAGCGCCGAATCGGCGTAGCCGAGCGTGGGGAAGAGCCGCCTGGCGTTCTCCATGCCCTTGGGGTCGTACACCGTCACCTGGGCGCCCTGGAGGTGGACCTGCCCGGCGACGTTCAGCGCGGGGGAGTCCCGCACGTCGTCCGAGTCGGGCTTGAAGGTGGCGCCGAGCACCGCGACCCGCTTGCCGAGGAAGGGGCCGCCGCCCAGCGCCTGCCGGGTCAGCTCCACCATCTGGCCGCGCTGGCGCATGTTGATGGAGTCGATCTCGCGCAGGAAGGTCAGTGCCTGGTCGGCGCCCAGCTCACCGGCGCGCGCCATGAAGGCCCGGATGTCCTTCGGCAGACAGCCGCCGCCGAAGCCGATCCCCGCCCGCAGGAACTTCCGGCCGATCCGGTCGTCGTACCCGATCGCCTCCGCCAGCTTGGCGACGTCGCCGCCGGCGGCCTCGCACACCTCCGCCATCGCGTTGATGAAGGAGATCTTGGTGGCGAGGAAGGAGTTCGCGGCGGTCTTCACCAGCTCGGCCGTGGGGAAGTCCGTGACGACGAACGGCGAGCCCTCCTCGATCGGCGTCGCGTACACCTCGCGCAGCAGCCTCTCCGCCCGCTCGCTGCGCACGCCGACCACGAGCCGGTCGGGGTGCAGGGTGTCCTCCACGGCGAAGCCCTCGCGCAGGAACTCCGGGTTCCATGCCAGCTCGGCGTCGTCACCGGCCGGGGCGTGCTCGGCGAGGTAGGCGGCCAGCCGGTCGGCGGATCCCACGGGCACGGTGGACTTGCCGACGACGAGCGCGGGGCCGGTCAGGTGCGGCGCCAGCGAGGCCAGCGCGGAGTCGACGTACGACATGTCGCAGGCGTACTCGCCGTGCTTCTGCGGTGTGTTCACGCACAGGAAGTGCACGTCGCCGAAGTCCGCGACCTCTGCGAAGTCGGTGGTGAAGCGCAGTCGGCCGGTCGCGCCCCCGATGCCGGCGACGTGCCGGCGCAGCAGCTCCTCCAGGCCCGGCTCGTACATCGGGACCTCGCCGCGCTGGAGCATCTCGATCTTCTCGGGCACCACGTCGAGACCCAGTACCTCGAAACCGAGCTCGGCCAGGGCCGCCGCGTGGGTCGCGCCGAGATAGCCGGTACCGATCACGGTGATCTTCAGGGCCATGGGTGCTCCAGAGGTGTACGGCAGGTGCGCGCCGAGCATATCCGGGACGCGGGGAAAGCCCTCCGGCCGGCTGTCGTCAAGCTCACCTATCCACGAACGCGGGCGGGCTCTAAAATTTGGGTTACTTAACGGTAGTTAGCGTGCCCAGCAGCACAGCGTTTTGGAGCGTGAGAGACCTTGGCCGGATCGGCTGACTTCGACCTGTACCGCCCGTCCGAGGAGCACGACATGCTCCGCGACGCCGTCCGCTCGCTGGCCGAGGCGAAGATCGCGCCGTACGCCGCCGCGGTGGACGAGGAGGCCCGCTTCCCGCAGGAGGCCCTCGACGCCCTGACCGCGAACGACCTGCACGCGGTGCACGTCCCCGAGGAGTACGGCGGCGCGGGCGCCGACGCCCTCGCCACGGTCGTCGTGATCGAGGAGGTGGCCCGCGCCTGCGCGTCCTCCTCCCTCATCCCTGCGGTGAACAAGCTCGGCTCCCTGCCGGTGATCCTCTCCGGCTCCGAGGAGCTGAAGAAGAAGTACATGACCCCGCTCGCCAAGGGCGACGGCATGTTCTCCTACTGCCTCTCCGAGCCCGACGCGGGCTCGGACGCGGCAGGCATGAAGACCAAGGCGGTCCGCGACGGCGACTTCTGGGTCCTCAACGGCGTCAAGCGCTGGATCACCAACGCCGGCGTCAGCGAGTACTACACGGTGATGGCCGTCACCGACCCGGCCAAGCGCTCCAGGGGCATCTCCGCCTTCGTCGTCGAGAAGTCCGACGAGGGCGTCTCCTTCGGCGCCCCGGAGAAGAAGCTCGGCATCAAGGGCTCCCCGACCCGCGAGGTCTACCTCGACAACGTCCGCGTCCCCGCCGACCGCATGATCGGCGCGGAGGGCACCGGCTTCGCCACCGCGATGAAGACGCTGGACCACACCCGCGTCACCATCGCCGCCCAGGCCCTCGGCATCGCCCAGGGCGCCCTCGACTACGCCAAGGGCTACGTCCAGGAGCGCAAGCAGTTCGGCAAGCCCATCGCCGACTTCCAGGGCATCCAGTTCATGCTCGCCGACATGGCCATGAAGATCGAGGCCGCCCGCCAGCTCACGTACGCGGCCGCCGCCAAGTCCCAGCGCGGCGACAGTGACCTCACCTTCCAGGGCGCCGCCGCCAAGTGCTTCGCCTCCGACGTGGCGATGGAGGTCACCACCGACGCCGTCCAGCTCCTCGGCGGCTACGGCTACACCCGCGACTACCCGGTGGAGCGCATGATGCGCGATGCCAAGATCACCCAGATTTACGAAGGCACGAACCAAGTGCAGCGGATCGTGATGGCGAGGAACCTGCCGTAACGGTTGGTGGTCCACCGCGGTCGAAGGGCGCCCGTCGCGGGGCGCCCTTCGCTCTTTCCGGCCGCCGTCCGTCCGGCCTCCCGGCCGGGCCCCGTTGTCAGTGGCGGGTGAGACGGTGGGAGCGTCGAGTCGGAAAGAGGGGGAGCTGCCTTGTCCGGAAAGCAGAACTACATCAATCACGTCGCTCTCGTGCTGGACGCCAGTTCGTCCATGTCCCGCCTGAGCGGCAAGGTCGTCGAAGTCGCCGACGAGCAGATCGCCTATCTGGCCCGCCGGTCGCAGGAGCTGGACCAGGAGACCCGCGTCACGGTGTACGTCTTCGCGGACAGGGTGCAGTGCGTCATCTACGACAAGGACGTGCTGCGGATGCCGTCGCTGAAGCAGATGTACCGGGTCGGTGGGATGACGGCGCTGCTGGCGGCCACGCTCAAGTCGCAACGCGAGCTGGCGCAGACGGCGCAACTGTACGGAGACCACAGCTTCCTGACGTTCGTGCTCACCGACGGACAGGAGAACGTGAGTCACCGCTGCCCGGACGCTCCCGCCAGGGATCCGCGTGAACTGGTCGAGGCCGTGGCCGCGATGATCGAGACCCAGCAGGACAACTGGACGCTGGCCGTCCTGGTGCCGGACCAGATGGGCAAGCGCGAGGCCATGCAGTACGGGTTCCCGAAGGACAACATCGCCATCTGGGACGCCACGAGCACACAGGGTCTGCAGGAGGCCGGGCAGGTCATCCAGGAGGCCACCGAGAAGTTCATGGTGGGCCGCGCTCAGGGCATCCGGGGGTCGCGTGCGGTGTTCTCCACCGGTGCGGAGGCGGTCAACAAGGACACCATCGAGGCGGCCGGCCTCACGCCCGTGGATCCGTCGAGGTACGAGCTGGTCGCGGTCTCCCGTGACGCGGCGATTCGGGACTGGGTCGTCGCATGCGGGCACACCTACCGCACCGGCGGTGCGTTCTACCAGCTGAGCAAGTCGGAGAAGGTCCAGCCGAAGAAGCAGATCTCGGTGCTGGAGAAGAAGACGGACCGGGTGTACACGGGGCCCGAGGCCCGAACCCTGCTCGGCCTTCCCGACGTGGAAGTCCGCATCAAGCCGGACCACAACGACGACTTCACGATATTCGTGCAGAGCACCAGCGTGAACCGGAAGCTCGTACCGAACACGCGACTGCTGCTGATGCTCTGAGGTCTCGGGAGCCCGGGACGATCGGCTCCGAAAGAGCGGGCGCTTCGGCCGCCGCCGCACGGCTCCCGCCCCGCCGGACGCGGGCGGCGGGGCGGCCGGTCAGTCGTCGAAGCCCTCCGCCACCCGCCGCTCCCGCAGCTCCATGATCGCGCGGCGCCGTGCCAGGCGGTGGGTGCGGCGGATCTGGGCCTCCTGGTAGCGGCGCTTGTCCTTCTCGCTCTCGGGGAGCACCGGCGGGACCGTGCGCGGCTTGCCGTCGGCGTCCACGGCGGCGAAGACCAGGTAGGCCGAGCCGACCTGGGTGGCCGGGGTGGACTCGTTCCAGCGCTCGGCCAGCACCCGGACGCCGACCTCCATGGAACTGCGGCCGGTCCAGTTGACCTGGGCCTTCACATGGACGAGGTCGCCGACGCGGACCGGTTCGAGGAACGCCATCTCGTCCATGGACGCGGTGACGGCGGGTCCGCCGGAGTGCCGTCCGGCCACGGCGCCCGCCGCGTCGTCGACCAGCTTCATGATCACACCGCCGTGCACCGTGCCCAGAAGGTTGGTGTCGCTGTGCGTCATGATGTGACTGAGGGTGGTGCGGGACGCCGAGGTCGGCTTGCCCGGGATCTCCGGTGCCGTCGACTGCGCGGCCGAGGCCTGTTCTGCCTGGTCTGTCATGGCCTCCACCTTATGCCGGGGCCACACCGCCGTGATTTTGTGTCAGCTTCGCAACAGCGCCGACCCTATTTTCCGACGACCCTTGTATGGCCCGTAGGGCGGGCCTGCACACTGGTGCGCATGAATGATTGGCCCGAGGGATGGTCCGGTGACGACCGCGGCAGCGGATACGGACGCGGCGGCGCGAGCGCACGGCCCGAGAGCGCACGCGTGATGCGGCAGGTCCGCCGCGGCGCGACGCCGCCGCCCGGCCCCGGCCAGTCGGCCCCGCCGTACGGCGCCGGGGTACCGCAGCAGCCGTCGTACACCGACGGTCAGGGGTACGGCGGCGACGGGTACGACAGCGGCTACAACACCGGCCAGGTCTACGGCGGCGGTGGCGGCCAGGGCTCCGGCCCCGGCGGCCCGCGTCCGGGCAGACCCGCGCCGGACTGGCGCCGCCGGATCAAGTGGACCGCGATCACGGTGGTGACCGTGCTGGTCGTCACCACCGTCGGCACCTACTTCTGGGCCGACTCCAAGCTGAACCGCGAGGTCGACCTGTCCAAGGTCATCGACCGGCCCGAGGCCGGTGAGGGCACGAACTACCTGATCGTCGGGTCCGACAGCCGCGAGGGCATGACCGACGAGCAGAAGAAGGACCTGCACACCGGCTCCGCCGAGGGCAAGCGCACCGACTCGATGATGATCCTGCACACCGGGGACAACGGGTCGACGCTGATCTCCCTGCCCCGCGACTCGGACGTGGAGATCCCGAGCTTCGTCGGTTCCGAGTCCGGCAAGACCTACAAGGGCACCGGCCGGCACACCAAGCTGAACGCCGCGTACGCCGAGGACGGCCCCGAGCTGCTGGTGCGCACCGTCGAGTACAACACCGGCCTGCGCCTCGACCACTACGTCGAGATCGGCTTCGCCGGCTTCGCGAACATCGTGGACGCGGTCGGCGGCGTCGAGATGGACATCCCGCAGGACATCAAGGACAAGAAGTCCGGCGCCGACTTCAAGAAGGGCAAGCAGACCCTGAACGGCGAGGAGGCCCTCGCCTTCGTCCGCACCCGGTACGCCCTGCCCGGCTCCGACCTGGACCGCACCAAGAACCAGCAGAAGTTCCTGTCGGCGCTGGCGAGCCAGGTGGCCACCCCGTCGACCGTCCTCAACCCGTTCAGGCTCTACCCGACCATGGGCGCCGGCCTGGACTCCCTCGTCGTCGACAAGGACATGGGCCTGTTCGACCTCGCCGGCATGTTCTGGGCGATGAAGAGCGTCAGCGGCGGCGACGGCACCTCGATGAACATGCCGGTCTCCGGCAGTGTCGGGAGCAACCTCAAGTGGGACGACGCGAAGGTGAAGAAGCTCGTCCAGGAGCTGAGGAACGACGACGAGGTCACCGTCTCCGGCAACTGACCCGGCACCCCGCCGCGCCTCACTCCTTGCCGCAGACCACCTCGTCGCCCCGCACCACGGTGCCCGACTCCTGCGGCGGATCCGCCGGACGCACCTTCACGGCCTTCTCGAAATCGGCGCCCGCGATCACCTTCAGCAGCGCCCCCTGCCCCTTCACCGGCTTCAGTTCACTGCCGGGCAGGGCGGCGGCCAGCGACTTCGCCGACTGGTCCCAGCGCGGGTCGTAGGCGACGACGGTGCGCGCGACGGCCCGGTCGGCGGCGTTCCTGGGTGCTCCGGTGGTGCGGAACCCGGTCGCGGCCAGCGCGTCGTCCACGCGCTTGCCGAGCCCGGCGGTGCGGGTGCCGTTCTCCACCTGGACCCGGATCTGCCGCGGGTCCACCGGGACCCGCACCGGCGCCGGGCCCTTCGGCTTCGGTCTCGGCGCGGCCAGCGGCTCGTCCTCGCGCAGGGCGGCGAAGATCCGCTCGGACTTCGCCGGGTCCCACTTCAGGGTCGATCCGACGCCCTCGACGGCGTAGCCCATCTGCCCGATCGGCACGGTGGTGAACTCGGACGAGGACGGCGAGAAGTTCCGCATCGCCCGCCCCAGCGTCAGCAGCTCGTCCGTGCCGAATCCCTGGTCGGCCCGGACCGAGCCCAGCACGGCCCGGGTGACGTCACGGAACTTCAGCGGGTTCAGCAGGATCCCCGAGGAGGTCGCCCGGTCGATCAGGGCGGCCAGGAAGCGCTGCTGGCGCTTCATCCGGCTCAGGTCGGAGGCGCCGTCGAGATGGCGGGACCGGACGTACTGGAGCGCCTGCCCGCCCATCAGCGTGTGGGTGCCCGGGGCGAGGTCGAGCCCGGTGTAGCCGTCCTTGAGCGGCTGGACGGTGCAGATTTTCACACCGCCGATGACGTCCACGGTCTTCATGAAGCTGGTGAAGTCGACCTCCAGATAGTGGTCGATCTTCACGTGGGTCATGTTCTCCACGGTGCGGATGGTCAGCTGCGGGCCGCCCTCGGCATAGGCCGCGTTCAGCTTGAGCGGGTGCCCCTTGTGGTGCTCGCCGGTGGTGCGGTCGGTGTGGCCGGGCGTCTCGGCGTACGAGTCGCGCGGCAGGCTGACCACGCTCGCGCGCTCCCGGTCCTCCGAGATGTGCACGATCATGATGGTGTCGGTGCAGTGGCAGGGGGCGCCGCCCAGCCTGTACTTGCGCCGCTCCTCCTCGCTGATCCTGTCCCGGCCGTCGGTGCCGACCATCAGCACGTTCATGCCGTCGCCCGCCCGCGGCCGGTTCTTCATGTCCTTGAAGGCGTCGACCCGCGAGATGTCCGAGTCCAGGCCGGACAGCACCGCGTGCCCGATCCCGGCCGAGGCGAGCACCACCACCGACAGCGCGGTCACCGCCCGCATGGCCCAGCGCGGCTTCCTCCGCCGCACGGGGGGCCGCGGCGGACGCCCGGACGACCGGGGGCCACCGCGCTGCTGCGGAGGTCCGCCCCGGGTGGTCGAGGCCGGGACCCGGGACGAGCGGGGCGGCGTGGGCAAGGGGACACCTCCGCGGGTACGGGCCCCTGGGCGTGGACCGTGAGGCCGGACGGGATTCGTGAGCACCGTAGGCCCATACGATCTGCTGCCCGGTGCCGCGACCCCCGCGGCGCGCACCCGTGTCCCCCGTTCGCGGTAACGTGAGCACCGATGAACGCCAAGTCCGACGTGCGGCCGCCCGCCGTTTCCGTGATCATGCCCGTCCTCAACGAGGAGCGGCACCTGCGCGGCGCCGTCCGCGCCATCCTCGCCCAGGAGTACGCCGGCGAGATGGAGGTCGTGATCGCCGTCGGTCCCTCCACGGACCGTACGGAAGAGATCGCCGCCGAACTCGTCCGGGAGGACCCCCGGGTCCACACCGTGCCGAACCCCACCGGCCGTACGCCCGCCGCGCTGAACGCCGCGATCAGGGCGTCCCGCCATCCCGTCGTCGTCCGCGTCGACGGCCACGGCATGCTGTCGCCGGACTACATCGCCACGGCCGTGCGGCTCCTGGAGGAGACCGGCGCGCAGAACGTGGGCGGCATCATGCACGCCGAGGGGGAGAACGCCTGGGAGGACGCCGTCGCCGCCGCGATGACGTCGAGGATCGGCGTGGGCAACGCCGCCTTCCACACGGGAGGCCGGGCGGCGCCCGCCGAGACCGTCTACCTCGGTGTGTTCCGCCGCGAGGCGCTGGAGCGGCAGGGCGGGTACAACGAGGAGTTCATCCGCGCCCAGGACTGGGAGCTGAACTTCCGCATCCGCGAGGCCGGCGGCCTGATCTGGTTCTCGCCCGAGCTGAGGGTGTCCTACCGCCCCCGGCCGTCCGCGCGGGCGCTGGCCAAGCAGTACAAGGACTACGGCCGCTGGCGGCACGTCGTCGCCCGCTACCACTCGGGCTCCATCAACCTGCGCTACCTCGCCCCGCCGACCGCCGTGTGCGCCATCGCTGCCGGTGTCGTGGTGGGCGCCGCGCTGACCCCGTGGGGCTTCGCCGTACCCGGCGTCTACCTCGCGGCGATCGTCGCCGGGTCACTCCCGGCGGGCAAGGGCCTCGGACTGAAGGCGCGGGCGCGGATCCCGGTGGCGCTGGCGACCATGCACATGTCCTGGGGCTGGGGCTTCCTGACCAGCCCCAAGTCGCTGGCCAGGAAGGTCATCGCCTCGCGGCGCCCGGCGGTCCAGCCCGACCAGGGAACCGCGGACGCCGCCGGGGCCCGCTGACCCGGCCCGGTCACGCCGGCCCGGCCCGGTCACGCCGGCCCGGCCCGGTCACGCCGGCCCGGCCCGGTCACGGGCTCGGGCGCCCGGCCGCGGTCAGGACCAGGTGAACGCCGGATTCACGTCCATGCAGGCGCTCGCGTCCGCGCCGTTGAGGGCCTCGGCGGACTGCGGGATCCCGTCGTCGCTTCCGGCCGCCTTGTACGCCGTACCCTCGCGCCAGTCGGCGCCCACGACGAGCGTGACGCCCGAGACGTCCGTCGACCGCCGCACCGAACCCGCCGGGATGCCCAGGGACTCGGCGACGCGTCGTGCGTCGCCCTCCAGGTCGGCGCTCGGGTAGCGGACGACCGTACGGTCCTCGCTCGGCAGCACCGAAGGGTCCGCGACGGCCTTCGCGAAGCCCCGCTCCACCAGGAGCCCGGCGACCGTGTTCGCGCGTCCGGGGGCGGTGCCGAGGCCGTCCCCGCGGGTGCCGTTGCGGACCTGGACCGCTATCTCGTCGTCGGCTGCCGCCGGGTCGTCCGGGGCCTTCGGCTCCGCGTCCTTCTTCTTCGCGTCCTTGCCGTCCAGCGCGATGTCCTCGCGCACCAGCCGGAACAGTTGGTCCGCGTCCTCGGTCGGCTCGACGCGGGCACCCACGTACCGGTTGGGCATCGTGGTCATGGTGATGCGCTCCGGCTTCACCCGGCGCAGCTCGCCGCTGAGGTCGTACAGCTTCTTCACGGTGTCCAGGCCCGGGTCGACGGTGAGCGCCGCGGTGGCCTCCTCGGCGAGCCTGCGCAGCTTGTTCGGGCTGCTCAGGGTCGCGTTCTCGCGCAGCGTCCGGACCATCGAGTTCAGGTACATGTGCTGGGCCTTCGCCCGCGCCAGGTCGCTGCCGTCCTCGAAGCCGTACCGGGTGCGCAGCCACTGCAAAGCCTGCTCGCCCTTGACCGGGTGCGTGCCCTTCGCCAGCTTCAGGCCGGAGCCGTGGCCCTGGCTGTCGCGCGAGTGGATGTTGGCGTCCACACAGACCGGGACGCCGCCGACGGCGTCCGCCATGGACACCACGCCCGCGAAGTCGACCATGACGAAGTGGTCGATGTGGATGCCGGTCAGCTCCTGCCAGGTGGCCACCGTGCAGCCGGGGCCGCCGCGTCCGAGGCTCTGGTTCGTCATCACCCGGCCCGCACTGGCCGGATAGACCTCGCCGTCCCCCGGATCGGTGCACCTGGGTATCTCGACCAGGGTGTCGCGCGGCATGCTGACCACCGACATGTTGCTGCGGTCGGCGGACAGGTGCACCAGCATCTGCACGTCCGCCAGTGGCGTGGAGCCGAACGTCTCCCGGGCGCCGCCGAGTTGCTGGTTCTCCTCGCTGTCCCGGGCGTCCGAGCCGATGACCAGGATGTTCAGCGGGGTCTGCCCGGCCGCGTTCGGCGTCGGCGCGGCGACCTTGCTGTCGCCCAGGTTGAGGGCGTCCTTCCTTATGTTGTCGTTGAGGTGCTCGTAGTAGAGGTAACCGGCGCCGGCCGTGCCGGCCAGGACCACGGCGAGCACCACCGCGGTCCAGCGCACGAGGCCGTTGCGCCCGCGCGGACGGCGTCCGTCGGTCCTGCCGCTGCCGCTGCCGCTGCCGTTGTCGTTGTCGTTGTCGTCGCTCTCGCCCTCGTCGGCGCCGCCGTCCTCGGTGCGGTCGACCCCGTTGTCGCCGTCCTCCCGGACGGCCTTCTCACGCTCGGAGGCGTCCGCCGCGCCCTCCCGCGTGTCCTCCCCCTGCACACCGCTCCGCGTCACTTCCGCGTCCCTCCCGGCCCCCGCGCCACCCGCGGGCCCGTCGCCGCCCTGTGAGACGTACGACAGGCCCCTCAGGTCAACTGGCGCACTGCTTCTGGTCGGCCGTGGACTTGTCCAGGTCCGGCGTCTCGATGGACTTGGCGTCGAGTTTGACTCCGGCGCCCTTGAAGTCCTTGCCGAGGGTGAGGGTCATGGTGGGCAGGCCCTGGGAGTTGGTGACGCTCTCGCCGGGTTTCATGGCGGCGCCGGACAGGCCGAGGATCGCGGCGAGTGCGCGGGCCTGGTCGGCCTGGTCGGGGGCGTACTCCAGGGTGGTCCTCGCGGTCTGCGCCGGGGCGTTGCCGGCGTTCTCGGACTTGGCGACCCCGGCCTCCGTCTGGAGGTAGGCCAGCTCCTGCTGGGCGCTGCCGGCGGGGGCACCGCCGTTCATGACGCGCACCCGGATCTCGCCCGGCTCGGACTTCTCGCCCTCGAGACGGGCGGCGACGGCGGCCGCCTCCTTCTTCTGCTTCTGCTTGACCTCGGTGAAGGAGATGTCTTCCCTGATCATGTCGAAGACCCGGGGCGCCTTCGCCTCGTTCACGACCACCGTCGCCTTGACCTTCTCGGCGGGGTTGTCGATCACCGGCACCGTCGTGAACGTGATGTTCTTCGGCGGTACCTTCTTCAGCTCCAGGGCCATGTCCTTCAGCGTGCCCACCTTGCCGATCGCGCTGTCCACGGTGAGGGCCTTGGTCGCGGCCTCGGCCAGCTTCACCAGCTTGGTGGGACTGGTGAGGGTGTCGCCGGAGGACATCTTCCGCATGAGCGAGCCAAGGAACTGCTGCTGCACCTTGATGCGGTCCAGGTCGCCCTCGTTGCCGAAGGCGTGCCGGGTGCGGACGAAGGCGAGGGCCTGCTCCCCCTCGACCCTGGACTCGCCCGCGGGCAGCTTGAGATGGGACTTCGGGTCGTCCACGGCGTGCTCCACGCACACGTCGACGCCGTCGACCGCGGTGGTCAGCGTCTTGACCGCGTTGAAGTCCGCCATCATGAAGTGGTCGGGCTTGATGCCGGTCGTCTCCTTCACCGTGCGCATCGTGCAGCCCGCGTCCCGGCCCAGGTCGCCGAGGCTCTGGTTGAAGCGGACACCCGCGGAGCCCGGGATGACCTTCTTCGTCCCGTCCTCCTGCGTGGTCTCGCACTCGGGGATGTCCACGATCAGATCGCGGGGGATGCTGAGCGCGGTGGCGTTGGAGCGGTCCCTGGACACGTGCAGCAGGATGTTCGTGTCCGCGTGCCCGACGCTGCCTTTGTCGCCGTAGCCCTCGTTGCCCTCACCGGTGCGCTTGTCGGTGCCGATGATGAGGATGTTGAAGGCCTCGTCCTTCTTGAAGCTGCTGCTTCCGGCGGTGCCGACGTCCGTCGTGGAGACGTTGCCCTCGAGGTGCTTGAGGTAGACGTAGCCACCCACACCCGCCACGAGGACGACGAAGGCCATGCTGCCGCCGGTCCACAGCAGGGCCTTCCTGCCCTTGGACTTCTTCTTCTCCGGGCGCCGTCCGCGCCGGCCGGGTACCGGCTCCTCGGGCGCCGGCCGGCGCCGTCGCTGGGGCGGCACCTCGCGGCCGGGAGCGGCCGTACGACGACGCGCCGTGCGGGCGGTGCCGTCGGTGCCGTCGGCGTCGCCCGAGGTCCGGGACGAGTCGGGCGCGGCCCTGCGGGGTCCGGGGACGGGTGACTGCGGTGCGGAAGGGGACAGTCGCAGTTCGTATTCACCGGTACGCGGATTCAGCACCCACTGGTCTGCGGGATCGACGTCGTCTGCCCGCCCACGTCCTTGCGCGTCCACGGTCTCCCAATCCTCCGTCGGGGGCCACGCGGCACCTTCTCCTGAAGGCGCACGGTAAAGGGTCAACAAGTGCACGACACGAGGGCGGACCTCGCGGCAGGGGGCACTGGAGCGCTCACACTATCCGTCCAGTTCGACATCGAACGACACTGGTGTCACATTCGACACCCCTACAACGGGGCAATCCGTCCTATTTTCGTGAACTCCTACCATCGATAGGGCTTGTAGACGTCCATGCACTTGCCGGTGTCCGAGCCATTGATGGCGTCGCTGTCCTTCGGCAGGTCTCCGGCCTCGGGCGTCTTCTGCTTCGGATAGGACGTGCCCGAGCGCCAGTCAGCTCCGACGACGAGCGTGACCCCGGACACGTCCGTGGACTCGCGCACCGCGTTCGCCGGGATTCCCATCGCCTCGGCGACGCGCCGGGCGTCGCCCGCCAGCTCGGCGCTCGGGTAGCGGATCACGGTCCGTTCCTCGGAGAGGGCCGCCGAGGTGTCCTTCGTCGCCCTGGCGAAGCCCTTCTCCACCAGCGTCGAAGCGACGGCGCCGGCGCGGCCGGTGACCGGACCGAGCGTGGCGGAGCGGGTGGCGTTCTGGACGAGGACGCCGATCTCGGAGTCGGCGGCGGGCTCGTCGGAGGACGTGCCGGTGGCACCCTCTCCGCCGGCGGCCTCGCCGTCGCCCGCGCCGGAGCCCTGCCGGCCCTTGCCGCTCTTGGCGCCCTTGTCGTCGAAGGAGACGTCGTCGCGGAGCATCGCCCACATCGTGTCGGCGCCGGCGGCCGGCAGCAGGTGGTTCTCGTCCTCGGGATCCTCGAACGTGGGAATCGTCGTCATGGTGATGCGGTCGGTGGGCACCGTCTTGAGCTGCGTGCCCAGGTCGAACAGCTTCTTGACGGTGCCGATCTCCTCGGAGACCGTCAGGGACTTCGTGGCGGCCTCGGCCAGGTTCATCAGCCGGCCGGTGTCCGTGAAGACGTTCTGATCCTTCAGCGTCCGGAGCATCGAGTTCATGTACATGTGCTGGGCCCGGGCCCGCAGCGGGTCGCTGCCCCAGGCGTGCCGGGTACGCAGCCACTGGAGCGCTTGCTCGCCCTGCACCTTGTGCGTGCCGGCCTTCATTTTCAGGCCCGAGCCGCCGGGTACGCCGGGCAGCGGGCGGTCCCACACGTTCTGGTTCACGCAGACCTCGACCCCGCCGACAGCGTCCGCCATCGAGACCACGCCCGCGAAGTCGATCGTCATCCAGTGGTCGATGTAGACCCCGGTGAGGTTCTCCCAGGTGGCCAGGGTGCAACCGGCGCCGCCGCGGGCCAGCGACCCGTTGATGATGGCGTTGGTCGCCGGGAACCTCTCCCCGGTGGCGGGGTCCTCGCACGCGGGGATGTCGACCCGGGTGTCACGCGGGATGCTCACCACCGCGGCGCTCTTGCGGTCCGCGGCCAGGTGGATCAGCATCTGCACATCGGCCAGCGGCGGGTTGTCGCGGTGGTCCTTGCCGCCGCCCAGCGCCACGTTGGCGTCGGAGGCACGGCTGTCGGAGCCGAGCAGCAGGATGTTCAGGGGCGTCTGTCCGGCCGCGTTCGGCTCGGTCCTGTGCGCCTTGGAGTCGCCGCTGCTGCGCCGGCCCTTCTCGATGTTGCCGTTCAGGTGCCGGTAGTAGAGGTATCCGGCGCCGGCCGTGCCGAGTATCAGCACCGCGAGGGTCGTCGCGGACCACCGGAGCGCTCGATGCCGCCGTCCGGCGCGTCGCCGCCCGGACCGCCTGCCGTTGCCGCCCTTCTGGCCCGAGCGCCCGGCCGCGCCCGTGCCGCCCCCGTCACGGCCGCCGCCCCGGCCCGCACTCCTGCCCCGGGCGTGCCGGACCGCGTCCGGTCGCGTTCCCTCCCCGCGCACACTGCTCTGCGTCATGTCCTTCTCCCACCCTTGGGCCCGCGAACGCGTCCCTGCCGCGACCTGTTCGCACAGTTGGACGTACGGGACCCCTCGTTGGCTGTACGGCGGCCCCGACGGATTGTCCGCGCCCCGCAGGGCCACAACCGTCCCGGCCGCCCCCCGGGTGCGCCGGGGCGACGTTTCGCCGGTGGACCGTTCACCGATGGACCGTCGTACTGTCAGACGCGCGCGGGGCCCGTCAGGTCACTTCGCGCACTCGACCTTGTCCGCCGTGGTCTCCTGGGTGTCCGCGGGTGCCTTCCCGGAGGTGGCGTCGAGTCTGACTCCGGCGCCCTTGAAGTCCTTGCCGAGGGTGAGGGTCATGGTGGGCAGGCCCTGGGAGTTGGTGACGCTCTCGCCGGGTTTCATGGCGGCGCCGGACAGGCCGAGGATCGCGGCGAGTGCGCGGGCCTGGTCGGCCTGGTCGGGGGCGTACTCCAGGGTGGTCCTCGCGGTCTGCGCCGGGGCGTTGCCGGCGTTCTCGGACTTGGCGACCCCGGCCTCCGTCTGGAGGTAGGCCAGCTCCTGCTGGGCGCTGCCGGCGGGGGCACCGCCGTTCATGACGCGCACCCGGATCTCGCCCGGCTCGGACTTCTCGCCCTCGAGACGGGCGGCGACGGCGGCCGCCTCCTTCTTCTGCTTCTCCTTCTCCTTCTGCTTGACCTCGGTGAAGGAGACGTCGTTCCCGACCATGTCGAAGACCTGCTGGGCGGGGCCCTCCTTGAGGACGACGGTCACCGGAGTCTCCTCGGCGGGGTTGTCCTTCACCGGCACGGTGGCGAAGGTCAGGTTCTTGGTGTTGAGCTTGCCCAGCTCCAGCCCGAGGTCCTTCAGCTTGCCGATGCTGTCCAGCTTGGCGTCGACGGTCAGCGCCCTGGTGCCGGCCTCGGCCAGCTTCACCATCTTCGACGGGCTGGTGAGCGTGTCGTTGGACTTCAGCTTGCGCATCAGCGAACTGAGGAACTGCTGCTGGAGCTCGATGCGGCTCAGGTCGCCGCCGAAGCCGACGGAGTGCCGGGTGCGGACGAAGGCGAGGGCGTCCTCGCCCTCGACCGTGTGCTTGCCCGCCGGCAGGTCCAGGTGCGAGTCGGGGTCGTTGATGTCCTTCGCCAGGCAGACCTCCACCCCGCCGACCGCCGAGGTCAGCGTCTTGACCGCGTTGAAGTCGGCCACCATGAAGTTGTCGGGCGTCACCCCGGTCAGCTCGGTGACGGTCCGCATGGTGCAGCTGGGCGTACGGCCGCTCTGGCCGAGGCTGGTGTTGAACCGGACGGTCGTGGAGCCCGGGATGACCTCGGTGGTCCCGTCCTCCCGCGTGGTCGGGCAGTCGGGGACGTCGACGATCAGGTCGCGGGGAATGCTGAGGGCGGTGGCGTTGGAGCGGTCCTTGGAGACGTGCAGCAGGATCGTGGTGTCGGCGTGGCCGGCGCTGCCCTTGTCGCCGTAGCCGCCGTTGCCGTCGCCGGTGCGTTTGTCGGTGCCGATCAGCAGGATGTTGATCGCCTTGTCCTTCTGGAATCCACCGGTGCTCGCGCCGTCGTCGGGGAGGGACTCGATGTTGTCGTTGAGGTGCTGCAGGTAGAGGTATCCGGCCGTGCCGGCGGCGAGAATGACGAAAGCCATCGTGCCGCCGGTCCACAGCAGGATCCTCTTGCCCTTCGGCTTCCTCTTCGCAGGCCGTCGGCGATCGCGCCGTTCCGGCGGCGGTTCCCCGGGCGTCGCACGGCGCCTGCGCGGCGCGGGGACCTCACGCTCGGGTGCCGGGGCGGGCGTGGCGCGGCGCTGACCGGGTACTGGTGGCTGCGGTACGGAAGGGGACAGTCGCAGTTCGTAGTCGCCGGTGTCCGGATTGAGTACCCACTGGTCTGCGGGATCGATGTCCTCCGCCTGCCCACGGCCTTGCGCGTCCACGGTCGTCCGAATCCTCCGTCGGGGCCACGCGGCGCCCTCCCCTCGAGGCGCCCGGTCTCGCTCATTCAGTGCTCGGCGCCGGAACGCGACTCCGCGGCCGGGCGCACCGGAGCGCTCACCCTAATGGCCCGCCTGGGGACGGGGCGAGGCTCGTGACGCATTCCACGAACCTTACAAGTGGGCAATCCATCGCATTTATCGGACAATTGTGCACGCGTTTTCCGGCCGCCTTGCGTGCGGGTTGCCCCTTCTTGGAATGCGCTTTACTCGCAGACATCCTCGCCGGCGGTGTTCCCGCTGAAGGTCGGTGCCGGGGAAGCGGCGTCACCGGGCTCCCCGGAACGCGTGGTACCACCTGCCGGGTCCCGCTCGGACGTCGCGATCGTCACGGGTTCGTCCGTCCGCAGACGGGTGAACAGCTTCTCGGCGTCGGGCTCCACGAGCTGGTCCCGGTTGGCGTCGCCCGCGTACGACTCCCGGGGGACGGTCAGGAATTGCACGCGTTCGGCGGGAATCCCCCGCAGGCCGCGCGCAAGATCGTACAAACCGCGCAGATTCGCCAGACTCGGGTCCGTCGTGAGCGACGACGTGGCCGCGTCCAGAACGGGATACAGCTTCACCGGATTCAGCAGCACGCCATTGCTCTGCACCTTTTTCACCAGCGCTCCCAGAAAACGCTGCTGCCGGTCCATCCGGTCGGTGTCGCTGCCGTCACCGAGCGACTTGCGGGCGCGGACGTATCCGAGCGCCTGCTCGCCGTCGAGCGTCACCCGGCCCGCGGGCAGCTTCAGCTTGGCGTCCTTGTCGTCCACCGGTTCGCGCAGGCACACCTCGACGCCGTCGAGCGCGTCGACCATCTCCTTGAAGCCCTGGAAGTCGACGACCACGTGGTGGTCGATCCGAATGCCGGTCAGTTTCTCCACCGTGCGGATCGAGCACGCCGAACCACCTGCCGCGAAGGCGTAGTTGAACTGCGCGAACACGGGCTCGGTGCGGGACCCGTCCGGGCGGTGGCAGCCGGGCACGTCCACCATCAGGTCGCGGGGGAGGGAGACGGCGGTGGCGCTGTCCCGGCCCGCGGCCAGGTGCAGCAGGATCGTGGTGTCCGACCGCTCGGTCCCGGAGTCGCGCCCGTAGCGCGCGTTGCCGTCTCCGGAGCGCGAGTCCGACCCGATCAGCAGGACGTTCTGGGCGCCGCGCACCAGGGCGGTGGGCCGCTCCTTCTCGTACCGGGCGAGTTCGGCCGCCGCCGCCTCGTCCGCCGTGATGTTGCCGTTCAGCTTGACGTACACCGCCCACCCGACACCCACGGCACCTCCGGCCAGCACGGTGACCACGATCCCGGCCAGCCCCAGCCGCCGCCTGCGGCGCCGCCGCCGCAACCCGTCCCCGGTCGCCGACGCCCCGTGCCCCGCGCCGCCCCCACCGGACCGCCGTGCCCGCGTCATCGCCCACGCCTGCCTCCGTCCCACACCCGCACGCTCCTACGACCATGCCCCGAGCGAGCACCGGAGGTGGAACGGGCCTGGCCCGAACGGGGGACGACCGCGGCCGCGGGGGCGGTGGGGGCGACCGCGGTTGCGGGGCGGACAGGGCCGACGGCCCTTACCTGGCCCAGCCTGCGGGCACGGGCGCGCCCCTCAGCCCGCGACATGTGCCCGCGCACCTTCCAGCCTGCGGGTCGTGGGCTTGCGGGCATGGGCCGTGCGCCCGTGCACGCCCCAGCCTGCGGGCATGCGCTCGCGCCCCACCCCAGCCTGCGGGTATTCGTGCCGCCCAGGGCGGCGCGGGTGGGCGCAGGCGGCACCCCGTCAGCGCCGGGCCGGGTGTCTCCGTCGCCGCGGTCTCGTGCGTGGGGTGTGGCGTCGGCGCAGGGTCACTGACCCGCACTATGCCGCCTCGTACCCGGGGTGCCGGATCGGTGCCGGGCCGGGTGTCTCCGTCGCCGCGGTCCCGTGCGTGGGGTGTGGCGTCAGCGCAGGGTCACCGATCCGGACCCCGCCGACACCTCCACGGCGCCGCCTCGCACGCCGGGCGCGGGATCGGTGCCGGGCCACGCGCCCATCCCGCCCCTCACCTCAGCCCCGGCACACCAACATCCCGCAGCCACTTCACCGTGCCGTGGCCGAAACCCGTTCCGCCTCGATCCGCTGGTCCACCACGTCCGTCGCCGCCAGCTCCAGGTTCCGGCACAGCACCACCGACCCCCCACTCGCGAGCGGCCCGTACAACCCCGCGCTCAACCCCTCCCACGTGTCGTACGGCAGCCCCGACAGAATCCGCGCCCCCGGGCCCGTGAGCCCCAACCCCGACGCCTCCGCCCGAGCCCGCTCCACGACCTCCGCCCCGCTGAACTCCCGACCGGCCACGATCAGCGCCGGCTCCTCCGGGTCCACCGGCACGTACGGCGCGAACCTGTCCCCCTGCCCCGGTACCTCCACCGCGTAATCGGCGAAGCCCTCCGGCGGACGGGGCGCGAACCGCCCCCCGAGCGGCCGCAGCGCCAGTGCGATCCGCGCGCCCGAACACGCCCGCGCCGCCTCCAGCGACTCCGGTTCCGGCCCGCTCACGACCACGTCCGCCGACGCCGGATCACCCGCCACGTCGGCGACGACGCCGACCGACGCGCACGCCAGCAGCCACACCGCCGTCTGCCAGTGCGCGGGCAGCAGCAGCGCGATCCGGTCGCCGGGTTCGACGGACAGGTCGTCCTGGAGCAGGTTCGCGGTCTTGGCCACCCAATTGGCGAAGGTGGCCACGGACAGTTCGACGCGTTCGCCGGTGGCGTCGTCGTAGAAGGTCACCAGGGGGCGTCCCGGGTCCGCGGCGAGCGCGGAACTCAGCAGGTCGGCAGGGGTGCGGTCGGTCGCGTTCACCCGCCAAAGCGTACGCGGGCCCCGCCGTGCGCACCGAGCCGACGGCATACCGTGCCGCCACCGGATCGGACCAAAGCATCCTACGACCCGTCAGATCCCCAATGGACATGTTTGTATGACTGTGTCCAGACTCAGGGGCATGCGTGGATTCCTTGCTTCCTCGATCGGTGTCACGTGCGCGGCGGCCCTGGCTCTCCCGCTCGCCCCGCCCGCGGCGGCCGCCACCTTCCCGGCCCCGCCCTCGACCGCCGCGACGGCGCGCACCACGGCGTACGTCCCCGGCGGCACCCAGTCGCTGCCCCTCGCCCCCCTCGCCCGCGACCGGGCACCCGGCGCGGCCGAACAAGGCCTGCCCCGCCGGGACGTACGGCACTTCTCGCTCGTCGGCGTCATCTGGGACGACCCCGCCACCGCACTCCACGGCCGCGTCGAGGTCCGTACCCGCGCCACCGCCACCGGCACCTGGTCCGGCTGGCAGGAGCTGGAGACCCACAACGCCGACCACGCCGCCGACCCCGGCACCCCCGAGAGCACCTCGGGCCGCGTCCGCGGCGCCACCGCCCCCCTGTGGGTGGGCGAGTCCGACGGCGTGGAGGTACGGGTACGGGCGGAGAGCGCCCCCGGGACCGACCGCACCGTTCCGGCCGCCCCGCGGCTCCCCACCGGACTGCGCCTCGAACTCGTCGACCCCGGCGAGGGCGCCCCGCCCGGGGCCGCCCCGGGCCCGGGGGAGGGCCCTCGCACCACCGGAACGACCGCCGGGGCCGCCGACTCGGCCGGGCCCACCGAGATCCCGGCCCTGAGCCGCGCGCAGACCGAGGCCGAACTCCTGGCGCTTCCCGCGCTCCCCGCGCAGCAGCAGGCCAAGCCGCACGTGGGCCCCCGCCCGGGCATCACCACGCGCCGCGGCTGGGGCGCCGACGAGAAGCTGCGCGAGAAGGAGTTCGTCTACACCAGGAAGGTCAAGGCGGCCTTCGTGCACCACTCGGACACCGGCAACAACTACCGCTGCTCACAAGCGCCTTCGGTCGTTCGCGCCATCTACCGCTACCACGTCGGCAGCATGGGCTGGCGCGACCTCGGCTACAACTTCCTCGTCGACAAGTGCGGCAGTATCTACGAGGGCCGGGCCGGGGGCGTGTCCAAGCCGGTACTGGGTGCCCACACCCTGGGGTTCAACTCCAACAGCATGGGAATCGCCGTTCTCGGCACCTACAGCTCGAAGAAGCCGTCGCCGGCCGCGCTGAAGGCGATCGCCCGGCTCACCGCGTGGAAGGTCGGGCTCTACGGCATGAACCCGCGCGGGAGGACATACCTGAAGTCGGGGGGTGGCAACCTCTACCGGAAGGGCAGGAAGGTACGACTGAGCGTCATCTCCGGTCATCGCGACGGCGTCGCCACGAACTGCCCCGGCGAGAAGCTCTACGGCAAGCTCGGCTCGGCCCGTGCGAAGGCGGCGAAGTACCAGGGCCGCTGAGGACCGAACACCGCACGGTCCTCGAAGGCGCCACCGAACGGCCGTGGCACGGCTGCATACACTGGCCCGCCGAAAGACAGTTCGGCCGGTCCCGGCAGGAAGCAGAGACGACAGGTGACAGAAGCGATCCTCCTGGTCGGCGGCAAGGGCACCCGGCTGCGCCCGCTCACGGTGAACACGCCCAAGCCCATGGTCCGGGCGGCCGGAGTGCCGTTCCTCACGCATCAGCTGGCGCGGGCGAAGGCGGCCGGGGTCGAGCACATCGTGCTCGCGACGAGCTATCTGGCCGAGGTCTTCGAGCCGTACTTCGGCGACGGCTCGTCGCTCGGCCTGCACCTCGAGTACGTCACGGAGGAGGAGCCGCTCGGCACGGGCGGCGCGATCCGCAACGTGTCGTCCCGGCTGCACTCGGGGTCCGACGAGCCGGTCCTGATCTTCAACGGCGACATCCTGACGGGCCTGGACATCGGTGCGCTGGTCCGCACCCACGAGACGACGGGCGCGGACGTCTCCCTGCACCTGACGAAGGTCACGGACCCCCGGGCGTACGGCCTGGTCCCCACGGACGGCACGGGCAGGGTGCTCGCCTTCCTGGAGAAGCCCCAGACGCCGGAGGAGATCGTCACCGACCAGATCAACGCGGGAGCGTACGTCTTCCGCCGCTCGGTCATCGACACGATCCCCGCGGGGCGCCCCGTCTCGGTCGAACGCGAGACCTTCCCCGAACTCCTCGCCACCGGTGCGCACCTGCAGGGCATGGTCGACTCCACGTACTGGCTGGACCTGGGCACCCCGGCGGCCTTCGTACGCGGCTCGGCGGACCTGGTCCTGGGCCGCGCCCCGTCCCCGGCGATACCGGGCCGCTGCGGCGACCGCCTCGTCCTGCCCACGGCGCGGGTCGCGCCCGACGCCAAGCTGGCCGGTGGCACGGTGGTCGGCGAGGGCGCCTTCGTGGCGGAGGGCGCCCGCGTCTTCGGCAGCGCGATCCTCCCGGGGGCGGTCATCGAGCCGGGTGCCGTCATCACCGACTCCCTCATCGGCGCACGCGCCCGCGTCGGCACCCGCTCGGTCCTCGCCGACACGGTCATCGGCGACGGCGCTGTCATCGGCGCCGACAACGAACTCCGCTCCGGCGCCCGCATCTGGTGCGACGCCCGCATCCCCCCGGCGGCGCTGCGCTTCTCGTCCGACGCGTAAGCCCGCGGACGGCCCCCGGCCGGGGCAACGGCCGACCCCCCTGACTGCGGACAGTCGCCTGCCGCCCCAGCCGCGGGGCATCGCCCCCGTACTTGAACGGGCATGGGATGCGTTTCCGGAGCGGCACGGATGGGCGCGGCGGCCCTCGGCGCACCGGGCTGCGCGCCTGCCTCTGCCTGTGCTTCCATGCGGGGTGCCGGGGGGAGGAGCCTGCCCCCCGCCTCCGCTCCCACGCCGGGTGCCGAGGGAACGCCGGACCGGTCTACAGCCGCTCAATCCCCCGCGGAGCCATCCGCGGCGCCCGCCGCCCCGGCACCCGCCCACTCAGCAGCACCAACCGGGCCGCCCGATGCCGCTGCCCCGCATACGGCTCGAGCAGCCGCAGCATGACGGAGTCGTCCGCGTACCGGTCCCCGCCCAGCGCGAACCCCACGATCCCCGGCAGATGCAGATCCCCCACCGTCACCGCGTCCGGCGCCCCATGACTGCGCTGCACGGTCTCCGCGGACGTCCACGGCCCGATCCCGGACACGAGCTCCAGCCGCTCCTGCGCAGCCGCCGGCTCCATCGCCGCCGCCTCCTCCAGCCGCGCGGCGACCCGAACGGCCCGCAGGACGGTCGACGCCCGCTTGTCGTCCACCCCGGCCAGATGCCACTCCCAGGACGGGATCAGCGCCCACGTCCGCGCCGCCGGCATCACGTACATCCGCACGGGCGCGGGCCCCGGCGCCGGCTCCCCGAACTTCCGTACGAGCAGCCGCCAAGCCTGGTACGCCTCCAGCGTGGTGACCTTCTGCTCCAGGATCGACGGGATCAAGGACTCCAGCACCAGCCCGGTCCGCGACAGCCGCAGCCCCGGCCGCCGGTGCCGCGTCAGCGCCAGCAGCCGGTGCCACGGCACGAACGCGGAGGGGTCGTCGTCGGCGCCCAGCATCCGTGGCAGCTGCTCCAGCAGCCACTGAGCCCCCGGCCCCCAGGCCTCGCCCCGCACCTCGGTGCCGCGCGCGGTGACCCGCAGCGTGCCCGGTCCGGCGGGCGTCAGACTGGCCCGCCACACCGACCCGTCCGGCATCGTCCGGAACGTCGGATCGCCCGGCCCGCGCCGCAGCGGACCGAGCACCAGACCCAGGTCCAGCGGCCCGTCCGGCGCCCACACCCGTACGCGGCCCGGCACGGGCGCCTGCCGGGGTATCCCGCCGCGCACCGTGGTACGCGGGGGCCGGGGAGCGAAACGTCCTGCCACGAGTGAGGTCCTTGGGGAGGGAGGGGAGAACAAGCCCCTGCGAGGAGCCCCTACGAGGGTAGAGGCTCACCCGGAAAGGCTCACCGCACCGTGACGAACGCCCCCGCGTCCCGCTCCGGCCGGGCCTTCGGCTCCTCCGCCGGATGCCCGACCGCCACCGCTCCCATCGGGTCCCAGTCGCCGGGCAGTCCGAGCACCTCCCGTACGACGTCCCGGCAGAACATCGTCGAGGACACCCACGCCGAGCCCAGCCGCTCCCCGGCGAGCGCGACGAGCAGGTTCTGCACGCCCGCGCCGGTGGCGACCACGAACATCTCCCGCTCGGCCCCGTCGCGCCGCGCGTCCCCGTAGGTGTGCGAACCGTCCATGACCAGGCAGGGGACGACGAGGTAGGGCGCGTTGCGCAGCACGTCGCCGCGCCGGACGCGCCTGGCGACGGACTCCTCAGTCCTGCCGTCCCGCCGCAGGTCCGCGATCCAGGCGTCCCGCATCGCGTCCAGCAGCCGGGTGCGGGAGTCCTCGGACTCCAGGAGCACGAAGCGCCACGGCGTCGTGTGGTGCGGCGCCGGTGCGGTCACGGCCGCGGCCACCGCCCGGCGCACGGCACCGGGATCGACCGGCTCGCCGGTGAAGGCCCGTACCGTGCGGCGCTGCGTGACCGCCTGCCGTACCGCCTCCGAGGTGCCGAGGCGGAACATGTCGTCGCGCGCGCCGCGCACCATCGCCCGCGCGCCCTCGCCGTCGTCCTCGGCGACCACCTGCGGCAGCCCGCGCACGACGGCGACGGGCAGGCCCGCGGCCTTGCCCTTGACCAGGTCGCCCGCGGCGGCCAGCTCGTCGGCGGTGGCGACGACGGTGGCGCCGAGCGGATTGCCGTGTGCGTCCGTGCCGCCGCGCAGGTCGTCGAGGACCCGCACGCCCGAGGCGCCGATCGCCACGTCCGTGAGCCCGGCCCGCCAGGGCCGTCCGAAGGTGTCGGTGACGACCACGCCGACGTCCACGCCCAGCGTGTCGCGGAGCCCTTCGCGGATGCCGCGCGCCGAGGCGTCGGGGTCCTCGGGGAGCAGCAGTACCGTCCCGGACGGGGTGTTGGAGGCGTCGACACCGGCCGCGGCCATGACCAGGCCCTGACGGTTCTCGACGATGCGCAGGGGGCCGCGCCGGGCCACCACCCGTACGGTCTCCGCGTCGATCGCGGCCTCCCGGTCGGCGGCCCGGACGACACGGCCCTCGGCCTTGGACACGATCTTGGACGTGACGAGCAGCACGTCCCCGTCGGCCAGTGCGGGCTCGGCCGCCGCGATCAGCTTGGCCAGGTCGTCGCCTGGCTGCACCTCGGGCAGACCGGGCAGCGCCCACACCCGGTAGCCCTCCCGGCGGCCGGGGGCGTCCTCCCGCGTGTCGTCGCTCATGCCTCCCGGGCCTCCTCCGCCAGCGTCAGCGCCTCCCGGGCCATCTGCGCCGTCGCGTCGAGGCCGGTCATCATCAGCGGGACGGCGCGGCAGAGGATGCCGGCCGCCTTCACGCGCGTGACGGCGTCCGCGTCGACCGTGTCGACCAGCCAGCCGTCGAGCAGGCCCGAGCCGTAGTACTCGGCGACCGCGGTCGCGGTGGACTCCACGCCGACCGCCGCGAGCACCTTGTCGGCCATCCCGCGCACGGGCGCGTCCCCGACGATGGGGGACAGGCCCACCACCGGCACCCCGGCGTCGGCGATCGCCTCCCGGATGCCGGGCACGGCGAGGATCGTGCCGAGGGAGACGACCGGGTTGGAGGGCGGGAAGAGGATGACGTCCGCCTCCGCGATGGCCTCCAGGACGCCGGGCGCCGGCTTGGCCTGCTCGGCACCGACCGGCACGACCGCCTCGGCCGGGACGGAGGCACGCAGGCGTACCCAGTACTCCTGGAAGTGGACCGCCTTGCGCTCCCCGTCCAGTTCGACCGCCACATGCGTCTCCACGCGGTCGTCGGTCATCGGGATGAGGTGCACGCCGGGCTTCCAGCGGTCGCAGAGCGCCTGCGTCACCGCGCTGAGCGGATAACCGGCGGCGATCATCTGTGTCCGCACGATGTGCGTGGCGAAGTCGCGGTCGCCGAGGCCGAACCACTCGGGCCCGACGCCGTACGCCGCCAGTTCCTCCTTGAGGTGGAACGTCTCGTCCGCCCGCCCCCAGCCCTGCTCCTCGTCGATGCCGCCGCCGAGCGTGTACATCACCGTGTCGAGATCCGGGCAGACCTTCAGCCCGAAGAGGTGGATGTCGTCCCCGGTGTTGCCGATGACCGTGATGTCCGCGTCCGGCGCGGCCTGCCTGAGACCACGCAGGAACCGGGCACCGCCGATGCCGCCTGCCAGAACCACAATGCGCATGGCCCCAGTCTTGCAGGCGGGTACGACAGCGCGTCAGCCAGTCGTCACCGTGCCGGTGCGGCGTCGGCGTCCAGGGCGGCGGCCGGGCACTGCGGGGAGTGCATCGGCATCGTGGTCAGGCCCGGGTGGTAGACGTGCAGGCTGACCGCGGGCTCCACCGCGTCGTTTACCACCTCGTGCACGTGCCCCGGCGCGAACACGCGTTGCGTACCGGCGCCCAACGCGTGCGTGCCGCGCTCCGTGCGCTCGGTGAGGGTGCCCTCCAGGACGGTCCACACGCCGGAGGAAGGGCCGTGGTCGTGGCGTCCGCTGCCCTGTCCCGGCACCCAGGACAGCAGCCAGACGTCGTACCCGGGGCCGGTGCGCAGCCGGTGGTACCAGCGTGTCGTCGCGTCGTACCGGACGAGGTGCTCCCACGCGCCGCGGTCGGCGGCGATGGAGCGGACCAGGCCGGCGAACTCGGCGACGGTGGACGGGTGCTCGCGCGGTGCCCGCAGGAGGTGGGGGACTTCGAGGATGTCGCCGGCGATCTGGAGGTCGCTGTCGCTGTTCATGGGTGCGTGGTTCCTCGGCGGAAGAGTGCGGTGGAGCGGAGCGAATGACGAAGAGCGCCCTGGTGGGGCGGGAACGCGGCAGTCGAGTCGCGTGGACTCGGAGACAGCCGGAGCGCGGTTGGCTCAACAGCTGGAACAGCGGCAACAGCTACAGCGAGTGCGGGCAGCACCGTGGGACCCGGCGGTGCGGGTCGAGGCGAGCGCCAAGTTCGCGAGCATGCCCCCAAGGACAGCGGTTCACACCAGCACTGTCAACTCGATGCCCGTTATGTGGGACATGTTTCACCTCATCCGGTTGATCGCGCTGACGAAAGGTTTGCTCAGACGACTTCCGGGACACATGGCGCACAAGCCGGGCGCACAACCCCCGTTGCGATCCCGTGATCCGAATGTGATCAGGTTCGCTTCGGTGTGTGTATCGGAACGGGATCGAATGTCCGGGCGTCCTTCCTGGTGCAGGTGTTGAACCGGACGGGTGTCCTGGCGGACCTCTTTGGTATGTCAAGGTTTATGGCGATTTGAACACTTACTGCATGGCCTTGGTTCCGCAGAGTGAATAAGGGGCCCAATAGCAGATCTCGGCTTGACTCGCCCGGAGCAGCACACTTGTAATTTCACTCGTGTCGTTCAGCCGGAATCGGTAACGGCTAGATCACGGGGACGCGAAGACAGACGAGGGGCGCACATGACCGAGCTGGTGCAGCAACTGCTGGTCGACGACGCGGACGAGGAACTCGGCTGGCAGGAGCGCGCACTGTGCGCCCAGACCGACCCCGAGTCCTTCTTTCCCGAGAAGGGCGGCTCCACCCGCGAGGCCAAGAAGGTCTGCCTCGCCTGCGAGGTCCGCTCCGAATGCCTCGAGTACGCCCTCGCCCACGACGAGCGCTTCGGCATCTGGGGCGGCCTCTCCGAGAGGGAACGCCGCCGGCTCAAGAAGGCCGCGGTCTGACGCGACGGCGGAAACGGCCCGGACAGCGGGAACGGCCCGTCGCGGGTGGGTTGTCCACAGGCGGCGGGCCGCCCCTGTGTCCAGCCGATAGTGTGGGCGCTCGTCCGAGACGCCCCGCCGCCCCCACAGGCACGGGCGTCCACCGCAGTCCACCGAACCGGGGCCCGTACCTCGATGTCCGTGCAGAGTCACACGGCAGCCCAGCACGACCTCGCTGCCACACCTGAGTTCCCGCGTCACGTGGTGACCGCGGTCCTCGTCGCCCACGACGGAGCCCGCTGGCTGCCCGACGCGCTCGCCGGGCTGCTCGGCCAGGAGCGCCCCGTCCAGTACGCCGTGGCCGCCGACACCGGCAGTGCCGACGACTCCTCCCGGCTGGTCGGCGACGCCCTCGGCGACGACCGCGTGCTCCACCTCGCCCGGCGCACCGGCTTCGGCCAGGCCGTCGAGGAGGCAGCCCGCACCGCTCCCGTCCTCACCCCCGAGGACCTGCCGTACCTGAGGCGGCCCAGCGGCTGGGACCCCGTCACGCGCACCTGGCGCGACGACGCCTACGACATGCCGGAGCTGCCCCACGGGGAGCCGGTCCAGTGGCTGTGGCTGCTGCACGACGACTGCGCCCCCGAACCCGACGCCCTCGCCCAGCTGCTGCGCGTGGTGGACACCGAGTACGAACTCGGCCGCGAGGACGTCGCCGTCGTGGGCCCCAAACTCCGCGGCTGGTACGACCGCAGGCAGCTGCTGGAGGTCGGCGTCTCCATCGCCAACTCCGGCCGCCGCTGGACCGGTCTGGACCGCCGCGAACAGGACCAGGGCCAGCACGACCACGTCCGGTCCGTGCTGTCGGTGTCCACCGCGGGCATGCTGATCCGGCGTGATGTCTTCGAGCGGCTCGGCGGATTCGACCGGCGGCTGCCCCTGATGCGCGACGACGTCGACCTGTGCTGGCGCGCGCACGCCGCCGGACTGCGCGTCCTCGTCGCCCCGGAGGCGGTCGTCCGCCACGCCGAGGCGGCCTCGCGCGAACGCCGCACCGTCGACTGCGCCGGCCGCACCACCGCCTCCCCGCACAAGGTGGACAAGGCCGGGGCCGTCCACACCCTCCTCGTCAACGTCCGCACCGCCGCCCTGCCCTGGGTGCTGCTGCGCGTCGTCCTCGGCACGCTGCTGCGGACCGTCGCCTACCTCGTCGGCAAGGTCCCCGGCCAGGCCCTCGACGAGATCCGGGGCCTGCTGGGCGTCCTGCTGCGGCCCGAGCGCATCGTCGCCGGACGGCGCGAACGGGGGCGCCCGCAGGCCGGGAAGGACGAACTGCGGCCCCTGTTCCCGCCCCCCGGCGCGACCGTCCGCGCCACCTTCGAACAGGTCGCGGGTGATCTCTTCGGCAGTTCCGACGCCGAGACCGCCGCGGGCGCCGGCCGGCACGGCGGGGCCATCGAGTCCGGACCCGGCGGCGACGACGCCGACTTCCTGGAGATCGAGCAGTTCGCCCGCCTCAAGCGCGTCGCCCGCAAGCCCGGTCCGGTGCTCTTCCTGGTGCTGCTGCTCGTCTCCCTGGCCGCCTGCCGCTCGCTCCTGGGCGGCGGCGCCCTGGCGGGCGGCGCGCTGCTGCCGGCACCGGCAGGCGCCGGCGAGCTGTGGTCGCGGTACGTGGACGCCTGGCACACGGTCGGCACCGGCGGCACCGCACCGGCGCCGCCCTACCTCGCGATCGTCGCCACCCTCGCGACCGTACTGCTCGGCTCCACCGGACTCGCCGTCACCCTGCTGCTGGTCTGCTCGGTGCCCCTGGCGGGCGCCACCGCCTACTTCGCCTCCCGGCCGCTGGTCCCGTCCCGGCTCCTGCGCGCCTGGGCGGCCGTCGCCTACGCCTTCCTGCCCGCCGTCACCGGCGCACTCGCCGGCGGCCGCATCGGTACCGCCGTCCTCGCCGTACTGCTGCCGCTCATCGCGCGTGCGGGTGCCGCGGCGGCCGGTCTGGCCAACTCGTCCGGCGCCCGCGGCAGCTGGCGCGCCACCTGGGCGTACGCACTGCTGCTGACGATCACCACCGCCTTCACGCCCGTCGTGTGGCCGGTCGCGCTGCTCCTGGGCATCGGCGTCCTGGCCCTGCGCCGCGGCGAGATCACGGCGTACGGGCTGCGCTTCCTCGCCCAGCTCGGCACCCCGATGCTGCTGCTCGCCCCCTGGTCGCTGTCGCTGCCGCCGTTCGGCTTCTTCGGCGAGGCCGGCCTCGAGTACGGCCCCTCGGCCGCCTCCGCCCTCGACCTGCTCGGCGCCGGCCCCGGCGGCCCCGGCACGGTGGGCGGGCTGTTCCTCGTCGGCATCGTGCTGGCCGCGCTGGCCGCCCTGCTGCGCTCCGAGCGGCAGTTGGGGGTCCGGACCGCCTGGGCCGTCGCCCTGGTCGCCCTGGTCTTCTCGGTCCTGTCCAACCGCTCCGCCTGGGCCGGGCCAGCCACCCTCGTCTACGGCCTCGCCCTGCTGTCCGCCGCGACCCTCGGCGCCGACGGGGCGCGCTTCCGGGTGGCCGAACAGAGCTTCGGCTGGCGCCAGCCCGTCGCCGCCCTGATCGCCCTCGCCTCGGCCGTCGGCCCGCTGATCGCCGCCGTCGGCTGGGTGTTCGGGGGCGCCGACGGTCCCCTGGAGCGACGCGACCCCGTGCAGGTGCCCGCGTTCGTCGCCGAGGAGAGCCACACCCGCGACCAGGCCCGCACCCTCGTCCTCGACAGCGACTCCGCCACCCACGTGGGCTACATGCTGGTCCGCGGCTCCGGCGCCCGCCTCGGCGACGGCGAACTGGCCGCCGGCGACGGCGGGAACAGCGGGCTCGACAAGATCGTCGCCAACCTCGTGGCCGGCTCCGGCGCCGACCAGGCCGATCAGCTCGGCGGCTTCGCCGTGCGCTACGTGCTCGTGCACAAGGGAGCGCCCCGCGAGGTCACCCGCGTCCTGGACGCCACGCCCGGCCTGAGCAGGCTCAGCCAGCAGGACGGCAGCGGACTGTGGCGGGTGGACCAGGAGGTCGCGCGCGCGACCGTCGTGTCCGGCGAGAAGTCCGGTACCGGTGAGCCCGTGGCGGCCGGGCCGGTCGAGATCCACACCGACATCAAGGCGGGCTCCGACGGCCGTGTGCTGCGCCTCGCGGACACCGCCGCCGAGGGCTGGACGGCGACCCTGGACGGCAAGCCGCTCACCCGCACCACGGTCGACGGCTGGGCCCAGGGCTTCGAACTCCCCGCCTCCGGCGGCAGGCTGGACGTCACCTACGACGCTCCGTTCACGCACACCGCCTGGCTGTGGACCCAGGGCCTCCTCGCCGTCGTCCTGGTCGTCCTCGCCCTGCCCGGCAGACGCCGCGACGTCGACGACGACCTGCCCGACGAACCGCTCGTCCCCGCCCAGGCCGTCGAGGGCGAAGGACGCCGGGCACGGCGACTGCGGGCCCAGGCCGAGGCCGACGCCCCAGCCGAGGCAGGTGGAGAGGCAGGGCCCGAGCCGGGCCCCGAGGCGGCGGGTGACGTCGCAGGGGAGCCCGAGCCGTCCGCCGCGGCACCCGTGCCGGTCCCCCAGCAGCCGGCGTACGGCGAATGGGAATCGACGGGGTACACCGGCGCCGAGTACGGCACCTACGGCACGTACGACGGCGAGCAGTACCAGGGCGCCCAGCAGTACGACCCGGCCGCGTACGGCCAACAGCAGCCGTACCAGGGAGACCCGTACCCGGCGGACGCCTACCAGGGCGGTCACGACGGCCGGAACGACCAGGGCGCGCAGTACGGGGCGGGCCAGTACGACCCCTACGCCTACGGCGACCCGACACAGGCTCAGGAGGGCGGCTACGACCCCGCGTTCGACCAGGCCTACGGCCAGGGCGGGTACGACGCGCCGTACGACCCTTCTCAGCCCCAGCAGCCCCAGCAGCCCCAGCAGCCCCAGCAGCCCCACGGCCCGGGCAGTGAGCGTTCCGACGGGAGCCAGCAGTGAAGCGCACGACCCTGTCCCTGATCGCCTGCGCGACCGCGCTCGCCGCCGTCACCGGGTTCGCGGCGGTGTCCGCCCCGGACGACTCCGGCACGGACACCGCGGCGCCGGCCGCCCGGCTTCCCGTGGAGCGCACCAGCCGGCTGTGCCCGGCGCCCAGCACCTCCGACCTGGCCGAGACCGTGTACACGTCCTTCACGCCCGTCACGGAGGGCGCCGCCGAGAAGGGCAGCGCCGCACTCCTGACGGCGGAGTCGGACGACGCCACCGGCGAGGGCAAGGACGGCAAGGGCGGCAAGGGCGGCGGAAAGTCCGACAAGAAGGACGGGAAGGACGGGAAGGACGGGAAGAGCGGGAAGGACGAGAAGCCGGCCGTCCGGCCCAAGGCCCCCGGCACGCCCGTCACCGGGAAGACCTCCGGCGCCGACACACCCGCGCTGATCGGCACCGCCGAGGGAGGCAACGCGCCCGGGTGGACGGTCCAGCAGACCACGGAGGTCGCCGCCGGGACGGGCCGGGGACTGCAGGGCGTCAACTGCACCGCCCCGGACACCGAGTTCTGGTTCCCCGGCGCCAGCACGGCGGCCGGCCGCACCGACTACCTGCACCTGACCAACCCCGACGACTCGGCGGCTGTCGTCGACATCGAGCTGTACGGCAAGGACGGAGCTCTGAAGTCCACGGTGGGGGAGGGCCTCACGGTTCCGCCGCACGCCAGTGAGTCCCTCCTGCTGTCCACGCTCAGCGACGTGAAGCTGACCGACCTGACCGTGCACGTCGGTGTGCGCAGTGGACGGGTCGGCGCCGCGGTGCAGGCCCTGGACGACAAGACAGGTGGCGACTGGCTGGCCGCGGCCGCGGACCCGGCGGGCGACCTCGTCCTGCCGGGCATCCCGAAGGACGCCACCGCCGTACGCCTGGTGCTGTTCACTCCCGGTGGCACGGACGCCGACCTGAAGGTGCGGCTCGCCTCGCCGTCCGGGCTGATCACGCCCGCCGGCCACGAGACGGTGCACGTCAAGGCCGGCATGACGACGGGCGTCGACCTCGGCGAGGTCACGCGTGGCGAGGCCGGTTCGCTGGTGCTGACACCGACGGGCCGGCCGGTACCGGTCGTGGCCGCCGTCCGGGTCGTGCGGGGCAAGGGCGACGAGCGGGAGTCGGCGTTCATCCCGGCTTCCGACCCGGTCGGCGCGCGCGCGACGTCCGCGGACAACCGCGCCAGGAGCACGACCCTCTCCTTGTCCGCACCCGGCGAGGCCGCGCAGGTCAAGGTCACGGCGTCGGCGGGCACCGAGGGCGGCACGCCGGCGACCAAGACGTACACGGTCAAGGCGGGAACGACCCAGAACGTCGACGCACCGGTCCCCGCGGGACTCAAGGGTTCCTACGCGCTGACCGTCGAGACCGTCTCCGGCGGCCCGGTCCACGCGTCGCGCACCCTGACCGGTGCGGACGAGGACCTGGCGTCCTTCACCGTCCAGACCCTCCCCGACGACCGGGGGACGGTCTCGGTGCCGAACGCGGACGAGGACTTCTCGGTCCTGCAGAAGTAGCGGCGGCGTGAGCGGCGACGGACACGCGGTGCGGTGGACGGAGCGAGCCACCGCGCACGGCGCCCGCCGCTCAGTCCTCCCCGTACCGCGGGTCCACCGTCTCCGGCGTCAGCCCCAGCAGCTCCGCGACCTGTTCGACGACGACCTCGTGCACCAGCAGCGCGCGCTCGTCCCGCCCCTTGGTCCGGATCTCGACCGGCCGCCGGTACACGACGACCCGCCCCCGCCGCCCGTCCCGCGAGGGCACCGCGCCCCCGAGCGGAACCGCCTCGTCGTTCCACGGCTCCCCGGCCGCGGCCGGCCGCGGCACGTCGAGGACGAGGAAGTCGATGTCGGCGAGCTGCGGCCACCGCCGCTCCAGGCGCTCCACGGAGTCCTGCACCAGGTCCGCGAACGCCTCGCCGCGGCTCGCGGCGAGCGGCACCTGCGGGGGCGCGACCGGGCCGCGCATGCCCCGACCGTGGCGATCACGACGGCGGGGCCCAGGGCGGCCGGCATCACGGGGCGTCACGGAGTTGTCCATCACTGGTGAAGGGTAGTCCCCGCCGAGATGGCGTGCCCGACCGCACACGCGCCCCGGGCGGTGTGGCGGCGGGCCTGCTCCGCTTGTCGCCGGATGACTATTCCAGCCAAGGTTGGGCTCGATTCCGTATCTCTCCGTGACCATGGACCTCAAGGCAAATGTCGCTGTTTGTATCAGGTCGTGACCGGTTCCCGAGCCCCGCGGACTCCTGGGCGCCGGCGTCGGCACAGGTCAGAGGGCCGTGTTCCGAACGCGCCACCGGGCGTTTCACGCCACGACACAGGGGTGTGACCCGGTGCAGAGTCGTCGCGGCCCGCTCAAGAGTGCGGTACCGTCCAACATCGTGAGCCCTGTACGTCGCTGTTCGCGCACCGCCTGCGGCCGTCCCGCCGTCGCGACGCTGACGTACGTCTACGCCGACTCGACCGCGGTCCTCGGCCCGCTCGCCACCTACGCCGAACCCCACTGCTACGACCTGTGCGCCGAGCACTCCGAGCGCCTCACCGCCCCGCGCGGCTGGGAGGTCGTCCGTCTGCTCGACGGGTCGGCCCCGGCCCGTCCCAGCGGCGACGACCTGGAGGCGCTCGCCAACGCGGTGCGCGAGGCGGCCCGGCCGCAGGAGCGCGCGGCCGAGGCGGGCGGCGGCGCGCGGAGGGCCGACCCGATGGAGGTCGCGCGCCGCGGCCATCTGCGCGTGCTGCGCTCGCCGGACAACTGAGCCCCGCTCCCGCCCGCTCGCACCTTTCATCCGTCACGCCGTAGGCCACATCCGGTTGCCGCGCACCCATTGACGTCGTCCTACGACTGGCCGTTCCTCGACGTGGCCGGCCCCGGGGGCCGGCCGGTCGGCGGGAACGTCTTCTCCTGGCCGATCGTCGCCACCGGCGGCACGCTCGTGCTGTTCGCCGGGCTGGCCACGGCCGTCGTCCTCGGCGTGCACGCGCGCGTGGCGGTCACGGAGTGGCTCGCGACCGTGCGCGAACTACGGTTCGCGATCCTCACCGTCACCTCCGTCCTCGCCCACGTCATGAACCTCTCCGGGCAGGCCGCCACCATCGGTCACTTCGTCGCCGCGGCCGGTGCCGGGCTCGCCTTCCTCTCACCCGTGCTCGGCTGGTTCGGCGTCGCCGTCTCCGGCTCCGACACCTCGGCCAACGCGCTCTTCGGCGCGCTCCAGGTGACCGCCGCGCGCGAATCCGGTCTGTCACCCGAACTGCTGGCCGCGGCCAACAGCTCCGGCGGCGTCCTGGGCAAGACGATCTCCCCGCAGAACCTCACCATCGCCTGCGCGGCCGTCGGACTCGTCGGCCGCGAGGGCGACCTGCTGCGCAGGGTGCTGCCCTGGAGCCTGGGCCTGCTGCTGGTCATGTGCCTGATCGTCGTCGGACAGTCCACGGTGGTCCTGGGCTGGATGCCGCCCTGGCCTCCGGGAACCTTCCGGGCGGTCTGCCGGTGCTTGCGGGTAGTTTGTGGGCTCCGACAGGACTTTCAGGAAGGTTGGCCGTGGCTGCTGATCTGTCGCAGATCGTGAAGGCGTACGACGTACGCGGTGTCGTCCCGGACCAGTGGGACGAGCCGCTGGCCGAGCTGTTCGGCGCGGCCTTCGCCGAGCTGACCGGGGCGAGCGCCATCGTGGTCGGCCACGACATGCGGCCCTCGTCCCCGGGCCTGTCCCGCGCCTTCGCGCGCGGGGCGGCGGCCCGCGGCGCCGACGTGACCGAGATCGGCCTGTGCTCCACCGACCAGCTGTACTACGCCTCCGGCGCGCTGGACCTGCCGGGCGCCATGTTCACGGCCTCGCACAACCCCGCCCGGTACAACGGCATCAAGCTGTGCCGCGCGGGCGCCGCCCCGGTCGGCCAGGACACGGGCCTCACCGAGATCCGCGCGACGGTGGAGCGCTGGAGCGACTCCGGCGCCCCTGAGCCGTCCTCCCGCACCGGCACGGTCACCCGGCGCGACACGCTCGCCGACTACGCGACCCACCTGCGCTCCCTCGTCGACCTCACCACCATCCGCCCCCTCAAGGTCGTCGTCGACGCGGGCAACGGCATGGGCGGCCACACGGTCCCCCCGGTCTTCGCCGGCCTGCCCCTCGACCTCGTGCCGATGTACTTCGAACTGGACGGCACCTTCCCCCACCACGAGGCCAACCCGCTCGACCCGGCCAACCTCGTCGACCTCCAGAAACGGGTCCGCGAGGAGGGCGCCGACCTCGGCCTCGCCTTCGACGGCGACGCCGACCGCTGCTTCGTCGTCGACCAGAACGGCGACCCGGTCTCCCCGTCCGCCGTCACCGCCCTCGTCGCCGCCCGCGAACTGGCCCGCAACGGCGGCAGGGGCACGGTCATCCACAACCTGATCACCTCCTGGTCCGTCCCGGAGGTCGTGCGGGAGAACGGGGGCACACCCGCCCGCACGCGCGTGGGCCACTCCTTCATCAAGGCGGAGATGGCCAGGACCGGCGCCATCTTCGGCGGCGAGCACTCCGCGCACTACTACTTCCGCGACTTCTGGAACGCCGACACCGGCATGCTGGCCGCCCTCCACGTCCTCGCCGCCCTCGGCGAGCAGGACGGCCCGCTGTCCGGCCTGGTCGCCCAGTACGACCGCTACGCCGGCTCCGGGGAGATCAACTCCACCGTCGCCGACCAGCAGGCCCGCCTGGCCGCGATCAGGGCCGCGTACGAGGGCCGCGACGGCATCACCCTCGACGACCTCGACGGCCTCACCGTCACCGCGGCCGACTGGTGGTTCAACGTCCGCCCCTCCAACACGGAGCCCCTGCTTCGCCTGAACGCGGAGGCCCGGGACGAGACGACGATGCGCGAGGTACGCGACGAGGCTCTGGCGATCATCCGCTCCTAGCCGCGGGCAGCCGTGCAGCCGTGCAGCCGTGCAGCCGTGCAGCCGTGCCGCCGGGGCGGCAGGGCGGCACGGCGGCAGGGGTGGGCGCGGCGGCACCCCGCGGGCGCCGGGCCGCGCGCCCAGCGCCGAAGTCGGGCGCCCCAGCACCGAAGCCGGGCGCCCACTTCAACGCACGCGCCCCACACCAGCCCCGCCCGGCGGTACCCTGACCAGCACATCCACACACGCCCCACCGCCCACGAAGGGAACCCCCATGCCGCTCGAAGCCGGCCTCCTGGAGATCCTCGCCTGCCCGGCCTGCCACGCCCCCCTCGAGGAACAGGACACGGAGCTGGTCTGCACCGGCCAGGACTGCGGCCTGGCCTACCCGGTGCGCGACGGCATCCCCGTCCTCCTCGTCGACGAGGCCCGCCGCCCCGAGTGACCGGGGGCCAGACGCCCCGTCACGCGCCACCCGGTGAGCCGTCACCCGGCGACCCGGCGACGCCCGCGCAATCGAACGAACGCCCCGGCGATCGGAGAACTGCCGCCATGCTCGACGAATCGCTCCTCGACGCCCCGGAGCGCCTCACCGAGGCCGACCGTCGCGGCCTGCTCCGCGGCGCCGCCGAGGCCGGTGCCCGCGTACGCACCGCCGCCAGGCACGCCGCCGAGGCCGGCATCGGCAACCTCAAGCCGGACGGCCGCCCCCGCGCCGTCCTGATCGCAGGCCCCGGTGCCGCCGCCACCCAGGCCGCCGACCTCCTCGGCACCCTCGCCGGCGCCGGCAGCCCCGTCACCCGCCTCGCACCCACCGGCGTCGCCCCCGCCGCGGGCGCCCTGCGCTGGGAACTGCCGGGCTGGGCCGGTTCCGTGGACCTCCTGCTGATCGCCACCCCGGACGGCACCGAGCCAGGCCTGTCCCTGCTCGCCGAACAGGCCTACCGCCGCGGCTGCACGGTCGTGGCCGTCGCCCCCGCCCGCTCCCCGCTCAGCGAGTCGGTGAACGCCTCCCACGGCCTGTTCATCCCGATGGCGACCGCACCCTACGACCACGACGAGCCCCTCGCCGGTGCCGCTCCCGGCGTCCTGTGGGCGCTGCTCACCCCCCTCCTCGCGCTGCTGGACCGCACCGCGCTGCTCGACGCGCCGCCCGAGGCCATCGAGAAGGTCGCCGACCGCCTCGACGGCATCGCCGAACGCTGCGGGCCCGCCATCGTGACCTACAGCAATCCCGCCAAAACCCTCGCGGTCGAGCTGGCCGACTCCCTCCCCGTCGTGTGGACCGAGGGCACCTCCGCCGGACCCGCCGGCCGCCGCTTCGCCGCCGCGCTGGCCGAACTGTCCGGCACCCCGGCCGTCGTCGCCGAACTGCCCGAGGCGCTCGCCGCGCACAGCGCCCTGCTCGCCGGCCAACTCGCGGCGGGCGCCGACCCCGACGACTTCTTCCGTGACCGCGTGGACGAGGCACCCGCCCTGCACGCGCGCGTGGTGCTTCTGCGCGACCGCCCCAGCGGCGGCCTCACCGCCGCCCCCAACGCCCGTGAGCTGGCCCTCGGCCACGACACGCCGATCAGCGAGCTGGAGCCGGAGGCGGGCGGTGAACTGGAGACCCTTGCCGAACTGATCGCCGTCACGGATTTCGCCGCCGTTTACCTGGCGCTCGCCTCGGGCGCCTGATCCCGTACGGACCATCGCGTACGCGTGGGTACGCCGCGTACGCGTGGGTACGCACCGACACGCGCGCACGCGGGCGAGTAGGCGCACGTACGCGCACGCACCAGGACACGCACCGGCAGAGAGAGCCCATGGACCGCCTCGACAACACCGTCCGCCCCTACGCGTGGGGTTCCACCACCGCGATCCCGAACCTCCTCGGGACCGAGCCGACCGGCGAACCGCAGGCGGAGATGTGGATGGGAGCCCACCCCGGTGCGCCCTCCCGCACCGGCCGGGGCACCCTCGCCGAGGTCGTCGACGCCGACCCGGAGAAGGAACTGGGCGCCGCCTCCGTGGCCAGGTTCGGCCCCCGCCTGCCCTTCCTCCTCAAGCTCCTCGCCGCCGGCGCCCCGCTTTCCCTCCAGGTCCACCCCGACCTCGCGCAGGCCAGGGCCGGTTACGAGGACGAGGAGCGCCGGGGCGTACCGCTGGACGCCCCGTACCGCAACTACAAGGACGCCAACCACAAACCCGAACTCATCTGCGCCCTCACCGAGTTCGACGGCCTGTGCGGCTTCCGCACCCCGGCCGCGACGGCCGACCTGCTCGACGGCCTCGGCGTCGCCTCCCTCAAGCCCTACGTCGACCTGCTGCGCGCGCACCCCGAGGACGCCGCCCTGCGCGAGGTCCTCACCGCGATCCTCACGGCCGACCCGGAGGAGATGTCCCACACGGTCACCGAGGCCGCGGCCGCCTGCGACCGCCTCCACGGTGCCTACCGGCCGTACGCCGACATCGCCCACCACTACCCGGGCGACCCCGGCGTCCTCGCCGCGATGCTCCTCAACCACGTACGGCTCCAGCCCGGCGAGGCCCTGTACCTCGGCGCCGGCCTCCCGCACGCCTACCTGAACGGCCTCGGCGTCGAGATCATGGCCAACTCCGACAACGTCCTGCGCTGCGGCCTCACGCCCAAGCACGTCGATGTCCCGGAACTCCTGCGCATCGTCCGTTTCGAGGCCGGCGACCCCGGCGTCCTGCGCCCGGAGGCGTCCCCCGACGGCGAAGAGGTGTACGACACCCCGACCGACGAGTTCCGCCTGTCCCGCCACGTCCTGCCCGAGGGGTCGGGCGGCCACGACCTCACCCTGCCCACCCCGCAGATCCTGCTCTGCACGGCGGGCACCGTACGGGCGGGCGAACACGAACTGGCCCCCGGCCGCTCCGTCTTCGTCGCGGCGGGCGAAAGGGCCGTAGTGTCCGGTAACGGCACGGTCTTCCGTGCCACCGTGCGTGTCTGACGGGAATACGGCAACCCGGTACGGCGCACCGGTGCCCGGCCGGGCTGCAACAATGACCCACCGCAAAGGACGGGCAAAGCCGCTACCGGCTCAGCCCCTCCCGGGCGGCCTACACACGCAGGCGAAGGCGAAGGGACAACGCGACACATGAGCGCGTCAGGCGGTACCAAGGCGATCGTGGCGGCACTCGGCGCCAACCTCGCGATCGCTGTATCGAAGTTCGTGGCGTTCCTCTTCAGCGGCTCGTCGTCGATGCTCGCCGAGTCCGTGCACTCGCTCGCGGACTCCGGCAACCAAGCCCTGCTGCTGGTCGGCGGCAAGAAGGCCCAGCGCGAGGCCACTCCGCAGCACCCCTTCGGCTACGGCCGCGAGCGCTACATCTACGCCTTCCTCGTCTCCATCGTGCTCTTCTCGGTCGGCGGCATGTTCGCCCTCTACGAGGGCTACGAGAAGATCAAGCACCCGCATGACATCGAGCACTGGTACTGGCCCGTCGGCGTCCTCGTCTTCGCGATCGTCGCCGAGGGCTTCTCCTTCCGCACCGCCATCAGGGAATCCAACACCCTGCGCGGCAAGCAGTCCTGGACGGAGTTCGTCCGCCGCGCCAAGGCCCCCGAGCTGCCGGTCGTCCTTCTCGAGGACTTCGGCGCGCTCATCGGCCTGATCCTCGCCCTCGGTGGCGTCGGCCTCGCCCTGCTCACCGGCGACGGCGTCTGGGACGGCATCGGAACCCTGTGCATCGGCGTCCTGCTCATCGTGATCGCGCTCGTCCTGGCCGCCGAGACCAAGTCCCTGCTGCTCGGCGAGTCCGCGGGCATCGAGGACGTCCGGAAGATCGAGGGCGCGACGGTCGACGGCGACACCGTCACCCGCATCATCCACATGCGCACGCTCCACCTCGGGCCCGAGGAACTCCTCGTCGCCGCCAAGATCGCCGTCCGGCACGACGAGACGGCCGCCGAGGTCGCCGCGGCCATCGACGCCGCCGAGGCCCGCATCCGCGAGGCCGTCCCGATCGCCCGCGTCATCTACCTCGAACCGGATATCTACAGCGCGTCCGAGGCCGCCAAGGGCCCGGACTCCGAAGCGGCACCCGGCGGCCCGAGCACGCCGCCCGCCGCCCACTGAGCGCCTCACCTCTCACACCCACGGGCCCGCCGACCCGCTCGGCGGGCCCGTCGGCTTCCACGCCGACGCCTCCCGTCACGCTCGGTGAACGTCCGGAAGTCTTCGGAGGCGGACTGGGGACGACGGGTTCAGCGGTGTAGCTTGGGACGGAGCCAGACGTCGCTGCTGATGGCGGTCGGGCGGTCCAGGATGGACCGGCCGAGGGAGAGAGGGCCTCCGACGGACTGCGCTGCGCGCACGCGGGCATGCCTGTGTCCTCTTCTGGGCACCCTGTGTCCGCCGCCGCGCAGGTCAGCCGTATACCCACCTCGACCCAACCCGAGGAGCAGCCCGTAATGACGACTGTCGACAACCGACAGGACTTCAAGGTCGCCGATCTCTCCCTGGCCGCGTTCGGCCGCAAGGAGATCACCCTTGCCGAGCACGAGATGCCGGGCCTGATGTCGATCCGCAGGGAGTACGCGGACGCACAGCCCCTCGCCGGCGCCCGCGTCACCGGCTCCCTGCACATGACCGTGCAGACCGCCGTGCTCATCGAGACCCTGGTCGCCCTCGGCGCCGAGGTCCGCTGGGCCTCCTGCAACATCTTCTCCACGCAGGACCATGCGGCCGCCGCCGTCGCCGTCGGCCCGGACGGCACGCCGGACGACCCGCGGGGCGTCCCGGTCTTCGCCTGGAAGGGTGAGAGCCTCCAGGAGTACTGGTGGTGCACGGAGCAGGCGCTGACCTGGCCGGACACCCCCACCGGCGGCCCGAACATGATCCTGGACGACGGCGGTGACGCCACCCTCCTCGTCCACAAGGGCGTCGAGTACGAGAAGGACGGCAAGGTCCCGCCGGTCGACACCGCCGAGTCCGACGAGCACCGCGTCATCCTCGAACTCCTCACCCGCACGGTGAGCGAGAGCCCGCAGAAGTGGACCCGGCTCGCGTCCGAGATCCGCGGTGTGACCGAGGAGACCACGACCGGCGTCCACCGCCTGTACGAGATGCACCGCGACGGCACCCTCCTGTTCCCGGCGATCAACGTCAACGACGCGGTCACCAAGTCGAAGTTCGACAACAAGTACGGCTGCCGCCACTCGCTGATCGACGGCATCAACCGCGCCACCGACGTCCTGATCGGCGGCAAGACCGCCGTCGTCTGCGGCTACGGCGACGTGGGCAAGGGCTGCGCGGAGTCCCTGCGCGGCCAGGGCGCCCGCGTGATCATCACCGAGATCGACCCGATCTGCGCCCTGCAGGCGGCGATGGACGGCTACCAGGTCACGACGCTGGACGAGGTCGTCGACAAGGCTGACATCTTCGTCACCACGACCGGCAACAAGGACATCATCATGGCCTCGGACATGGCCAGGATGAAGCACCAGGCCATCGTCGGCAACATCGGCCACTTCGACAACGAGATCGACATGGCCGGCCTCGCCAAGACCCCCGGCATCGTCAGGGACGAGGTCAAGCCCCAGGTCCACACCTGGACCTACCCCGACGGCAAGGTGCTCATCGTCCTCTCCGAGGGCCGCCTGCTGAACCTGGGCAACGCCACCGGTCACCCGTCGTTCGTGATGTCCAACTCGTTCGCGGACCAGACCCTGGCCCAGATCGAACTGTTCACCAAGCCCGACGAGTACCCGACCGACGTCTACGTGCTGCCCAAGCACCTGGACGAGAAGGTCGCCCGGCTCCACCTCGACTCCCTCGGCGTCAAGCTGACCACGCTCCGTCCGGAGCAGGCCGACTACATCGGCGTCAAGGTCGAGGGCCCGTACAAGGCGGACCACTACCGCTACTGAGCCGCGTCGGCTCCTTTGAGACAGGCCCCCGCACCCCCGTGCCGGGGGCCTGTCCCGTTGGCGCCTCAGCGGACGGGCCGGCAGCCCGTCACGACCCAGCACCCCCAGGACACCCATGCCCCGCGGCCGCTATTCGCTCCACGATCCGCACGACCACACCCCCCTCGCAGAAGAACGCTTCCAATGCGCCCCCGGCCCCTCCGGCTGGCGCTACGTCTCCCGGCTGACCACGCCCGCCGGAGACCACCACGGCTCCGTCGACCTCGCTCTCGACGAACTCGGCCGCCCCATCCGCCTCGAACTTCACGCCGCCGACTGGCAGGTGCGCGGCGCCGCCATCGACGGCGTCACCTGGGTCCGTACCGATCCCACCGGAGTCCACGCCACCGAAGGCAATGCGCGCGCCCACGCCTTCACCGGCACCTCCCCGGCCTTCCTCGTCGCCGTCACCCGTCTCCTGCGCCTCACCCCCTCCCGGGCAGCCACCCGCGTACGCCTCGTCGCCCTGACCGACCCGGTCCTCGCCCCCCGTACCGTGGACCAGTCCTGGGCCTTGCTGAGAAGAGAAGCACACGCCACTGACAACGGCCCCCTCGTCGTGGACGAGTACCAGGTCACAGCCCTGGACACGGGCGAGCAGCACTCCGTGCACATCGCCGGCGACGTCGTACTCGCGGCCCCCGGCATCGAGCTGGAGGACCTGGAGACACCGCCGTCCCTGTTCCCTTGAGCGGCGCCGGGCCAACGCCGCCTGACCTGGGCCGCAGAAGGCCGGCCGTTCCTACGCCGGCGGCACGAACCCGGTTCCGGGGCGACCGTCCGACGGCACGTCCCGCGTCACCTCGGGCCGGTCTCCCGGCGACGGCGCGGCCGGCGGCTCCACGGACGGCGCCGCCGGGGACGGGACCGGTGACCGGACCGACGGCGGCATCGGCACCTCCGACGGAGCAGCGGGCGCGGCAGCAGGCGCAGGGGCCACCGGCCGCGCCGCCGCCGTACCCCCCGCACCCGCCGAGGCGCCGCCGAACGACCGCCGGGCCTCCCGGGCCTGCCTTTCCTGCAGCACCGCCGCCAGATAGGCGGGCGGCGGAACCTCCCGCGGCGCCGGAGCACCGGTGCGGGCCGCCACATCGGCGGCGAGCCGCTCGGCCATGGCCCAGCCGACACGGGCGTCCAGCTGCCCCATCCGCGTCAGGTACTGACGGACGGCAAGCCACAGATCGTCGGGCACCGCGGACAGGTCGAGCCCCGAGAACCGCCCCTCCAGCCAGGGCGGAGGCGGCGGCATGAAACCCGCCGACGAGAACGGCACCCTTTCCCGCACGACCAGCGTGCCCGCGAACACGTCACCGAGCCGGCGCCCCCGCGCCGACACCAGCGAGGCGATGCAGGCGATGACCCCGAACGTCATGAGGATCTCGACCACCCCGATCAGGCCCCGCACCAGCGAGTGCCGGAACCGGATCGGGCCGCCGTCGTCCCGCACCACCCGCAGCCCGCACGCCATCTTCCCGAGCGACCGCCCGTGGCTGAGCGTCTCCACAGCGATCGGCCCGCCCACCAGTACGAGGACGAACGCCGCGATCGACAGCGCGGTCTGCGCCGCAGGGTCCAAGGACGCGGTGGACACCACCAGCGCGACGGTCACCGCCACGTAGACGGCCACGGCCACCGCCAGGTCGAGCAGGACGGCCAGCGCCCTGCTGGGCAGCCTCGCGGGGCGCAGCTCCAGCGCCACCGCCTCGCCCGTCACCAGCTCACTCACGTCCGCCGCCCTTCCCCTGACTGCCCCCGTCCCCGCCAGTCTGCCAAGCTGAGGACGCACCGCGCCGCAGTACGACAAGCTGATCCACGACGAGCCGCCGACGATAGCCGAGGAGCAGGCACACCGATGGACCTCGACGTCTTCGTCTCCGCCCACCGCGCGGAGTGGGACCGCCTCGACGCACTGCTCCGGCGCAGACGCCGCCTGACCGGCGCCGAGACCGACGAACTCGTCGCCCTCTACCAGCGCACGGCCACGCACCTCTCCTTGATCCAGTCCAGCGCACCCGATCCCCAGCTGACCGGACGGCTCAGCCAACTGCTGGCACGCGCGCGTAGCGCGGTGACGGGCACACGACGTGCCTCCTGGCGCGACGTCACACGATTCCTGACCCGGCAGTTCCCGGCGGCCGTCTACCGGGCCCGCCACTGGTGGGTTCCCACGGCCCTCCTGTCGACCGCTGTCGCGGCGCTGCTCGGCTGGTGGATCGGCACCCACCCGGAGGTCCGGTCCACCATCGCGGCACCGAGCGAACTGCGCGAGCTCACCCGCCCGGGCGGCCAGTACGAGACGTACTACTCGAGCAACCCGGCCGCCTCTTTCGCCGCGCAGGTGTGGACGAACAACGCCTGGGCCGCAGCGCTCTGCCTGATCCTGGGCGTCTTCCTGGGGCTGCCCGTCATCTGGATCCTGTTCCAGAACATGCTCAACCTCGGGGTCGGATTCGGTCTGATGTCATCGGCCGGCCGCCTCGACACCTTCCTCGGTCTGGTTTTGCCCCACGGCCTGCTCGAACTGACGGCGGTCTTCGTGGCCGCGGGCACCGGTCTGCGTCTGGGCTGGACCCTCGTCGATCCGGGACCCCGCACGCGGCGCACCGCCCTCGCCGAAGAGGGCCGGGCCGCCATCGGCATGGCAGTCGGCCTGGCCCTCGTTCTCTTCGTATCGGGCGCCATCGAAGGCTTCGTCACCCCCTCCGGCCTGCCCACCTGGGCTCGCATCACCATCGGGGTCGTCGCCGAACTGGCCTTCCTCGCCTACGTCTACGTCCTGGGCGGCCGCGCCGTACGCACCGGCGACACGGGCGACCTCGATGCGGCCGAACGCAGCGCCACCGTGCCGACGGCCGCCTGATGTGCACCCGCCCCTGGTGAACTGCTAGTGTCCTCTTCGTTCCCGCAAGAGCCGTTGACACGGAGCGAGCGGGGAGGTAGATTTGAACAGTTGCCTCAAGACGGGTCCACCCCAGAGGGTGACAGTGCACATCTACCAGCTTCTCCGAATCGTTGCATTCGACGAAGCACTCTACCGATGAATCGGAACAAACGGCCGGTCTGACTGGTCCGGAAATTCTGATAAAGTCGGAGTCGCCGGAAAGGGAAACGCGAAAGCGGGCACCTGGAAAGCACCGAGGAAATCGGATCGGGAAGATCTGATAGAGTCGGAAACGCAAGACCGAAGGGAAGCGCCCGGAGGAAAGCCCGAGAGGGTGAGTACGAAGGAAGCGTCCGTTCCTTGAGAACTCAACAGC